>JALVMN010000086.1 GCA_027027005.1 Desulfobacterales bacterium | reverse complement strand
AAGTTGGCCCCCTACTTCAAGGGGATCAAGGATGAACCTGGAGGAGAGAAATGAAGCACATCAAAGCCGTTTTTATTATCCTTTTCCTGTTGCTGGTGGTGATTGTGGCAGTTCAGAACTACGTGCCCATGACCACAATGGTTAAGTTCAAGGTGGATCTGCTTTTTGTGAGCTTCGAGACCCCAAATACCCCCTTGTTCATAATCATCATAATATCATTTGTGCTAGGCGTGCTCTTTACAGGGCTCTATGGGTTGGGTGAGCACCTCAAGCAGCGCCGCGAGATCAAGTCCCTGCTCAAAGAGATCGAAGAAAGGGACAAGGAGCTCAGCTCCCTGCGCAATCTCCCAGTAACGGCTGAGCCTGTGGGAACCCCTACTAGTGAGGAATCCCCTGAAAGTGAAAAAACAGAATAATCCCTTTTTAGCCCATGTCAGGGTTCAAAAACGGGCAAGGAGCTAAACGTCCGTGATGGATTCTCTTTTTCAGTGGTTTCAAGACCCTGGCAATTTGAGAATTATGGCAGCCCTGGTCGGGGCCTTTGGCCTCGGCGTTTTGTCTTTGAAGCTGATCTCCCGCACCCGAGGATCTCAAAAGTCCAAGAAATCGTCAGCCTCCCAAGGGGATGAGGCCTTTTTCAAGGGCATCCAGTATATCCTCTCTGACGAGACTGATAGCGCCATAGAAGAGTTCACCAAGTTCGTCCAGGTCAACTCAGACACCATTGAAACATATGTGGCGTTAGGAAATCTTTACAGATCCAAGGGGGACATTGAAAGGGCCATCCGTATCCGCCAGAGCATCATACTCCGCCATGATGTGGACCAAGAAATAAAACTCCAGGCATTGTTCGACCTGGGTCTTGATTACAAGAAGGGCGGATTCCTGAACAGGGCCCTTGATACCTTTCTCCAGGTGGCAGAAAAGAGGCCTTCTGACTTAAAGGTGCTAAAAGAGGTCGAGAGGATCTACGAGGAACAGCGCGACTGGGAGAATGCCTTTAAGACACGGCAGAAGATCTCAAAACTTTCTGGAGAAAACCATAGAAATATCCTAGCCCATCATCTGGTGGAGATGGGAAAGGCCAAACAGGAGCAGGGGGAGTTGTCCAAGGCAAAGTCCTATTTTTCAAAGGCCATCTCCACAGACCAAAGGTGTGTGGATGCCTACCTGCACCTGGGAGATCTTCTCTTTGAAAAAGGGGATTACAAGAAGGCCATCTCAACATGGAAAAAAATAGTCCATGTAGCCCCGCAATTCACCTATTTGGCTTACAGGCGCCTGGAAGGGGCTTATTCCAAGATGAAAAACCTAAAACCAATCGAGGACTTTCTGAGGGAATCCCTTGCACTAAACTCTGATGCCTTCACCCACCTTGCGCTTTCCCGATACCTTTACAGCCAGGATGACTTGGAAGGCGCACTCCGCGAGGTTAGAAGGGCCTTGGAGTTGGCCCCCCAGCTATGGGAAGCCAGGAGATTTCAGGGACATATCCTCTTGGCCCATGGCAGGGATCAGGAGGCCCTTGAGGCCTATGAGGAACTCCTGGCACACCTGGATGTCCCTTTTTTGAAATTCCAGTGCTCCCAGTGCGGCCTTGAGCCACCTGACCTCCAGTGGCAGTGCCCTAACTGCAAGCATTGGGACAGCATAACTCTGGTGGAAACCTCCTTGTCAAAGGACTCCACAAGGTCTGACAGGGTCTTGTGGAAACTACCCTACCGCCCTGAGGAAAAATAAAATGGCCGGCATCACTCCTATGCTCAAACAGTACTTGAGCATAAAGGAAGAGCACCGCGATGCCATCTTGTTTTTCCGCATGGGCGACTTCTACGAGATGTTCTTCCAGGATGCAGAGGTGGCGGCAAAGATCCTTGGCATAACCCTTACCTCAAGGGGGGAATTTCAGGGTCAGCCCGTTCCCATGTGTGGTGTGCCCCACCATGCCTCAAAGTCTTATCTGGTAAAGCTGGTAAGGGCTGGTTACAAGGTGGCCATCTGCGAGCAGGTGGAGGACCCAAAGCAGGTCAAGGGCATTGTTAGGAGAGAAGTGGTCAGGGTGGTAACCCCGGGCTCCCTCCTGGAGGAAGACGAGCTACAGGGGAGCGAAAATCTCTACATAGCCGCCATCTCAGTGGGAAAAGACAGGTACGGCCTTGCCCACGCCGATCTGTCCACAGGCGAGTTCAAGATCACCGAGATTGAGAGTTGGGAGACATTGCTGGACGAGCTTGGAAGGATCGCCCCTGCAGAACTCCTGGTTCTGGAAAGAGATCAACTGGATGACATCTCTTCTAAGATCCATTGTCGCCTGGAGGTCATCTCAACCCAAGATTATGATCCTTCCACAGGGGCCGCAGTGGTCAAGGAACAGCTGGGTGTGGCCTCTTTGGAAGGGTTTGGATGTGAGGGCATGGTGAAGGGCCTTGAAGCGGCAGGGGCCCTTGTTTACTACCTGAGTGAGACTCAAAAGGGGAACCCAAATCACATAAAAGAGCTCTCCACCTACCACCTTGGCCAGGCCATGTTTCTGGACGAGTCCACCCGCACGCACCTGGAACTCCTGAGAACCATGCGGAGGGGCACGGAGAAAGGCTCTCTTGTAGGCGTGTTGGATAGAACCTTGACTCCTATGGGGGCGAGGCTTCTCAGGAGATGGATAAGTTATCCCCTGATAGAGCCGGAGGCCATTGAAGAGCGCCTGGCCGCGGTGTCTTCCCTCAAGGACTCTTCGTGGTTGAGGGAGGACATAAGAAACATACTGAGAAATATCTACGACCTAGAAAGGCTTAACAGTCGCATAGCCTTAGGGAGGACAAATCCTCGAGACCTCTTAGCCCTCAAGAATTCGGCCCGTCGTCTTCCAGAATTGAAATCCCTCCTCTCAGAGAGCCTCAGCACCTTGCTCTCGGGATTCTCGGAAGCCCTTGACTGTCTGGAAGACATAGCCCGGTGGATAGAGGAGGCGGTCAGAGAAGATGCCCCTGCTGTGATAAGGGATGGTGGGGTAATAAAGGAAGGGTACAACCAGGAACTGGACCATCTGATTGACCTCAGCCGCGGTGGCAAAGCCTGGATTGCCAAACTGGCCGCCCAAGAGCAGCAACGCACCGGCATATCCAGTCTCAAAGTGGGGTTCAACAAGGTGTTCGGCTACTACATCGAGGTCTCAAAGCCCAACTTGCACTTGGTCCCTCAACACTATATTCGCAAACAGACCCTGGTGAACTCGGAGCGCTACATCACCCCGGAGCTGAAGCAGATGGAAGAGCGCGTGCTGGGGGCAGAGGAAAAGAGGGTGGAACTGGAGCAGAGACTTTTCGAGGAGTTGAGGCAAAGGGTGGGTGCCCAGCATCAGAGGATTAAGGCCACCGCCCGGATAATAGCCCAGGTGGATGTCTTTTGCTCCTTTGCAGAAGTTGCGACCCATCACGGGTACTGCAGACCCGAGATCGTCAGTGACCCAGAGGTCCACATCATTGAAGGAAGGCACCCTGTGGTAGAGCAGACCGTCAGAGAAGAGCAGTTCGTGCCCAATGACATCCACCTTGATCCCCATGACCAGCAGATACTGATAATAACCGGCCCCAATATGGCCGGAAAGTCCACCATCCTCAGACAGACCGCCCTCATAGTACTCATGGCACAGATGGGGAGTTTTGTGCCCGCCCGCAAGGCCGTCATAGGAATAACCGACAGGATATTTAGCCGCGTTGGGGCCTCTGACGACCTTGCCATGGGCAGGAGCACCTTCATGGTGGAGATGACCGAGACGGCCAACATACTCCGTCATGCCACACCAAGGAGCCTGGTGATCCTGGATGAAATCGGTAGAGGCACCAGCACCTTCGATGGCCTGAGCATTGCATGGGCAGTGGCAGAGGCACTCCACGACTTGGGTGGAGTTGGGGTCCGAACACTCTTTGCCACCCACTATCACGAGCTCACAGAGCTTGCGGCCGCCAAGAGCAGGGTCAAGAATTTCAATATTGCGGTGAGAGAATGGAATGATAGGGTGATATTCTTGCGAAAGCTCCTTCCTGGAGGGACCAGTAGGAGCTATGGCATAGAGGTGGCAAGGATAGCAGGGCTCCCTGAAGGCGTGATAAGGCGGGCAAAAGAGATTCTAGAGGAATTGGAAAATGCGGGAGGGAGCAGGGCTGGGAGACCTGAGGGTCTAAGAAGCGGCGGGGCACTTCAACTAAACCTTTTTGAGAGTCCGGATGGGTACTTGTTGAGGAGGATAAGGGAGTTGGATGTCAACAGTATGACTCCTCTGGATGCCTTGGTGGAGCTTTCAAGGCTAAAAGAATATGTGGATTCCAAACAAGGGGAGAAATTAGCCTAGGGTGATGAAAGGTAAGGCACCAAAACCCAGTTCCAGGCATTGTGGTGGGTTTTCCCCTGCTGCGGTGCTCTTCATATTCTTTTTGTTGGTCTGCCAGTTCTTTTCATCTTCCCTCCTCCACCCTTCCGAGGCTGCTTCAAGGAGCAAGCCTGGGTATCTGCTGGCCCAGGCAGATTCCTGCAGAAAGTCGCTGACCGGGAAGAGAAAGAAGTTCCGGCACAATTGGATTCGATGTATCTCCAAATACGAAAAGCTTTACAAAAAGTATCCCCACTCCAAGGAAGCCCCTTGGGCCCTTTACAGGGCCGCAAGGCTCTACATGCGGCTTTATGTCTTTTCAGGCCTAGAAAAAGATCTGGACATGGCAATCAAGCTCTTCCAAAAGGTGGTGGAAGACTATGAAGACCATCGCCTGGCCGATGACGCACAATACCGCATCGGTCAAATTTACTTGGAATACAAGAAGAATCCCACCAAGGCCTATGTGGAGTTTGTAAAGCTGGACCTCAAATTCCCCAATGGGGACATGAGGCCCAAGGGCAAACTCATGCTGGAAAAGCTGGGAGGTGTCCTGGCAAAAAAGGAAGAGGCCGAGAGAAAAAGGCGTACCTCCAGCAATGAAAAGACAGCCAGTCTCAAGGGGATACGACACTGGTCCACTCCCACTTACACCCGGGTGGTCATTGATATGGACCAACCCGTGGAATACCGCCACGATTTTTTGAGCTCTGATCCAGAATATGGGAAGCCTGCCAGGATCTATCTCGATATCAAGAACGCTCGGGTCTCCTCTGAGATAGACAGCAAGATTCCCATAGGCGACGGCTTGCTCCAGAGGGCCAGGGCCGCACAGTACTCAAAGCGCGTGGTCCGCGTTGTGCTGGATCTAGAAAGCATTGGAAGCTACAAGGTCTTTCACCTCTATGAGCCGTATCGGATCGTGGTGGATGTAAAAAAGAAAAAAGGCCCCAAGGTGGCATCCAGGACCAAGGTCTTCAGGAAAAGGCGTCCGGTAAACAAAGGGGTCAAGAGATCTGGCAAACCTGATGGTTCCATCTCACTGGCTCGCCAGCTTGGGCTCAATGTAAAAAGGGTGGTCATAGACCCTGGCCACGGGGGCAAGGACCCGGGCTGTTATTACAGGGGGGGCGTGAAGGAAAAGGATATTGTGCTAAGGCTTGCCAAGGTATTGGCGAAAAGGCTTAGGGCCCAGGGCTATGACGTTTATTTGACTCGAACCGGCGACAGATTTCTTTCCCTTGAAAAAAGGACGGCCATCGCCAATATGAAAAAGGCAGACCTCTTTATCTCCTTACACGTAAATGCCCATCGAAACAGAAGGGTCCAGGGGATAGAGACCTATTTCCTCAACATGGCCACAGACGAGAGGGCTATGCTGGTGGCTGCCAGGGAAAATGCCGTGTCGCAGAAAAACATCAGTGACCTTCAGGCCATATTGAATGACCTGATGCTCAACACAAAGATCCATGAATCCAGCCGACTGGCCCACTGTATCCAGAGGGACATGACCTCCAAGCTGAAAAGAAGGTACAAGTATGTGAGAAGCCTTGGGGTTAAGCAGGCCCCTTTCTATGTGCTCATAGGAGCCCAGATGCCATCTGTTCTAATTGAGACCGGTTTTATCACCAATCCCACCGAAAGAAAGCGCTTGATGAGCCCTACCTACCAGGCACTCCTGGCAGATGGGATCTGCAAGGGGATAAGGAGGTACGTGGAAAGTATAAACATGGTTTATAAGGGCGGGTAGAACAAAGTCACGAGCTTCTAGTGGGCCT
>JALVMN010000085.1 GCA_027027005.1 Desulfobacterales bacterium | reverse complement strand
AGTGCCTCCTTTGTAGTTTTGTTGGTTCTTGAGATGCCCTTCTATTACTACATTCGGAGGCACTTTTGTTTAGAAAATTACATCCTTAACGCATAATTTGGGATGATGACATACATTCCGACATTGATCTGTTGATCATTACCTCACGACAGCTTCACTGGAGGGAGGAGCAGGCTGTAGTGCACATGCTGTTTGACGTAGGAATGGAATATGATGTTATGTTTAGCCCATTATTTGCAACACAGGAGGAGTGGAAGGAAGGCTTATTTATGAAATTTCCCATATATCAGGAAATTATTAAATACGGAGCAGTCGTGACATGAGCCAGGATGAGTTTGTTAAATTTAGCGGAAGTCAAGCCTTCGTGCTAGAGATGAAAAATTTTATCAACCTCCCAAGAGACGCTCAAAAGGACAACTGCACTTACAATGAAGCAAGAAGACAGAAAAATACTTAAGGAGCTTGCGGGGCGGATTCGGGCTATCTTCCCTGATGCGCAGATATGGGCCTTTGGCTCTCGCGCCAGAGGGAAAGCTAAATGGGACTCTGATTTTGACGTTTGTATCGTGTTGGAAAAGGTTGACGAGCACGTGGACAGGCTAATCCGCCAAATCGCATGGGAGGTGGGATTCGACAACGACCGCGTGATCACCACGGTGGTCATTGAAAAAAAAGATTTTGAGATGGGTCCCATGTCGGAAAGCACGCTGGTATCGAACATTTTGCGTGAAGGAATACAGGCATGATCACCGAAAATATAAAGGCCCTTATCTCTTATAGGCTTGAACAGGCCCAGGAGTCCCTGGATGCAGCTCGCCTTCTATACGAAAACAAGCTCTTTAGGGCCTCCATAAATCGTGCTTACTATGCAATGTTCTATTCTGTGCTGGCTCTCCTTGCCTCCCGCAAGATGGAAACGTCAAAACATAGCGGAGCCATATCCCTTTTTGACAAGGACTATGTAAAGACAGGCGTGTTTACCAAGGAATTTTCCAAATGGCTTCATGAAGCCTTTGATTTGAGGCAGCGTTCAGATTACGCCCCAAGATATTCCCCATCCAGCAAGGAGGCAGAGTCAACGCTCAACAATGCCGTGGCCTTTGTCAAGGAGGTAAAAGCAAAGTTGAGAAAGCTGGAGCAATAATTTTTAACCGACTTAAATCCATTGGACCTTACTTATATGATTCATCGGTTCTCTTCGAGACGGCAGAAACTCGACAAAACCTTCCTTGAAACCCGCCTCAAGGGTGCTCTTGCCTATGACCGCATTGCCGGGTATTTTTCATCTTCCCTGTTGGAGATTGCTGGAGAGACCATAGAATCGGTCAAAGGCCCTGTGCGGGTCGTGTGCAACTCCCAGCTTGACCTTCGTGACGTGGAGACGGCCTCCGCCGCCAAGCTAGGCCTCTGGAGGGCATGGTGCGCATCTCGGCCAGAGGACTTGGTGGATGGCCCGGGGGAGCCCAAGGCGCGCGAGCGGTTCAGGCGCCTCTTTGATCTCCTGAGTGACGGCAAACTGCAGGTCAGGGTATTGCCGGAGTCAGCATTTGGATTGATTCATGGCAAGGCCGGAGTGATCACCCTTGCTGACGGGTCTAAGACATCATTCATAGGAAGCATCAATGAGTCAAAATCGGCGTGGCAAGTCAATTACGAACTCTTGTGGGAAGACTCATCCCCAGAAGCAGTTGAATGGGTCCAGGAAGAGTTTGACGCCTTGTGGAATTCCCCCTATGCCGTGCCACTCACCGAGCTTGTTGTACGTGACATTGAGCGTATAGCCGAGCGCTCCGTCATAAGGGATACAAAAGTCTGGATTGAAAGAGAAGAGCAAGTTCCTGCCGAAAAGCCGGCATCGGCCATCATAGAGGCCCCTGTATTCAGGAAGGAATCGGGACTTTGGGAGCACCAGAAATACTTTATAAAGATGGTCTTTGACGCCCACATGGGCCCCACCGGAAAGGCTCGCTTTGTGCTCGCCGATCAAGTTGGCCTTGGGAAGACTCTGCAACTCGCCGTTTCAGCGCTACTAATAGCTCTTACCGGAACTCGTCCTATTCTCATAATATGCCCCAAGACACTACGGTGGCAATGGCAGGCTGAAATGGCCGATTTGCTGGACATGCCCTCTGCTGTTTGGAATGGCAGACAATGGGTAGATGAAAATGGGATCCAATATCCTGTTTATGGGCCTGAGGGCATACGAAAGTGCCCCCGGCGCGTAGGGATTGTATCCGCGGGCCTCATTACCCACAGGTCCGAGGCCTGTGACTATCTGCTGGACCTCAATTATGACTGTGTGATCCTGGATGAAGCCCATCCTGTGTCAATGACCAAGTTATTTCCCCACCCCCGGGGCCACATTAATTCCCCACTTTTGCCATAAGAGGGGTTAAAATTTCACCCGGAATAAGTTGGCCTCAGTTTCTTCCTATAGGACTCACCTCCTTCTATGATAATGTGATGGGCATGATGTGAGATACGGTCAAGGGCGGAGTTGGCCATAACCGGATCCGGGAACAGGGCCACCCAGTCTTGAGGAGGCCGATTGCTTGTAATGATCATTGAGGAGTTAAGGTGGCGCTCTGTCACCATCTCATAGAAGTCCTCGGCCTGGGTGGGGCTAAGAGCGGTAAGGCCGAAGTCATTAATGAAGGTTGACAAGGAGGACTCTCATATATAGACTAAGTTCAGTGGACTAAATCCGAATGAGAGGGTGACCCATGCAAACTATCAACATTCATAAGGCCAAAACCCATTTGTCGCGACTCGTGGAAGAGGCGGCCAAGGGAAATGCCTTCATCATAGCAAAGGCGGGAAAACCTATGGTGAAGGTGGTACCTCTGACCGCGGAAGAGCAAGAAGGAGGGGCAAGGCTAGGATTTATGTCAGGCGAGATCTCAGTCCCTGATGATTTTGACACCATGGGGGCCTCAGAAATGAAAGAACTTTTCGAGGAAGGCGAAGGATCATGAAATTGCTTCTTGATACACACGTGCTTTTGTGGGCGGCGGGGAACCCGGATAGGCTCAGTAAATCGGCCTTCCGGCTGTTGTCTTCTCCTGAAAATAGCCTCTTTTTCAGCGCGGCGAGCCTGTGGGAGATAGTGATAAAGTTGAGTCTCGGAAGGAAAGACTTCCAGGTTGACCCCTATAGACTGAGAAAAGAACTTGTTGCCCACGGATACTCAGAACTTCCCATAATGGCTGAGCATGCCTTAAGGGTTCACTCCTTGCCACCTCTTCACAAAGATCCGTTCGATCGCATGCTCATTGCCCAGGCACGCTCTGAGGGGCTGCTGCTTGTAACAGCAGATTATCGAGTGGCGCAATACGGTGAGGGGGTTATGGCAGTGTGAAGTCAAGACACTAACTAGCTTTTTCAACTTCACCCAGCGACTTCTTTTATCCCCTCCAGGGAAAACCGGGTCCAGTAAGCGAAGCAAAATCATGACGGAATTGCTGGAAGAGCAACTTGCCAAGTGTGAAGAAGAATTGCACCAATGTGCCGCTGAGGTCGAGAAGGACGAGGCGCTCAACAAGGAAATGGATGAGTGGGAGACTAGCGTAGGAGATGGAATGGAACCTGAGTCATGATGAGGTCTACTGGGTGAATTTGGACCCTGAGGATTTTGCCTGACCAGCTATAGCAGCTGAAGGGGGATTAGTCGTCATGAGGTTAAAGAAATCGAAGAGGAAGAGGATGACAAAATCCAACTTCTATGAGATACTTACAATGCTTTATCTCCGTCTCAATGGCTATTTCACGACGGGGTTGATTTTACATTCTCCGGAGTGGGGGCAAGCCGAAACGGAAATAGATTGACTTGCCATCCGTCATCCGTATCATTGCCAACCGGAACGTGGTATAGCCCCATCAGATTTTCTTAGTACACCCGAAGGAGAAGTGGATCTTATTTTGTGCGAGGTTAAGAGTGAGCTGAAGGAGCCTAGGTTCAATGAAAAGCTGCGAAATCATCTTGAGGTGTTGAAGCCTGAGCTCAGGTGGGCAGGTCTTTTCACGGAGGACCGGGTTGATTCGGTTGCACCTCGCCTGCAACCTCTCTTACAGGATGGGATATCTTTTGGTGTTGCCCGTAACGGGGTGAAGAAAGGTCCGTGTCGTGTCCTCCCAATGCCCTGTTGCCCCCGTGCTTTGAAGCAAACACCGATAAGTGGTGGCTCTTGGGAAGGGAAATCTTTGGATTCGCCAACCAATGTTTCAATCCTCCAGAGAGACGTGAATTAAGTTCGACTCGGTACAACTTTCAGGTGTGGAGCTACCCCTTTGCCCTGGTAGTAACGTATCTCAAGAACAACCAAATAAATGACTCGTCGAGCCTTGAAGGCTTGTATCAACACTTCCTCAACTCATCGGAGGACCCCCATAACAAATCGTTATGAGGTCTCCTGGTCTCAACCAGCTTTCTTGCAGACAGGGCTGTATTTTCTAACCCGATCTGGAAATGGCAACTGAAAAATGACCCGTTGTGGCAACCCAATTTTGACCGTAAGGGTCTGAGGTCCTATTTTTTGTTCATTAAGTCGGTATATTTTGTGAGGGGGAGATGTAAGGAGAGTTCTTGCCATGGGCTCTGAACTGCCAGGCTATGTGGTCTGATTGTTCAGAGAGGACTAATGACAAGTCCGCAACCATTTCCTATTGGCTTCAACTGATCTGGGAGAAGCTCCTTCTACATGTTAATAGCATGAGACATAACCCGGCTGAGTATATCATTGAGATTCTCCTCTACCTGGCGGTAGACAGGCTGGCAAGAACCAATAAGTGAAAAATGCTAAAGACTCCCTTGACAAAGAAGGCAGTTGCTGACGCGCAGTATCCACTTGGGGGCAGGCAGGGGCGTGAGCCTGAATCTGAGTAACTCAGGCAGGTCACAGCAAAACATAGCTCGAAATTCAAAACATAGCTGCTCAAGTAAGGATCCCCGGCGAGTCGATGGAATGGTTAAGGATGGCCAAGGAAAAATTTGATGAATTTGCTGCTCCCGTTGCAACCAGGGAATTGGTTAGTTTAACGAGCAACTCCCACCGGATCAGGACCTTTGGTCGACAGATTGGTAACATTAAGCCGGCTTATTAAGTCCAACCCCATCTTTGACCCTACAGAAGTCAGTACAAAAATGGGCGGATAATATTGGACTGGGGGCGTTAGTGAATAGATCTAGTGGGTGTTTTCTATCGGATTACACAGCTGAAACGGATGGTCGGTATATCGCAAGAATTGCAAGAGTAATGGCAGTGTAAGGCAAAGTGTGATGGAGACAACCTTAAGTTGAGGAGCCATATAAGATTTTGACTCATAGTGAGAGCTACCACGTGGACACGCGAAGGATAGACGAGGAAGTTAAATCGCAAAATACTGATTGACTATCTCAATTGACTATTTTAATTATATTATTTGCAGGAGGTTGGCCTAATGAAAACAATAGGGGTGAGTGAATTTAAAGCGCATGCGCTAAAGATTCTGAGGGATGTGGCTGAAACCCAGGAAGAGGTGGTTGTTACTAAAAGGGGCAAACCTATTGCCAAAATAAGTGCATATAGGGAAGCAGATGATAAAGTAAAAGCGGGTAGGCTTTCGCACACATTGGTGTTTGAAAAGGACATTATTACTCCTCTTGGGCCTGACATGTGGGAGGCTGCACGGTGAAGTATGTCCTTGATACCCATACCTGGATATGGTGGAACATGTCGCCCGAGAAACTTTCGCCACGGGTTAAGGGAATTATTGAAAATACTCAATCGTATGAAGAACTCCTTTTGTCTGCAATATCGCCTTGGGAATTCAGTAAACTTCTTGAAAAAGGTAGAATCGGCATCTCATGTAATCCGGAAGATTGGATAAAGATAGCACTTGAAATGCCCAAGCTGAGATTGGTTCCCTTGTCTCCTATTTTGGCCTACAGGTCAACCATACTACCTCAACCATTCCATGATGATCCCCCGGACCAGATAATTGTAGCAACAGCTCGTGAGGAAAAGGCGACCATTCTCACAAAGGACCAAAGGATCCTCTCATATCCCCATGTGAAAAGTCTGTGGTGAGAATGGGTGGTCACCTCCTGCCTTCCAACAATTCAGATAGTGAAAAAATCCCATTGGCCCAATATTGGAATTTGGAGTGGGCCC
>JALVMN010000084.1 GCA_027027005.1 Desulfobacterales bacterium | reverse complement strand
TTTTCGGAAAACCGCCAGCAACCCATGCATGGCCTCAGGCCTCCTGGAAGTATTTCAGGTAGATTTCTTCGAGGGAATACTGCCTGTCGTCCAGGCCGAATTTTTCCTTTGCCAGCTCATCCATGGTGCCTTGGACCACCATCCTGCCCTTTATCATGATTCCTACCCGATTGCAGATCCTCTGCACCTGGTAAAGATTGTGCGAGGATAAAAGCACCGTGATGCCCTTTTCACTGTTCAGTCGTGCAATGAGGTCAATAAGTTTTGTGGCCCCTTCTGGGTCCAGCCCAAGGGTGGGTTCATCAAGAAACAATATAGATGGGTTTTTTATCAGGACTTCTGCAATTCCAAGCCGTTGCTTCATCCCCCTGGAATATGCCCCCACTTTTTTTCTGGCCTCAGCCTCGAGGCCCACTAGATCCAGGGCTTCGTGGATGCGCCCCTGTGCCTCGTCCTTGGGGATCTGATTCAGGTCAGCTATGAATTCCAGGGTTTGGATTGCATCCAGGTCATTGTAAAAACCAACATTTTCCGGCAGGTAACCCACCATGGCCTTGATCTTCTTGGAATCCCTGGTTGGATCTAGGCCGCACACCCTCGCTCGTCCCCCTGAGGGGGTGCTGAGGCCAAGGAGCATGAGGAGAGTGGTGGTCTTGCCGGCCCCATTTGGGCCTAGGAACCCAAAAATCTCTCCCTCCCGCACGAAAAAGTTCAATTTGTCAACAGCCACCTGGCCGTTATAGGCCTTGGTGAGATCAGTGGTCTCTATGATTCTATCTTCACCCATCTTACCTTCTTCCCAGCTTGGCAAACATCAAGACAAGGCCAAGCACCACCAGGATGATGATGCCGATTCCCACCCATCCCCATGCAGTGGAGGCTCTTACCGTAACGCGGAGTTCCAGGTTCTTGGATACCTTTCCAGCATCCACGTTAAGGGTCACAGAATAGTCGCCCACAAGGGCCTGCTCTGCAGGCTTGATGGTTACCTCCACCTGTTTGAGATCACCCGGGGCTATTGATTCGATCTTTTCAGGGGAGAATTTTACTTCCCAGTTTTCAGGCTTGAAGCTCAAAAACTCCAAATTGGTAAGTGTGGCAGAGCCGTTGTTCTTTACATAAATAGAGATATTAGAGTTTTTGCCCCTCTGGGCGGTCATGGACAGAAGTCCATCGGCAGTACCCACCTCCATCTTGTAAGTGCCGGTGAGCACAACGGTGAGTTTTGCTTCATCTTTTGCCTCAGGAGAAGAGACCTTTACCAGGATGGGGTACTCACCAGGTTTTGCAAATGGAAAAGGCTTTACCTCCACTGCCACACTTTGGCTTTGGTCCTCTTTCAGCCTGAGGCTGGAGATGTATTTCTCTTCGTATGCGGGCTTGAAATTCACCTCCCAGTTCTTGGGCCCCTGGGCCGAGAGATTGAAGATGACATCTTTGTCAATTTTGTTTTCCACTTCAATGGAAAACTCAAAGGTTGCATCAGTGGGCCCCTTTAGGACCGGGTAGGAGGTCAATATCTTTACGCCCTTGTCTTCCTCGCCCTTTTCCTTACCCTTTATGGTTACGGTTACCAGGGTGCGGGAGCGCAACTTCTTGTCTCTGCTCTCCCCCAACACCTCAATCTTGTAATCCCCGGGCCTTACTCCTTTTGGAGGCTCAACCTTCAGGGTTAGGGTTCGGGTCTTTTCACTTTCCACATGGACCCCTCGCACCCCGTAGCTGTATGTCTTGATCCAGGCCTTCCAGCCCTTGGGCAGAAAAGTCACCGTGAGGAAGACATCCTCATCACTTCTGCCTTTGTTTTTCACATAAAGGTCTATGCTTATGCTGTCTTCCCCCGGGGGGATTACCACGCCAGGGTATTCGGCGAATACGGAAAAGGCCCTGGGTGGGAGGTCCTTTTTATCTTTTTCATCTTCTCGGGCAAGTGCAGCGGAACAAATCACTGAG
>JALVMN010000083.1 GCA_027027005.1 Desulfobacterales bacterium | reverse complement strand
ACAAGATTCCTCTACAGATGTATGTCAGCGAGTTTAAGACCTTTGTAATTCATTTCTTGACCCAAAAAAGATTTGGAGAGTGCACCGACAGGATGCAGTGGGTGGTCCACCTGCTCCTCATGACCGGTTACAGCTCCATATTCATGATGGTGGTTATCTTTCTTGCAGGCGGGATCCATGTGATAGGACTCTCTTGGGAACCCCTCATGTTTCAGCGCGATGTTATTTATCCCTTTTTTCACCCATGGCGACTGCTGGGCTACTATGGCACTTGCGCGCTTCTCTATGCCACCACCTATGCAATGATCGGCAGGATAAAAAAGACCAAACCCCCTTATAAAAACTCCCACGGGACTGATTGGATGTTCTTGATCCTGCTGCAATTGGTGACCATAACCGGTATCTTGGTGCATTTTACCAGGCTGCTTGACTGGCCCTTGACCACCTATGTGCTTTACGCCATTCACATCGCCGTGGCCGTGCCCATGCTGGTCCTGGAGGTGCCCTTTGCAAAATGGGCCCACCTGATGTACAGGCCCGTAGTACTGTTTGCAACAACGGTAAAACAGAAGTATCTTGAACAGCAAGGGGGCCAGGTAGAAACCCAGGCATCCTAAAAGGCAATCTCAAATTTCTGGCCAAGGGCCCCTTGAAAGGGATGAAAGACTCCCTGGCGGGGGCCTTTTGCTATTGGATGGGAGCATGAAAAAAATAGGCAGAAACGATCCTTGCCCTTGCGGGAGCGGGAAAAAATTCAAAAAATGCCACTTGGGCAGGGAGGCAGAACTGTTTTTTGCAGACTTGGACCGTTTTCCCGCCGAGCAAAGTGCAAGGATAACCTCATTGAGCCAGGTCTCATATGGACGCTCTCGTGAGATCCTCTCTTCTCTTGATATAGAGGGGCTCACGGGAGCTCGTATGGGCATTAAATTCATAGACCTAGACCAATATCATGGCCTTGGCCTTCCTGAGGAAGACTCTCCAGATTCCCCTAGGAGTGGCCCTGGCAGCGTGGTGGTAAATTTACATAAGACAAGGCCCAGCGATCCAGACAATTTTTATATCGCCATCTCACCTGATGTGACCGATGCCATACTGATCCACCAGATCAGTCATGTCTTGGACTTTCTGGCCGGCTCTGGAATTATCCCAGGCACCGTGAAGGCCCTGAGCTATGAGCTGGATGTGCCGGTAGAACACCTGGAGCATCCCAGGGAGTTTGGATATTGGCTCGATTTCATGAAGCGGGAATTCCGGATAACACCTGATGCAGACGATGCCATAATCCTTTACCTGTATGAACACGAAATGTTGATTCCAGGGCATGACATCCTTCGCCAGGACACTGCCACAATAAAGATGAAGTCTTCACAGATACTGAGGTTTCTACATGAAAACAGGGAGGAAATAGATGAATTGATTCGTGAATTGCCGGGCTACATCGGGCCCAGACCTTGAATTAAATTTATGAGGAGGCAGAGCTATGACACAGAGGACCCTTGCCATAATAAAGCCTGATGGGGTGAAAAGAAACCTGATAGGAGCGGTGTTGTCCAAGATAGAGAAGGAGGGCTTCCAGATAGTGGCCATGAAGATGGTAAAAATGAGCAAAGAGCAGGCCAAGGGCTTTTACCAGGTTCATGAAGGCAAGCCGTTCTTTGAGAGTCTTACGGATTTTATGTCTTCAGGCCCCTGCGTGGTAATGGTGTTGGAGGGCGACGATGTGATAGAAAGATACAGGGAGTTGATGGGGGCCACCAATTACAAGGAGGCCAAGCCCGGGACCATAAGGTATGAATACGCCACTGACATTGAGAAAAATGTGGTTCACGGTTCAGATTCTGAGCAAAGCGCCAAGTTTGAGATAAGCTACTTTTTTAATGCCTTGGAGATCACAACCCTATAGACAAAAAACCCCGCCCTGGCGAGGGCGGGGTGATGTTAGGCGCTATATAAAGA
>JALVMN010000082.1 GCA_027027005.1 Desulfobacterales bacterium | reverse complement strand
CCCCCTTGAACCGGACCTTTTTGTGGGCCAGGAGGGGTTGGTCCTTGGTGATCAGCCCGAAGAGCCTTTCCCCTGGTATGTCCTCCCAGGTGAGGACACCCACCACCCGAGGGACCTCCTTTGCCTTGGATGTGTCGAGCTTTCGGATGCGCGCGTGGGCCTTTGGGCTCCTTAGGAGCTTCAAGACCAGGGTGTTATTGGCGGCCAGGTCCTCGCTGAAGCGGGTGCGTCCCTTGGCCAGTTCCACGGCCCCTATCCTGGGTATGGATAGCCCTATGGCCATTTTCTTAAAGGACATCCTCCAGGGTCTTGACTATCTTTATTCCTTTGGCCTTCATCTCGGCTATGGCGGCCTTGGATGTGTCAGGGGCCACGCCTCGGCACAACGATTCCACCACTACCACCTGATAACCGGCCTCTGCCGCATCAATGGCAGTGGCCTTTACGCAGTAGTCGGTGGCGATGCCGTAGACTATCACCCTTTTGATACCGTTTCTCTTCAGTATCTCGTCCATCTCCGTCTTTGCGCCCCCGTCGTCCTGGAAGCCGGAGTAGGAATCATAACGAGGATCCTGGCCCTTCTTTACGATGGCAAGGAAGAGGTTGTTGTCTATGAGCACGCGGGCGTTTTCCGTGCCCTGAACGCAGTGGGGCGGCCAGAGGATCTGGGTGCGGCCGTCGATCTTGATGGCCTCAAAGGGTTTTTTGCCGGGATGGTTGGTGTAAAAGGATACATGGTTTGCAGGATGCCAGTCCTGGGTCCCGAATATGATATATCCAGCTTGCTTGAGTTTCCTGGTTGCCTCCTCCACCTTTTTTATGAAGGCCTCGTCTGTGCCGTTTACGGCAAGGGAGCCGTTTTTCCAGGTGGTAAAGTCCCCCTGGATGTCCACCACGATTACGCCTGTCTTTCCTTCCACGGCATTCACCTCCCCAAGGTTGAGCAAAATCATAAATGCTGCGGTGAGTGCCACTGTAATCATTGCTTTCATGGCTATCCTCCTTGGTATTGGTTTAAGGTTTACTCTTCCCCTTTGCTGAGCTAAAGGGGATGCTCTAGACCCACCTGGCTGTCACCGTTTTTTCATCCATGAAGAGCCTCATGGAGGCCATCCTGGACTTGGCAGTGCCCATGAAGGAGTCCTTCTTAGAGCCCAGCGGGAAAAAGGCGTAAGGTTGGGGAATCCCAACATTTACTCCCACGTTTCCCACATTCGCCTCTCTGACGAATTTCCTGGCCGTCTTGCCGCTGGATGTGAGGATGCACGCCGAGTGGCCGTAGGTTGTCTTGGTGTTTATCCAGTCAATCACCTGATCCAGGTTGTCGGCCCTGATGAGGGCAGCCACGGGTCCGAAGGCCTCTTCCTTGGCAGAGGGCATGTCCACATGGCAGTCATCCAGTATGGTGGGGGCCAGGAAATAGCCGTTGGGATAATCGGGCACTCGTGGGTTCCGACCGTCAAGCAGCATCTTGGCCCCATCTGAGAGGGCGCGCTCTATCCAGGCTAGCACCTTGTCCCGGCCCTCCCTGGTGGTAAGAGGACCAAGTTGGACGCTCTCGTCCAGCCCGTATCCCAGCTTCATGGCCCCTGCGGCCTCCTTGAATCTCTCCTTGACCTCATTGTAGATATCCCCAACCACCACCACATTGTCCACTCCGAGGCAACGCTGCCCGGTCATCCCAAAGCAGGCCCTCAGGAGCCAGGTGATGCAATTTTCAAGGTCTGCATCGGGCATCACCACCAGGTGATTTTTTCCGTTTCCGTTTATGGAGGATGCCTTGCCAAGCCTTCCACACAGCTCGAAGATTTCCTTGCCCACCCGGGAGGAACCGATAAAGCCCACGCCCTGGATCTCAGGGCTTGAAAGGATTGCCTGGTTTACCTCCCTTTGGCCATAGACAAGGTTGATGACCCCGGGAGGGAACCCTGTCTCCTGGGCCACCTGGCATATGGCCTGGGCTGCCACC
>JALVMN010000081.1 GCA_027027005.1 Desulfobacterales bacterium | reverse complement strand
GCAGGGTGTCTGCCACTGAGATCCTTTCTGCTGAACTGGCCCGCCAACTGGCAGACATTTCACGCCAATTGAACCGCCAGCTTGCCGTTTTGCTCACCCGTCGGGGCGAGGTGGCCTATGTGGTGGTGGGAGACCACCGAAGGATCTGGATCCCTGACCTCAGCGGCTTCAGGGAAGGCCCTGGAAGGCTCAAGGGCCTCAGATGCATTCACACTCACCTCAACAATGAACCCCTTTCAGAAGAAGACATCACAGACCTGGTACTACTGAGGCTGGACCTGATGGTCTCATTGGAGGTGGACCCCCGGGGTATCCCTGGGGCCATCACCTATGCAAACATCCTGCCTGCAAATATTGACGGCAGGGGATGGCAGGTGACCAAGGTGCCAGACATCGGACAGCTCAAGGTGGATTTTCATGGCCTTATCCAATCCCTGGAAGAGGAACTGGGAAAGGCCAGGGGCCCTGCCTCACTGGAAGCGAAAGAAAAGGCCCTCTTGGTGGGGGTTACATGGGGCAGCAGGTGGGAGGAGGAAGAGGCCCTTGATGAGTTGGAGGAGCTTGCCCTCTCAGACGACCTGGAGGTGGTGGGAAGAATAGTCCAACGCATCAAGAAACCTGACCCCCGCTTCCTGATAGGAAGGGGGAAGCTGAGTGAACTGGTGCTCCTGTGCCTCCAGAAGGGTTCAAATCTGCTGGTCTTCAACCACGAACTCACCCCTGCCCAGGTAAAGAGCCTCACCGATTTTACAGAGATGAAGATCATCGATAGGAGCCAGCTCATCCTGGATATCTTTGCACGAAGGGCTGTCACCAGGGAAGGGAAGATCCAGGTGGAGTTGGCCCAACTCCGCTACCTTCTTCCGCGGCTTGCCACCAAGAACACTGCTATGTCACGGCTTACAGGGGGGATAGGGGGAAGGGGCCCTGGTGAGACCAAGCTGGAGATAAATCGGAGGCGGGTGCATGAGCGTATCGCCAAGCTCAAGAGGGAGCTTGAAGCCATCCGGAACCAACGACAGGGAAGGAGGAGGCTCAGAAGATCCAAGGGCCTGCCCGTGATCTCCATCGTGGGTTATACCAATGCGGGAAAATCCACCCTGCTCAACGCCCTCACCCGCAGCCAGGTGAGTGTGAGGAACCGGATGTTTGAGACCCTGGACCCCAGCAGCAGGCGACTTCGCTTTCCAAGGGAAAGGGAGGCCATCATAACGGACACGGTGGGTTTTATCAGGAATCTCCCCCGCGACTTGATGGATGCCTTTGCAGCCACCCTCGAGGAGCTAAATGATGCAGACCTCCTTCTCCACGTGGTGGATGCCACTCATCCCCGCATGGAGGAGCAGATAAAGGCCGTAACCCAGGTCTTGCAAGAATTGAACCTTGGCCATATTCCAACCCTGTTGGTGCTGAACAAGGCCGATCTCTTGGGCTTGGAGGAGGCCAAGGCGATGGCAGAAAAAATGGGGGGGATTGCAGTATCGGCAATCACCCCCGCAACACTTCCCCCCTTGGTGAGGGAGATGGAATACCTCATGTGGCCATCCTACTCCAGCCAGATGACATAAACTTCTTCCCCCTGCCTGAAACTATCAGGCATTCACATCCCTTAAGAGAATCTGAAAATCGGATCCCTTCCTCAGGGCTCATAACGAATATCCCGGTGGAAAGGGCGTCGGCCTCCATTGTGGTCTTGGAGACCACGGACACACTTTTGGCTGCCCTTGGTGAGCGGCCTGTTGCGGGATTCACTATGTGGTGAAACAGCTTGTCTCGATCAAAATACACCTCATAGTTGCCAGAGGTGGCAATAGCGCCGTTGCTCAAGCGGATTATATCGGGATAGCGCCCCCTCTTTTCAGGGTCTTCAATGGCGATTCGCCACGGCCTTTTGTCCTTCCTGTGGCCCCTGGTCCTGATATCTCCACCGGCATTTATGAGGTGATTTTCAATGTTTAGCCTTTTGAGCAATTCAGAGATCCTGTCCACTATGAATCCCTTTGCAATGCCATCCAGGGTAATCCCCATGCCTGGCTGGGAAAATCGGATGTTTTTACCGTCAAAGCTGATCTTGTGGCTCCCTACCAGGGCTAGTGCCTCCTCAATGGCCTTTTCACTGGGTGGAGTGTTTCTTCCAGAGGCAAACGTCCTCCTGAAGAGATCCACCAGGGGTTTTACAGTAATATCAAATGCCCCGGCGGTGAGTCTGTTATAGTGGAGGGATCTATAAATCACCTGGGCCACCTCAGGGGGGACATCCTTTAATACTCCTTCCTTGTTGAGTTGCGAAACGGCTGTGGTGTGGTCAAAGCGATTCAATATACTCACCAGCCGATTTACCTCTTCAAAGGCCCTTCCAATGGCATCCTCTGCTTGGTCTTTTGAAGGGTGAATGAGTGTTAATGACACGTAAGTTCCCATGGAAAACCTGGCCTGGGAGACTTTATACAGGCGGCGGTTGAGTTTTACCGCCTCTGCTCCCACGGGGATCAGAGAGGTGGCAGCAACTCCTAGGCCCAAGGTGCCTGTCATCTTCAAAAAGTCCCTTCGGTCCCCCCTCCAACCTTGTTTCGGTAAGGTGTTTTTTTTCATTACTTCCCTCCACTCAAAAATTCACAATCGCTACCAATTGACCTATCTACATAAAAAGAAGGGGATTGTCCAGAACTACATTGAGCCACCGAACCACGTTTTTTGAGCGTGGCTCCAGGCCTTGCTGATTGTTGAAAAAGGGCTCCTACCATCCAAGGAAAGGAAAAAGGACCTTGACTTTTATGTCTCGATATAGCAAATGGTCATTGACAATTTAGGTTGAATCTTTGGAAGATTAAGTGCTTGTAGTCCTTTGGTCGTGGATATCTCTTTGAAATCACTACATTTTTTAAGTAAAGGCCTGTAATTGAATCATGTGCGTTCATTCCCTGGTTCTGAGGCGATAATGTTTTACCTCCCCGATTGCGAAAAATTGATCAAACTTTGTCCACAGCTTGTTCTTCCGAGTAAATATCCACTAAACTTTACTGAATTAGCCTTTGTTTTCTTCTGATGAAACCGCTCAGGAGCGGGAGAGGTTTGAAAAAATCTATCTGAGACCAAAAATAGCACAGCTTAGGGTGGAAGCCTATGGACTTGAAGGTTGATCCGGGTCTGTACCAGGAAGTGAAAAAATTCGGGGCCAGGGACATGGAAATCTGCATGCAGTGCGGGCTGTGCAGCTCTTCTTGCCCCTTGTCCAGTGGCCAGGATTCATTTCCCAGAAAGATCTACCGCTATCTCCAACTGGGTCTCAAGGACAGGCTGCTTTCCTCACCAGTGCCCTGGCTTTGCTACTATTGTGGTGAGTGCAATAATGATTGCCCTCGGGGTGCTGAGCCGGCAGAGACCATGATGGCCACGCGGCGATGGTTGACCACTGAGTATGACTGGACAGGTCTGGCCAAGAAACTATATCTGTCCACCGCGTGGGAGATTGGGGCACTCTCGGTGGTGGCCTTCGTGGTGATAATGCTTTTCGTATTCTTTCATGGCCCCATCATAACAGGCAGGGTTGCCGTAAACACCTTTGCGCCGGTCAAGTGGATAGAGATAGGCGACCTGGTGATGGCAGCCATCCTCTCCTCCTTCCTTCTTACCAATGCATTCAGGATGTTTCGTTTCATCATGGGTGATACCCGCCCCCCCCTTTCAGTCTATATAAGTGAAGCCAAGACATTTGTCCTCCACCTCCTCACCCAGATGCGATGGCGCGAGTGTAGTGAAGACAAGAGCAGGTGGCTCAAGCACTTCATCTTGGTCACCGGCTATCTCACCATGATGTCGCTCATAATCGTGTTCATCCGCTGGTTCCAGGTGGATGATTCCAGTTGGCATTTTTCAAGCATATTCGGCTATTACGCCACTGGAACCATAATGGGTATTACGGCTGAAATGATGTGGAGCAGGTACAAGAAAAGGGAGGAGGCCATACACCGCTATACAGAGCCCAGTGACTGGCTCTTTCTCATCCTCCTCTTCCTGAGTTGCTTGACCGGGATCGTGATGCACGGGGTGAGGCTGGCAGGCTGGCCCATGGGCACCTATGTGATGTATGTGGTTCACCTGGCCTTTGCAGTGCCCATGCTGGTCATTGAGGTCCCTTTTGGAAAGTGGTCCCATCTCTTCTACAGGCCGCTTGCCATGTTCCTTACCAGGGTGAAGGAAAAGGCATCCGAGCCCTCCTCAGTGGATGTGGAAGAGGTGGTGGCCCAAGTGGGTGACACCTTTCTCACTTGTATTCAATGTGGAACATGTACTACAATGTGTCCATGGAATCTGGTTTCCTCATATCGGCCCCGCCAGATTATGCGACACCTAAATCTGGAGTCAGGAAACCAGGACTCGGTTGACAGGGCCGTATGGACCTGTGTCACATGCAATGCCTGCGGTGTGCATTGCCCCAGGGGAATTGACATAATTGATGTGATGAAGACGGTCCGGGGTTTGGGTTATAAGAGAGGGCTGCTCCCCGAGAGGTTGGAAATACCCCTTGAGAGCATGAGGCAGAGGGGTAACCCCTGGAATGGCCCAAGGGAAAGGCGGATGGAATGGGCTCAAGACCTAAATATTCCCCCGTTTTCACCTGATCATGAATACTGCCTCTTTACATGTTGTACCACTGCCTATGACCCAAATGTCCAGGAATCGGGGAGGTCTTTGCCCCAGTTACTTGACCGGGCAGAGATACTTTTTGGCACTTTGGGCACAGAGGAGGTCTGTTGCGGCGACCATGCCCATAAGATGGGGGCAGAAGAAATCTTTGAGCAGTTGGCCCAGAGCAATACCCGCCTGTTTAAAGAGGCAGGTGTCAAGAGGCTCCTTACCACCTCGCCCCATTGCCTCAACGCCTTCAGGAATCTCTACAGCGAAATCAAGGGTCAGGTAGTTGTAGAACATTACACAGAGCTTTTGTGGCGTCTGATTGAGAAAGGGCGACTCATCCCCACCTTGGATGTTTCAGAGACCGTGACCTATCATGATCCCTGTTATCTGGGCCGTCACAATTCCACATATGATGCCCCTCGTAATATTCTCAAGAGCATACCCGGCCTCAGATTCGTGGAAATGGCAAGCAATAGGGAGCAGGGCCTTTGCTGTGGAGGAGGCGGGGGAGGGGCCTGGACTGATGCCCTTACCAAAGAGGGCTTTGGGATCTTGCGTGTCAAGGAGGCCATGGATTGTGGTGCCGGCGTGATTGCCACTGCTTGCCCCTATTGCATAAGAATTCTCAAGCAGGCGGTGAGCGAACTCAATATGGAAGGCAAGATAGTAGTAAAGGATGTGGCAGAGTTACTGCTACAGTCTGTGGGCCATTGGGATGGGGTGGAGACCTTTGAAGGCTCCCGGCCCCGTTTTGAACAGGAGGGTTTGCATGTCTGACCGGATTGGATTCTATATTTGCCACTGTGGCATCAATATCGCCGCAAGGGTCAGGGTAAAGGAGGTGGCCGAGTACGTGGCCTCCTTCCCCAATGTGGTGGTCTCCCGAGACTATCTCTTCATGTGCTCGGACCCTGGCCAGGAGTTGATAGAAAAGGATATCCGGGAACACGGGCTGACCCGTGTGGTGGTGGCCTCCTGCTCTCCCAGGATGCATGAAAAGACCTTTCGTGCCGTTTGTGAAAGGGCTGGTCTGAACCCTTATAAGGCATTTCACATGGTGAATGTCCGCGAGCATGTCTCCTGGGTCACTGAGGATGAAGATGAGGCCACCAGGAAGGCCAAGACCCTTGTGGGAGCTGGTATATCAAGGGTCAGCTACCAGGAACCGCTTAGTCCTGCCCGATTTCCTGTATGTACAAACACCCTTGTGGTGGGGGGTGGTATTGCCGGGATGCAGGCGGCCCTCGACATTGCAAAGGCAGGATACAAGGCGTATCTGGTTGAAAGACAGCCCACAGTGGGCGGCCACATGCTCCAGTACGACAAGACCTTCCCCACCCTTGATTGTGCCGCATGTATTGGCACCCCGAAGATGGTTTCAGTGGGCCAGGACCCCAACATCGAGCTGCTTTCCTACAGCGAGGTGGAGGAGGTCAACGGCTTTGTCGGCAACTTCAAGGTAAAGGTCAGACGAAAGGCCCGCTATGTTGAAGAGACCTGCACAGGGTGTGGGGAGTGCGAAAAGGTTTGCCCAGTGGAGTTTCCCAACGAGTGGGACGTGGGCACCAAGATGAGAAAGGCCATCTATCGCCCCT
>JALVMN010000080.1 GCA_027027005.1 Desulfobacterales bacterium | reverse complement strand
GTTAGGAGCAAAGTGGTGTTGAAAGGCCTGGTCCCTGCCCTGGCAGCGGCATGCCTGGTTTTTATCCTCTTGGGCAAGTGGGGCTTTCAGGAAGAGCGGCAGGGGGGACACAGGCCGCAACTTAACAAATCCCAAAACATTATCTCGGAGGCAAAGATCTCCCCAGAGGAGCTGGATATCATCAATAACCTTGAACTCTTGGATCAACTAGACACGGTCAAACTCCTGGTAAAGGTGGTTGACAACAAGGACACCATATGAAGGCACTTATAAAATCCAGGATAGCCCTTGTGCTGGGTACAGTTGCCCTGGCGGCTAGCACGATTTTCTCACCAGGGTGGGCCACAGCCCGAAAGCTCGGTGAAATAGCTCAGGCTGAGCCCTTCACAGGTGAGATCCCCTATGGGTTTATGTTGGTGAGAAGAGGGGGTGGCCCCGGGTCGCATGGGCCGGAATTTCACAGGCGTTACAAGATGTGGAAATCCCTTCCTCCGGAAAAGAAGCGACTGCTCAGAGAAAGGATGAAAGAGTGGGAGCGCATGTCGCCCGAGGACAGGGCCCTCATAAGAAAAAGGTTCGAGCAGTGGAAGAGGCTCCCGCCCGAGGATCGGAAGTGGCTACTGAGAAAGCTCAGGAACTGGAACAATCTCTCCCCACGAGAGAAGGAGTTCATAAGGGAGAAGTTTTTGAGGGACTAAGCGGCATTTACCACCACACAGCCTGTTATCATGTCGTGGAGCCCCTGTTTTTTTCGAGTAAATCCCGCCATAATGTAGCCCAGGGCAAGAGGGATGGCTGATAAGATTTTTGCAAAGTGGCGCGCCGTGGCCCTCCCAAAGCTGATGGCCTGGCCCGAGACATTGGCTACCTTTATCTTCATTAACATCTTTCCTAGGGTTGCCTGACGGGAGGAGCTCTCCATGAAGGCATAGTAGAGCCAACCCATAAGGATGCCGCTGAGATTTGCAAGTGGTTCGATGGCATGGGTGGAGCCGGTGGCAAAGGCAACCGAAAATCCCATTGCGCCCCCCAAGAGCAAGCCTCCCACAAACAGGACTGTCGAATCGATAAGGGCGGCTACAAACCTCTTCCAAAAGCCTGCATATCCATTGAATATCTTTTCTTCGGATTCAAACTCAAATCTCCCACTGTCCTGAATGTCCTTTTCACCCTTTTGGGATTCTGGAAATGGTGGTGGATTGAGGGGAATGGTGCCATGTTTTTCCTCTGCCGGAGGAGTGGGGGGCTCCTGGATTACTATCTGGCCGCCGCATTTCTTGCAAGTGGCAACTACCCGCTTTCCTGCAGGAAGTGCTGTACCCTTGATCTTGTATTGGGCATTGCAGGTGGGACATATTATCTGCATCTCTCCTTCCTCCTCTGCTCTCAATAACCAAGAATCACTAGATTGTTTAAAAAAAATATCGGCCCCATGGTCCCATTGCATTAATCAAAGGGGCGGCTGGGGTGGAAAGATGTGGCTATTTTTACAAACCTTCTTTGACAACAACCTCTCCAGGCACTAGGCTTATGGGAAGCTAAAATATGAAAAGAGAAGCAGAGGGGTGCGGGTCTTGAAACTTGGCAAGTGTTTTGAGGTGCTGGAAATCAGCCCAGGGTGCAGCCTGGAGGAGGTGAAGCAGGCTTACAGGGATGCCGTCTCGGTGTGGCATCCTGACAGATTTTCAGGCAACCCAAGGCTCAAGGCCAAGGCCGAAGCAAAGCTCAAGGAGATCAATACCGCATACGAGACCATAATGGCAAATTGGTCAAGGTTGAAAGGAGAAGCCCCCGGGGAGGCCTTAAAGACTGATTCCAAGGCGGAGGCCATAGCAGAGACCACCACAAGGGTGGTGCTCCATGCCTGCCATTTTCTGTATAACTCACTGAAAAAACTAAAGGATTAGAAAGTTTCTCAATATCTGACCCTGAGCTTCAAAAGCTCTTCGCAAAGGGCGTCGTAGTCCTGGGCGCCCCTGGAATTTCGCTGATATAGATAGATAGGCAGGCCTGCAAGGTTGGCCTGATTCAGTGATTCGCTCTTGTGGATCACGGTTTTGAGCACCCTTTTTCGGTGCTCCTCTATTAATTCCTCAAAGATTGCGTTTGTATGGGTGGTGCGAAGGTCCAGCATTGTAACTAGTATCTTGTAGGGAATATTATCTTCATCGCGCAACTCCCTGGCCGTCTCCAGCAATGTCTCGAGGCCCACCACCGCCCCAACTCCTGGTTGGACTGGAATAAGTAGAAGATCTGCCGCCATTAGGGCGTTATGGGTTAGTATGCCAAGGGAAGGGGGGCAGTCTATTATTACCATGCGGTAGTCGTCGGCCACCTGGACCAGGGCCCGATAAAGCCTTTCTTCGCGCCTGATTCGGGTGGAGAGCAGCTCTGCTGTCTCTGTCAAGCGGGAGGTGGCAGGCACTATGTCCACCCCTGGGTAGGAGGATTTGTGAATGAACCTGTGGGCCTGAGAAGGCCTCTCCATTATGAAATCGCTTACGTCGCGCTCAATAGGCTGGCTCAAGAAACAGCGGGTTGAATGAGCCTGTGGATCCAAGTCCACCAGGAGGGCTGCCTTGTCCCTGTTGGCAAAACCTGCGGCCAGATTTACTGAGGTGGTGGTCTTTCCCACGCCTCCCTTGACATTGGTAACAGCGATTATCATGGCAATCCTCCTGTGGTTGGTGGGACCCGTTTCTAAAGAACCTGTACTTGAATCGGGAGCAATAATAGAATAAAAAATCAATATCTTCAATATACTTGCCTGAATCTCAGGAGATTTCCTGTTGCCTGATTTTTTGTGAAATGAGGGTCATACCGGCTCAGAGGAAAAGCAGGGTGTTGAGCAAGGTCCGGTTCGGATGCCTTTCCGAGGCATATTCCATAAATGTTACCAGGGGATGCCAGTTTCGCTGTGTGTATTGTTATGCAAGGGCATATCCTGAGGCCCCTCACATTGAAAAGGTTTATATTTACACCAACTTGGCCCGTAAGCTAAGCGAGGAACTGGACAACCCCAGGCGGCGTATCCAGGTGGACTGGGTGGTTTTCAACACTGCGTCGGACTCCTTTCAGGCAGATCCCCAGATCCTGGATATCACCTTTAAAAGTATGAAGGTGCTCCTGGAGCGGGGGATCGGGATTTCCTTCCTCACAAAGGGGTGGATCCCGGATCGTTTTGTGGCGCTTTTCAGGGATTACCCTGAATTCATAAGCGCTGGCATTGGCCTCGTCTCCTTGTCAAAGAGATACAAGGAGATATTTGAGCCGGGTGCTGCTGATCCTTGGGAGAGACTCCTGAACATGGAGAGGCTTTCAAAGGCCGGCATAGGGGTCCACGTCCGGGTGGACCCCATTATACCTTTTCTCACAGATACCGAGCATGAAACTCGTAGCCTTTTAGGCCAGTTGAAGAAGGTTGGAGTGGAAAAGGTGACACTAAGCTACCTACATCTGAGACCTGCCATTGCCCACCAGTTGAAAAAAGAACTCCCCTCTACTGAATTCAAGTTGCTGGGAAGCTTTTTTGAGACCCAGCCCTGGATCCATGTGGGCACCTCCACCAAGAGCAAACTTGTTCCCAGAGGGATAAGGGAAAAGGGATATGAGAGGTTCAAGGCCATTTCCCAGGAGCTTGGGATGGTTTGTCTGGTTTGTTCGTGCAAGAACCCTGATCTGAGGGGTGACATCTGCACAGAAAGGGGGATTAAAAGAAAGGGGCTGCCAGGTAGGGAGCAGCAGCTTTCCCTGTTTAAATGTTGAAACAGCATAAAAAAGCGCTCCCTTTCAAAAGAGGGAGCGCTTCTTTTGAGCTATAAACTCAACCCTACTCTACTGTGACATTGACCGCGGCCGGGCCTTTTCTGCCCTGTTCCACGTCAAAGGTGACGCGATCGCCTTCTCTCAGGGACTTGAAGCCCACTGCGTTGATGCCCGAATGATGGACAAACACGTCAGGGCCGTCTTCTTGCTCGATAAAGCCGTATCCCTTCTGGTCACTGAACCACTTAACGATTCCATTTGCCATGGTGACACCCTCCTTTCTCTCAAATTTTCTGGTTCCACTCTTGAGGCTGCCACTCTGAACAAATGGATCTTACCCTCAACGAAACCAACGGTATCGAGCCTCTAACCAAAGCCTCGATGGGACCAGCATAAACCTTTTCCAGAGAAAAGCAAGCTATTTCTCAAAAAAAACACAATTTCCCAAAAAATAATTTCATTGACTAAGACTCACCCACTTGGTAATGTTGAATGCAATTCAATGTCCCTTCCGATTGCGAATTATTGCTGCTGCACGAAAGCATCCTCTGAGGAATTTTTGCCGCGAAGTTGTTTCTCTTGGTTTTGATCACATTTCTCGAGTATTGCTCTTTCTTGGCACTAGGAAGCTAGGTTTACCCCTTTTTTGGAGCATCGTATGAAAGTATTACTGATCTACCCTAAGTTTCCAGACACCTTCTGGAGCTTTAAGCACGCCCTAAAATTCATCCACAGAAAGGCTGCATACCCCCCACTGGGGCTCCTCACAGTGGCGGCAATGCTCCCGGAGGAATGGGAAAGGCGCCTGGTGGACCTGAATGTGGAAAAACTCGACCAAGAAGACTTGGCTTGGGCTGATTATTGCTTTATCAGCGCCATGGCGGTCCAGAGGGAGGCCGTCACCAAGGTGGTGGCCAGATGCAGGGAGGCAGGAGTAAAGACCGTTGCCGGCGGGCCACTTTTTACCGCCGAGTACGACCAATTCCCTGAGGTGGATCATTTTGTGCTCAATGAGGCCGAAATAACCTTGCCATTGTTCTTGGAAGACTTGTCAAAGGGGAGGCCACAAAGGGTTTACCAGAGTTCAGAATACCCTGATATCAGAAAGACCCCGCGTCCTTCGTGGGAACTGCTCAATCTCAAGCGTTACGCTGCCATGAGTGTGCAGTTTTCCCGCGGGTGCCCCTTTAATTGCGAGTTTTGCAATGTCACTGCTCTCTTCGGTCACAAGCCAAGGACCAAGACGGCAGAGCAGATACTATCAGAGTTGGACGAACTCTACCAGCTTGGCTGGCGTGACCGCGTCTTCTTTGTGGATGACAATTTCATTGGAAACAAAAGGTATCTAAAAGAAAAGCTTCTCCCCGCACTCATCCAATGGCGCAAGGGCAAGAAGGGGATGCCTTTTAACACTGAGGCCTCCATCAACCTGGCAGATGACCCGGAGCTAATGACTCTCATGGTGGAGGCGGGTTTTGACACCGTGTTCGTGGGAATTGAGACCCCGGAAGAAGAGGGCCTGGCCGAATGCAACAAGAGGCAGAACAAAAACAGGGACCTGGTGGAATCGGTAAAGGCCATTCAGAGGGCAGGGCTTGAAGTCCAAGGGGGCTTTATCGTGGGGTTTGACTCTGACAAACCATCCATCTTTCAACGCCAGATTGAGTTCATTCAAAAAACCGGGATCGTCACTGCCATGGTGGGATTGCTCCAAGCCCCGCCAGGCACAAGGCTGTACGAGAGGCTGAAAAGGGAAGGCAGGCTCCTGGGGCCCATGTCTGGCAACACCGATGGAACCACCAATATCGTGCCTCGCATGGATCCAAGGCTGTTGCGCCTGGGATACAAGAGGCTGCTGGAGACCATTTATTCGCCAAAGAATTTTTATTCCAGGCTCAGGACCTTTTTGCGCGAGTACGGCCTGCCCAGGGTGCAAAATCCTCTCACCGTGAACCGTATCGTGGCCTTTTTCGAGGCCAGCGTGCGCCTTGGAATCATTGGGAAAGAGAGGTTTCAGTACTGGTCCACCGTTTTCTGGACCCTGGTCCGAAGGCCAAGGCTCTTTTCCCTAGCCATTACCCTGGCAATCCACGGCTATCACTTCAGGAAGGTATCAGCTTCCTGTGATGTTGATTGAGTTTTTATCAGAACCTCACTTCCACTTTGTCTTTTAGGAAATGTTTTACCTCTGAGATGGGCACCTCTCTTCGGTGAAATATCCCAGCTGCTAGCGCTGATTCCACATCGGTTTCCAGGAAGACCTCCAGGAAGTGTTCAGGAGATCCTGCACCGCTGGAGGCAATCACCGGTATTGATACGGCCTCCTTTACAGCCTTTATCAGTTCGATGTCAAATCCTAGATTGGTACCATCCCGGTCAATGGAGTTAAGCAGGATCTCACCGGCCCCAAGTTCTTGACAAACTTTTGCAAGAGTGACTGCGTCCAGGTCCCGAGGCTCTCTACCTCC
>JALVMN010000079.1 GCA_027027005.1 Desulfobacterales bacterium | reverse complement strand
CTTGTGCACACCGTCAAAGTTTCCAATGGTGAGCACTGGGTTTTGGAGTGGTTGGTCGAGTTCGGCAATGTTTTTTATTATTATTGCCATGGGTTATTCCTTTTCTCCACTGATTCAAGTGGGGTTATTCCTGAAAACTGAACAACCGGCCTTGTGCTCTGGGGGGCCGGTCATAGGGTATAAAAATATTGACTTTGACCATCAGCAAATATAAGATCTAATACGTTAAATATCAAGTTTTAAGTGCCGAAGTGGCGGAACTGGTAGACGCGCTAGGTTCAGGGTCTAGTGGGGGTTTCCCCGTGCGAGTTCGAGTCTCGCCTTCGGCACCATTGGGATACCAAAGGGCGTGAGCGTAAATGCTCACGCCCTTTGCTTTTAGAGACGGTTTAGGGCTAGGGGGTGAGGGCCTCGACTCGTGCCCACCTTCAGGAAATAGTCCAATTTGTCACAATCGCGGGCAGGTAAGTATGAGAATGAGGATATAAACAGAGATTCACTATTTTACCTATTGGTAGTCAGGAATCATGCAGGATTCACCGAGTAGTATAAGGCCTTTGGGAACCCTCCTTCATGGTTGCTCCTCTTGAATATATCTTGTAGATTTACAGCCAGCCTTGATGAACGCTTCTGGGGTTTGAAGGGGTAAGCGGTGCGCAAGTCTGTGCCTTTTTTGGTAGTTATTGTCCTATTCTGTTTCGGTGGTTCACTATGGGCCGAGGATTTTTATCTGGATAGCCCTCGGAACAAAGGCTTACTGCGTTTCCAGGTTGACAATGATGCCCTACTTCACCGAGACAGCAACTTTAGCAGCGGTTGGAGCATCCAATACCACAGTGCCCGCTTTGCGAGCTGGGAAGAATCCACGGCCCCAGGCTTTGTCAAATGGGTGGGCGAGCATTTTCCAACCCTTGAAAGTGATGATCGTATAGTGCGTTACGGGCAAGGCATAAGCCAAAACATAATTACCCCTGGAGACCTGAAGGCCACAACTTATCGCGAAGGCGAACTACCATATGCGGGGATACTCTATTATGCCTTGAACTGGCAGAGCTTCAATAGTCGAAAAGCCAGTAGTTTTCAAGTGAGCTTGGGCGTCCTGGGTGAAGAGGCCTGTGCAGAAGAAGTCCAGAGGTTTTTTCATAATGACCTTGGCCTTGGAGAGGATCCAAGAGGTTGGAGCACCCAGAGACATACTGAACCAATTTTCAATCTGGATTATCAACATTTGTGGCGTGTTGTCCACATGGGCGTGAGCCATAACGGGTGGTCTGCACAATTTGCCGTGGGACCAAGTTTCCATTTGGGCAACCTATTCACCGGCCTTGGAGTTGGTCTTGAATTCTCCTTTGGGTGGAATATGATGGAAGGGTTCAAAGCTTTTCCTTCGTCTCCAGGGCGAGGCTGCTTTCAGGCCTACCACCTCCTCAAGCCGGTGTCTGCCTGCCACCATGGTATAGAAATGGTCTTGGGAGCCAACACAGGGGCGCTCATTTACTCGGTGGTTTATGATGGGAGTCTTTTGACCACTGACGAAAGGGATGTAGAAAGGGAATATCTGATTTATGATGTATACATTGGACTTAATTATCATTACTATGACGTCTTCTCAATCAGGGCCTCTTTGATGTTGACCTCTAATTTTCTAGACGAAGATAAGCTTCCAGAGCCCCTTCCTGGCAGGGAGCAAACCAGGGATGATGCCTCATACTTCAGTGTTGTTGTGGATTTTCATTTTTGATATCGTGCTGGGTGGTATCCTTTGGATGTACCCACAGCCCGGAATTCTTTCCTCCCAGGCCTGTCCAAAAGAAACCTCTTTCAAACGAAATTTGGTTGTGGTGAAGTATGGGAACTGGCAGCTTTTGGAGGTTGGTTGTGTGGTAGGAATGCTCGGGCTACGGCCTGTCACGACTTCCGAGATTATAGATTCGGACGGGGTGTGTCCAGGAGGAGAGTAGCAGGTGGCACTAAAGACAGTTGAAGAAGCTGTAGAGGCACTGATCTCCCAGTTGCCCGTGAAAAAGAGGTGGGAGATATCCCGCATGGAACAAAGAGAACTCATTGCGCTTCACTTTTCGATAGGGATGGATATAAGAGCCAAATTGGGACTTCATTCCGGAAATGAGGAACTGCTCAAGGCCTGTGCAAGGCTGTCAGACAAGGAGGTGGTATCGCCTGAGAGTGCATCCATGATTATCCTGACCCGGATGTGGAAAAGGCTTCGAGAGACCCATCGCATAAAGGTGATCAAGTAAGGAAGGCTCTCACAACACAAAGCCCCAGGGGCTGAGAGGGGAAGCACGGAAGTATCGTATGACTGATTCGCAATGGCACATATATCTTGAAAAGATTCCCTACTCAGAATCATCCTCTGAGATGTGGGTCAGTTTTGAAAGTGATCCCAGATTGAAAAAAACAAAGAAGGATATTTACGGTAGATGTCTCCCTTGCATCCAAGACTTGTACTATCAACTCAAGAAAGGCCGAGACGAGATAAGACTGGGCCCTGCACTTAATTGCTGGAAGGTTACTACTGTGGTGCGGGGCCTTGAGGAGGCCTTGGAACTGCTTATGGAACTGGAGCAAGGCCGGCCCTTGAAATATGTCCGTGGGAAACTGGGCAGCGGAAGGACGGGGGCTTCCACCAAGGTGGTGGTATTTCACGCTGAAAGCGTGGAGGAGAGGGACTTGATACGGAAGGCGCTTGATAGGTACAGGTGGAAGTCAGGTAAGGTCATCGAAATTTTCATGTCCAGGGGCTGTGCCAGCCTCCACGGAGAAGTGTTGGGGGATTGGCAAGAGTGGGGGCCAAAAACAAGAATCAAGCATCCGGACAAGGTGGCTTCCCTCCTGGAGAGGATTCAGAAGGTGTTGTATTGGAAATAGTGGTTAACCCTGACGACGACTCTCCCAAAGACTACGAGAAATCACAAAATATCTTTTGCCACCTGCAATAATTCGTCCACAAACTGGGGATCATTTATGTGATGTCTGGATTCAAAGACCGAAATCCCGGGCGGCAACCCATCGTTGAGGGCATCCCTGAACGCATACCTGGCCCCTTTGTCTTCCAGAGGACTCCCAGGCGAGTCAAAGGCAGAAAAGCCACCCAAGGGGATGAGGAATGCCACAGGACCTTTTGCCTCCATACAGCTCCGGGCCAGGGCCTGGGCCAAGGTCACCATTTCATTAGAGGTGGTCCTGACAACCGTGATGGCAGAGTTGTGGACATGGTAGATCCTGCCCGGGAATTTCTTTTTCGCCTCCTCCAAAGGGCCTGTTACCAGAAAATCGGTGTTCCCGGGAACTATAACAGTGGGTACTCCCTTTTTCAGAGCTGCGGTGGCTCGATTGGGACCGGCGTCATAGTCACCTCCAAACAGGTGATCCATCAACTCATGAAGGGAAATCTCAAGGCTCAATTCAACGTCTTCCCCCTCTATAATTTCATCCATTGCCTGCCCCCCTGAGCCCACCGTGTGAAATGTGATAACCTCCCGGCCTGTCTCTTCAAGCCTTTCTCTTAAAAGCACAATGCATGCCTCAGTGGTGCCCAGGGTGGATACGACAACGAGCGGTTTTTCGCCCTCAATGACTTTATCATGGTCATTTCTTCGACCTCTAACCATCCCTGAGAGGGCAAGGGCGCCGTTATGGAGCACCTCCCTTGTAATCCGGTTAAGTCCTGAAAGATCGCAGACGGAGTGCAACATTAGGATGTCTTTTGTTCCCACAAACGGTCTGGTGTTGCGCGAGGCCATGGTGGTTATCATTACCTTTGGAAACCCTATAGGCAAAGCCCTCATGACGGCGGTGCCCAGGGTTGTCCCCATGGAGCCACCCAGTCCGATAATTCCATCAATCTTTCCCTCCTTTATTAATTGGCCCACGATCTTGACTGCTCCCGAGATCATGGCCTCCAGTGCCTGGCCTTCCTGTTTCAGACTCCTGACCTGTTCAAGGCTGCTGCCCGCTGCCCTTGCCACATCCAGATTGGTTATGTCCACGGGAATGGGGCTTTGGCCCCTTATTCCTGCGTCAAGGATTAAGACCTGGAGCCCTTGATCCTCAAGGATTTCCTTTAAGAAAACTGCCTCCCTGCCCTTTGTGTCCATTGTAGCAACTATCAAAGCACGTAGATCTTGGCCCATCAGGTTTACCCTCCCATGATATTGTCCCAGCATCCAAAGGATTATTAACCTTAAATCACAAGGGGATACTGGGTTGTCAACCACAAAAGAGAAAATGATGTCTTTTGTGGCCGTCAACTGGTTCTTGCCCTGAGCTTAATGTAGTGTTAGTAAACAATGGTTATTCTTGGTTCAGTAACGCCAGTGGGGTTTTGATCATGGACGGGAGATTTGTGGTACACGAACATCACGCCTCAAGGCTCCATTTCGATTTTCGGTTGGAGTTGGACGGGGTTCTGAAGTCTTGGGCCATTCCCAAAGGCCCTTCCATGAACTGGAAGGAGAAGCGGCTGGCGGTCATGGTGGAGGACCATCCCCTGGAGTACGGGGACTTTGAGGGAATCATCCCGGAAGGTAATTATGGGGCCGGGGCCGTGGTCATCTGGGACAAGGGGACATTTGATCTCATTGAAAGAAGGGAAGACAAGATCTCCTTTATCCTCCACGGCCAGAAACTGACGGGGGCCTTTACCCTTGCCCGGCTGAAAAAAGGGCAAAGAGGGAATGAATGGCTTCTCATAAAGAAAAAGGATGAGTTCAATGATCCTGACTGGAAGCTGGAACTGGCCCTGACCCCGGACAAGAAGGCCCAACTCAAGGAGCGGGTACCACCTTGCCAGACCTCATGAACCATCCTGCTTCTCTATCTCAAAGACAACAGTGCCTCCCCCGGTGTACTCGCACGGATCAAGGCACTGCACATAGGCCTTGTCTCCGGCCCTGGCAAGGCCGATATCAGCAGGCTTCACCCCTCTGTAGAGCGCTATGTGATAGGGTAACAGAGACGCCACAGAATGGAAACACAGTGCGTCGGTCTCCTCCAGGTTCAGGCGGTAGCCGTCTTCCAGCACGATCCTGTCCCCCACCCTGTAAACCGGGCAACTTCCTTTTATTTCTACAATTCTTATGACCAGTCGGGACATGGCTCAAAGATATGTTCTGGCGCCCAGGTAGCGGGGCCTGAAATAGGGGTTCTTGAGAAAACTGATCCTGATGCGCTTGCCCCTGCTGGGGGCGTGGATAAATCGACCATTCCCTATGTAAATGCCCACGTGGGAAACCTTTCCTCTTCGCCCAGTGGCAAAGAACACCAGGTCTCCCAACCTGAGATTTTTGCTGGAGACAGGAGTCCCTGCAAGCCATTGTTGGTATGAGGATCTGGGTAGCAACAGCCCGTTCAATTGGTACACGGCCATGGTGAAACCACTGCAGTCAAAACCGGTGCCAGGACTTGAGCCTCCCCACTTGTAAGGCATTCCAATAAAGCTCTTGGCGGTCTTCACGATATTTTTTCGAAGCTCTCTTGTGGTGGAGGCCTGGTAATAGGGGTAGTCACGGGGTGAGACCACATAATAGTCTCGGATGATTTTTTTTGAACGAAGTCTTCTAGCCACCCGCTCTGCCTTAGCCTTGGAAGGGTAATTTCCGAACCTCACCTTATAAAGCCCTGAGGGGCCACGGAAATAAAAGGCCCAAAGCCCCCTGGCCTTTAGATTGGCTGAGAGGCGCACGGCATTTGAGAGCCTGGAGAATGCGCCCACCTGGATGGTGTAACCCATTTTCCGAATGGAAGGGGGAGGCTTGGAGATGTGAACAGGTCGAGGAGGAGATGTCTTCTTGGCCCCGCAGGAGCAAAACACAACGAGGGCAGCCAAAAGCCATAAGACATGGCACAGGCGGGGAAATGCCAGGGGCGCCCTTTCGTGCCCGGGAATCTGGGTGTTGGAGAAGAGATGACCACCGACAGAACACATGACAATCCACCTAAACATTTCAATCGGCCAGATATAGGAAAATCATGACCCTGTCAATCCCCATGGACAAAGTGGTGAAGATGCAAACCACTTTTTAGGGCCTTGACTTGGCTCTTGGTTTGGGTATATGTAAATTAAATCCCAATGCTGAATCGGTCAGTTCTCCATCAAGCTGATCAGCTCTTTTCTTCAAGATCTCCGGCCTGCTGCAGTCTGTAGCGGCAATTCCTCCACAACTTCCAGTTCCGGTTCATCGCTCCTTTGATCAGTTCTTGTGGTCCAAGTGAGAGTGAATCCGTAATTCCCAGGTGG
>JALVMN010000078.1 GCA_027027005.1 Desulfobacterales bacterium | reverse complement strand
AGCCTCAGGATGTTGGTCACATCTGCATCCACAAAGTCCATGGTCATGGGCGCACCGGTATATTTCTTTTTTATCTTTGGGCCTGTTGAATTGTGAGGCACAGCCACAGCCCCCACAGTTCTAGCAGTGCCACTTGCTCTCCTAGCAGTGGTGGAGGACTCTGCCAAGGCCAGTGGAATAAGCCTTTTCTGGGGGGGTTTTATGGAGGTGGGAGCAAAATCGATCCGTATCTCTTTTTCAGTCTGAGCTATGTGAAAGGGCACCATCTCCCGTAAATCTATGTTCAATTTCACCTTTTTCTGGTCTTGGATACGAGTGGCCTTTATGCGGTCCACCACGCCTTCAAAGTGCCTGGAGTCCAGGTGCCGCTGCAGGAGGCGGGGGATGGTGGCATTTTCAAGCTCCAATACCAGGGTCTTGGGGCCTTTTCGCAACAGATTGTAAGGGGTCTTCTTGTCAGTGGTGATTATGAGCCTGGACTTTCCGCCGTCAAGAAGCGTGAAGTCAACGCCCAGGACCTGATTGAGGGATGTTGGACGAGGCTCGAAGAATATCCTGGGCTCGTGGGGTTTCACTACCTCTTTGGCCCCTTCTGCCTTTTCAACAGTAGCAGCACCGGCCTTTTTGGCCATGAGGCTGATGGTCACCACATTGCCTTCTTCCATGACCTTGTAGTCCACTGCTCTGGCTAACGTGATCTCTACGCGGGTAGAGAGAGCTCCATGGCCCTCCCTTTTCACCAGGATCTCCTTGACGTTTGGATCCTGGTCGGTCAAAGGGGGAGTCAATCCCTCTTTTGCCACCGCCTTGATGTCTAGGACGATCCTGGGAGGGGCAAGCAGCTTGAAGGCAGTGTAAGGAGCCGGCCTGTCAGAGAGCACCTCCACTAAGGTAACCTGCCCTCCAAAAGACCTCAGCTTTATCTTTTGGATGACCGCCTGGGCTTGCACACCTTTGCCCGGCTCTTTTGCACTCTTTGGTGCCGTGGCACAGGCCCCCAAAAAGGCCACAGCCACACCAAGAACCAGGAACAATGCCAAGATGCTCCTCATTTTCACCTCTGTTTTCCTCTGCATGGACAATCTCCTGGACATTTGTATTCCATAACCGATAAGGGTTTTCAGTGTCACTTCTTGGACAGCTTTTTCTTGACCAGTTTGACCACTGTCCTTCCTCGTAAATCGGTATATTTTTCCTTGATGATCACCTCTTTTTCCGTGATCTTAAAAACAACTCCTTCATTTCTGCCTATCGGGGTCCCTTCCCTTATCACATGGCCCACGCCCTTTGCATCGCGCACCATGGCAAACCGGCCCTTGGGGCCAAGCACTATGGCAATCAAGTCCAGCTGGGAGAGCTCCAGGGTCTCAAGGTATGTCCTGGGCTTTTTCCTCTTTTTCTTCTTTTCCAGGGCCTCCAGCCTTGCTATAAAGAAAGGCTTGAAGGGGTCTGGTTTTCCCGTGGGGTCGTATTTGTATTCTTGTTCAGATTTTCTCATTGTTTCCTTCCCTGCTTGTCCAGGCCCTTGCCATGCCACGGCAGTGCCATGGCCCACAAAGATAGCCAACAGGAAAGACAAGACGAGGCCCATAGGCCTATTTTTTCTTTTTTTTCTTGGGCTTTGATGCGCTTTCATCCCTCGTCCCTTTGAATCGATAGGTGACTGCCACACACTTGGTGTTAAGGATGTTGGAGTTTTTCTTCACCGGCCTCATGGATACATCCAGTATGTTTACTATCCTTTCCATCCTGCCTACACGGTCAAAAAATACTGCCACATCATGATATTTTCCCCTCACCTCTATGTCCACAGGGATCTCAACATAGAAGTCCCTCGGCCTCTCGCGCCTGGGGCTAAACCTCAGGAATGTGAGGTTGGATTCGGTCCCAAGCCTGGTAATGGCGGTGAGAAGGCTCGGTATTTCTTTCCTGTCGGGCAGAAGCCTCAAGGCCTCCTTGAATTGTGCATCCACCTGGGCCAGTTCCTCTCTGAATTTCTTCAAGTTCCTGGCCTTGATCTTGGCCTGGGTGAGTCTCTGCTCCAACCTTGTGATGTCCTTTTCAAGCCTATTGATAGTGTCTGTCTTAGGGAGCACCACCAGCCAGGTAAAAACACCGGCAAGCACCACCAGGGTCCCCACCCAGATCAAGAGCCTGTAAGGCATCTTTATCTTTTCGATCTTCTCATAAATGGCGCCTTGTTCCATAAAAGCTGCCCCTCTTTTCGGTCAGGGTATTCTTAGCGCTTCTTCCTCTTCCTCTTTTTAGGTTTCTTTTCTTTGTATAAATAGGTCTTACATTCCAAGGCAAAGTCTGTAAGGTCCAGCTTGTATTCCTTGAGCGGCCTCAGCCTTGTGCTTTTGAGGTCCACTGTTTTGATGTGTGGCTGTTTCTCAAGGGCCGTCATGAAGAATGCCACTGTCTCGTTGTCCATGGCCGTTCCCTCCAGGATCAGGATACCTTTCGCCTCTTTGAGAGAATTCAACCACAACTTATCCTTCGGAATCGCAGTGGCAATCTCGTCAAGCAGCCTCACCGGCCCCTGTTTGTTTCGCTCCAGCCTTCGGATCACCTCCAGCTTGGTGCGCATCTTTTTGATCTTTTCCTTGATTTCCTTTATCTCTTTGGTGGTGTCCTTGTATCTTGCCAGCTCCTTGCTGATCTCGGCCTTCTTGGCCTGCAGGGCCTCCACCTTGCTGTTCAGCATCAAAAAGGAGTAAACCATCACGCAGATCAAAAGCAAAACGCTCAACACAAAGATGCTGATCTGGCGTTTAATGTTCTCCTTTTTCCTTACATCCCTGAACGGAAGAAGATTTATCCTGATCATTTGTCACCAATGCTCCTGAGGGCTAGGCCCACTGCCACTGCCGCCTGAGGGGCAGCATATCCCAAGTATTTAGGGTCAAAGGTCTTTTCGTTTATTATCAGATTGGCGAATGGGTTGAGCTCCTCCACTTGTATCCCTGTCTCCATCTCCAAATACTTCTGAAACCCAGGGATCCTGCAGGAGCCTCCTCCCACAAATACCCTCTCAATAGTGGCATCTGGATAGGTGGTGGACAAGAAATCCAGTGCCCTCTTTATTTCCTGGACCCAACTGGTTACTACAGAGGTAAATATCTCTTCCAACACCCTCTTCAGCTTGTCGTCCAGCTTGCTGCCCCCGAGCTTTATCTTTTCAGCCTCTTCAAAGCTCACCTTCAGTTCGTTCATGATGGCCTCGGTTATCTGCTTTCCGCCGTAGGAGGAGTCTCGTGTGAACATGGAGATCCCATCCTTTATGGCATTTATGCCCAGCTCCTCTGCCCCAATGGTAACCAGGGCATAACAGCCCTGGGGCTCAGGCGCACTGATCTCAAAGGCGTTTTGAACTGCAAAGGCATCCACATCCATGACCATGGTATTGAGCCCTGCCATCTCAAGGAGGGCCACGTACTCATTTACCATGTCCTTCTTGGCCGCAACCAGCATTACCTCTCTATACTTGGGGCGGGAGGACTCCTCGGTTTGCTCGGCCGATTCCGGAGGAGAAAGGACCTCGTAGTCCAGGTTCACGTCATTTATATCAAAGGGGATGTATTGTTCGGCCTCTTCGTGGATGGTCTTTTCCAGCTCGGGTTCTTCCCTCTCCCCCACCTCTATCTTTTTCACTATCACGGAATAACCTGATATGGACGTGGCCACATTCTTGTTTCGAACCTTGAGGTTCTTGTACAAGGTCTTTATGGCAGATGCCACCACATCGGGCTCCCTGATGCTACCCTCCACAATGGCATCTGGGGGAAGGCCTATCATGCCAAAGCTCTTTAGCGCCATTCCTTTTTTGCCGTGGTCTATCTCCACGAGCTTTACTGAATGGGAGCCCACATCCAAGCCTACCAGTTGGTTTTTTTTGGGAATAGCCATAGATAATCCGTGCTCAATCCTCTGGAAAGATTTTGTCTTTGTCAGACAGCTTGTAGCCAAGGGCGAGTATAATTTTTCGCTTGGTCTCCATTCGGCAATTCATGCCCTTTTCCACCCTGTCGATGGTAAGGGGGGAGACCCCTGCCTTTCGAGCAAGCTCTGCCTTGCTCATGAGGTTTTCTTCCCTGATTTGTTTGACTAGGTTGCGACCCACGACCGCCTCCGTTCCATTTACAGCCAAAGATGTCTTACCGGGCGGCTTAAGAAAAGCATATGTGTCTATATCTGTCAACCTTTAACCATAAAATGTGCTAATTTTGCCTAATTTTAAAGCAGCGGCTTACACTCATACCCAAAGTCAGAGAGCGAGGCCTGGGATGTTCAAGGTCCACCCCTTGGCCAGGATCAATTTATCTATCGGCAGTGGAGAAAAATAGCTTTACAAACTTCTGGATTAAATTTACATTCCGTGCAAATTTTTCTCCGAGATACCAGAGGGTAAATCCTTTGTCGGCCAAGCAGGAAATCGTAAAAGGGAAGATAAGGAAAAAGGGACTGATCCGCGAATACATTGAGGCGGCCCTCATTGCCGTGGTCCTGGCCCTTTTCATCAGGACCTTTGTGGTCCAGGCATTCAAGATTCCCTCCGGCTCCATGGAGCCCACCCTCCTGGTTGGTGACCACATCCTGGTAAACAAGTTCATATATGGAGTAAAGCTGCCATATCTACAAAAGACCATTATTCCCGTGAGCAAGCCCAAGAGGGAGGATGTCATTGTATTCATATACCCAGTGGACAAGAGCAAGGATTTTATAAAGAGGGTGATAGGGCTCCCGGGGGAAAAGATAGAGATCATTGGAAAAAAAATTTACATAAACGGAAAGCCGTATTCGGATCCACATGGATATTATACCGACCCTCACAGGAGCCGCAAAAACCGGTTCGGTCCTGTGGTGGTGCCTCCCAATCACCTATTTGTAATGGGTGACAACAGGGATCACAGCTATGACAGCCGGTACTGGGGCTTTGTGCCCATGAAATCGGTAAAAGGAAAGGCCTTCATCATCTATTGGTCCTGGCCCCACTGGAAAAGGATGTTCCACATTATTAGGTAAGGGAGTTCCTAGACCTTGCCGCTGCCTTCATAATGACCCGCTTGACTTCCGAACTTAGCTGTTCCTTGGGCAACTCATCTATTCTGACCCATCTGTATTCTGAGGCATCACTGCCTGCCTTTGGGTTGGAGTCATGGGCCTCGGCCCAATACTCCAATATCACGTAATGATATCTCACCTCTCCTGTCTCGTCTCGATCAATCCTCTCAACTATATCCACCAAACCTCCCAATGAAACCTCCATGGAAAGCTCTTCACGAATCTCCCGGATGAGTGCCTCCCTCACCTCTTCTCCCAATTCCACCACACCACCTGGCAGGCTCCATTGGCCTTTGGAGGGTTCTTGGGCCCGCTTTACCAGGAGCACAAGATCGCCCCTCAATATGACGGCTGCAACCGCCAGGACAGGTCGTTTTGGATATTCCCGATGCACCTTATGGCATTGACAAGGGTTTTTTGGTTCAAGTAAATTGCAACACCTCAGAAAAATTAGTATCATCTCTGCCTGGGATTCTGCAACTCCTTGTTCCAGGATATCTTTTAAAAGGGTTTTTCATCTTTAACCACCAAAAAAGCAGAGAGGAAACAGCCATGGAAAAGAAGACCAAGACACTGGAAGGCAACGAGGCAGCAGCACATGTGGCATATGCCATGAGCGAGGTGGCCGCCATTTATCCCATCACCCCATCTAGCAGCATGGCCGAATACTGCGACGAGTGGGCGGCAAAGGGCAGAAAGAATATCTTTGGCCAGGTGCTAAGGGTGGTGGAAATGCAATCAGAGGCAGGAGCAGCAGGTGCGGTTCACGGAGCCCTAGCCGCAGGGACCCTTGCCACTACCTTCACGGCTTCTCAAGGGCTTTTGCTTATGATCCCAAACATGTTCAAGATCGCTGGTGAGCTGATGCCGGGGGTGTTTCATGTATCAGCAAGGGCTGTGGCCACTCATGCCCTTTCCATCTTTGGAGATCATTCAGACGTCAATACCGTAAGGACCACAGGCTTTGCCCTCCTTGCCTCGGCCTCGGTTCAAGAGGTCATGGACTTGGCCCTTGTGGCCCACCTGTCCGCTATACGATCCAGCATACCATTTCTTCACTTTTTCGACGGATTCAGGACCTCCATGGAGATCCAGAAGATAGAGGTGATCGAATACCAAGACATGGCCCGTCTCGTGGATTGGGACTCCATTGAGACCTTTCGCAGCAGGGCCATGAATCCTGAGTATCCTCAGATGAGGGG
>JALVMN010000077.1 GCA_027027005.1 Desulfobacterales bacterium | reverse complement strand
GTCCTGGCTTGTACGCCTTGTAAACGTCCTCCAAAGGGCCCCCGGCCATGCCGAGCTTTATCTTGTGGGGAGAGATGAGACCGAGGGTATTGGGTCCAACCACCCTTGCTTCCATCTCTGAGGCCACCTCCAGGATATTTATTACATCTTGCCTGGGCACCCGTTCTGTGACTATTACCAGGAGGCGTATTCCATTGTGCATGGCCTCGAATGCTGCATCTTTCACCATGGCAGGAGGGACTGATATGACCGATGCGTCACACCGGTATTCCTTCATTGCCTCTTTCACCGTGTCATATACAGGTATCCCGTGAATCCTTTGGCCTCGCTTGCCAGGGGTTACACCCGCCATTACCTTGGTACCGTAGTCGAGCATATCTTTTGTAAAGGAGGCAGCCTCTCTTCCTGTAATCCCCTGGACAATGACCCTCATTCTTTCATCAGCCAGTATTGCCATTTGCTTTTCCAGCCTCACCAATCCTCACACGCTTTTTTCAACTGCCAAGCGTGCAGCCTCATCTATGGAAACCGTTCGTCCGCTAAAGGGGATCCCATATTTGGCCAGGATCTTTTTGCCCTCCTCTTCCCAAGCCCCTGGCACCCTGAATACAACAATGGTGTCAGCTGGAACCCTGCCTGCCTCCAGCACCCCTTTTATTACCCCCCTGGCCACCATATCCACCCGCGTGTTGCTGACCACATTCATTATAACAGCGAGTTTTTCTACGCCAGGCTTACTCAATATATGCCTGGTAAGGTCTGCCAACTTTTTGACCGAGGGATTCCCACCGATTTCACAATAGTTGGCAGGCCTTCCACCGTAGTGGAGTATGGCGTCGAAGGCGGTCAAGGAGGCCCCTCCCCCGCCTATGAGTAACCCCAAGGTTCCTTCAAATTCAATTACTCGGCCCGCAACACCCCTGTGATCCGATTCATCAATTTCCGCTGCCCTGGTCTCAAAGGCCGTACGCCTCCTCCCCCCAGCGTAGCGATCCTGGTCCAATGCCTTTTGGGCCATGCCTTTGTGTCTGTAAAGAGCATCGTCATCCAAATCAATGTGGCAATCAAGTGCCATGAGATCACCGCTCTTTGTGAGTACAAGGGGATTTACCTCCACCAGAACCGCATCCAGGTCCAGAAAGATCTTGCTCAGCAAGGAGAGGGTAGAGCCCAAACCCACAAGCAATCTCCCTGACAACCCAGAGGATGAGATTATCTCCCTTGCCCGATAAGGATAAAGCCCCTCTCTCACGGAAAAATAACCCTTATGTATCCCAAGGGGATCAGTGTCTACAGCGTCTTCCACATCAATTCCACCATGCAAAGAGAAGATGACCATGGCCCGCTTAACCACACTGTCATAGGTTATGCCCAGGAAGAACTCTCTTTGGATGTCTATCTTTTCTTCCACAAGGAGCTTCCTAGCCCTGTAACCCTGTATTTCCATTGAAAGCAGTTGTGGGATTTTCTGCTCAAGCTCACTGCGACTTTCAGCCTCGGTCACCAGCCCGGCCTTTTTCCTTCCCCCGCAGGGGACTTGGGCCTTGAGCACCAAAGGGAGCGGCAGGGTGACATCTCGGACAGAGGAAACCAGTTGGGATTCAGGCACCCGGATGCCGTATCTTTGGAGGATTTCCTTTGATTCGTACTCTAAAAGGCGCATATGGGAGTTCCTGTTCTGTCGATTGTCGACAATAGAATATCAAAGCGAGTCCACTGTCAAGCAAAAAATTTCCTCTTTTGCCCTGAGCTGGGCATGTCAAATTAAATGAGCTTTCTGGACGAATGGCAGGAGCGAGGCAGTCCCACTCAATCATCATTCGGCTATCAAGGTACTCACGTCAGTCACGCTCTCCAGGTCTAGGACTTTGTGGGCGATTTCCTCTGCCCTTGACGGTGGAATGATATTTTCTGTGAGAGACAGGAACTTTTCAAGGAGTTCCTCGCTGGTTAGGGGATTTTGAGGCTCTCCCTTGGGGTAGTGGCAA
>JALVMN010000076.1 GCA_027027005.1 Desulfobacterales bacterium | reverse complement strand
GCCATTTAGGTTTTCCCGTGTGGAAGATCGGGTGTATAAAGGTATTCCAGTGAGGGGATATCTTTTTACTGGGCCGCAAGGCCAGGTGTTTGTTACAAGAATGGAATTCGATGACTTTGAGAGGATCACCGGTCTTAAGCTAAGGCCCAGGAAGGAGTTGATCTGGAAATATCCCCCACGCACAGTTTATTCGAAAGAGTTTTGCAGGCTTATTAGAAGTTTTGCCTGCTCTCTGGCCAATTCAATAGTGTTGGCTACCTTTGTAAAAGACCTGGAGCCTGGGGACCGAGGATGCAACAGGTGGGAGAACCTGGAGGCCTTGGCCAAGGATAGGCCTGAACTCATCCCCTGGATAGCAACTGCTGCGAAGCGCTTTGTGTTCATAAAGTGCCGTTAGGAAGGCCCCTTAATCCACAAAAAAGCTCTCAAAATAGATCTCTTCCACAGGATTCTTGAGGTGCCTGTTGATCAGGCGGAGTAAGTGGCTCCTCAACGTGTTGAAATCCCGCCTCTTTACCACCTCTTCCAGTCCCTTGGTCTGCATGGACATCATGAACTCGTGCTTTAGCCGCGGCACCGCCTTCCTGATCTCTACCCATTGATTGCGACTCTTGTAAGGGATGGCCAGTTCCATCCTCAGGTGCTGGGTATCATTCACCGATGATATGAGCGTACACCTTACCGTGCCCTTGAGGGTGCCGATACCAGGCATTTGGAATATCTCGGAGGGGAGTTGAATCTTCCCTTGGAGAGCCCAAAAGGCGCTTACGATCCCAAGCATGGTGAGGTACCAGTAAAGTGCTCGCCTGTCCTTTTTCCCCTTCTTTTTCCAAAGCTTCATAGAAAACCTGTCTCTAAGGGCCAAAGCAATTTCCCAAGATTTTATCGGCATCTGGCACCGGGGACATGAAAAAGAGCAGCCTACTTGTGGAGTGGCCCGGGAGGTAAAAAATAAAAAAATTGTTGTAAAATCGTCCCAATAAAGGTATGTAAAACAATACTTGCCTTTAGTTGGTGATATTGGTAATAGTTGGTTGGATTCAAGTGTAGGGCCTGAAGCCTATGAATGTCCAATCCACCACTGAACTGGCCCTGGTGTTACCAGTGTCAGCCACCCCATTTCCGTGGAGCCATGACACCCGCGGCCACTCTTTTGCTGAACGGGCCCCGGGCAATGGGATTGTTTATAGAGGGGAAGAGGCCTCCAGATGCAAGGTCCTCTACAACAGGAAGGGCAAGGAGACCTTGAGGTTTAAGGAATCAGGTCGCATCATAGACTTCTACGTCTAGCCGGCAAGCCGTTTTTCAAGAGTCCAGCAGACGACTCTTCCTCAAGTACTCCCTCTGATATTTGAATATGAGCCTTTCAAGGAGATTTATGTCTTCCTTGGATATCTGGGTGAACTGGAGGGCATACTTGTACTGATGGGAGAAGAGATCCCTTTCAAGCCTTTTTACTATTGCTTCCTTTATGTTTACCCTTACCGGGCCTTCTTTGTCTGGAAAGATTATCCTTAGAGGTCTTAGTTTCTGGTCGAGAGCCAGGAGGGGCTTCCTCTCCTTTTCCCTTTCAAGGGAAATGAAGGCCCCTCCCACGCTGATGTTATAGACCACGGCCTCTATCTCCTCTTCCTCAGGGCCGATATAAAGCTTCGTTCCAAGGGGAGGCTCCAACCTGAAGCTCCGTCTCCTCTGCCTCCTTTCAACAAACTTGGGGGCCGGGAGAATGAGTCCCTCAGGGGCCACCTCACCACCGGTGGTTCGGAACACATAAGGAAGACGGTCTCGCCCAGTGAATTCAAATCTGAGTTTCCAGGGTTCTGCTCTAGCGGCCACATTGGTGAATCCAGAAGGATGGTCCACAACCAAGAAGCGCTCTTCATCCTCCTCTCTGAAGTCTGTTACAATGGTGAGGCGCTCGTAATCCTTGCCAAGGAGAAAGACCCTTAATACGGTCTTATCCTCCACCAACTGGTTGAAGATCCTCTCCATGGCCTTGCCCCTGAGGCGCTCTACATCATCATCACGACCAAGGGCGCCAGCGGTTTGAACACGCCTTTCTCCTGCCTCAGCCATTTAGCTTCGTATTCCCGGACAAAGTGTCAATTTATTAACATATACGGCATCTTATGGTTGAACATAAGACATTTATGCAACTACCATACCGTGGTCACTATTCTACCCCGTACTTTTTCTTGAGGAATTCCTTGCCCGTGGTGGGATAAATGGCGCAGATGAGCAAGTCCTCCTCTGTCTTGGCAAGGTCTCCAACCTCCTCCCTTACCTTGTCCAGCTCTGGTTCCAGATAGTCACCAGGCCTTCCCGTAATAGGAGTTTCGCCTCGGCTATACCCTTTCAGCGCCTTGGCCCTCACCTCGGGGTCTATCTCAGTAGGGGTCTTCCCATAAAGGCCGTAACAGAGGTCCTTTACTTGATTGGTGATCATCTTGTAGCGGCCAAATAGCACGTTAAGCACGGCCTGGACTCCCACTATCTGGGAAGTGGGGGTCACCAACGGGGGAGTGCCGAGGTCTTTGCGGGTCTTGGGCACCTCGGCATAGACCTCGTCCAGCCTGTGCAAGGCATTGGCCTCTTTGAGCTGGTTCACCAGGTTGGATATCATGCCGCCGGGCACCTGGTGTTTAAGCACGCCAGTGTCAATAACCGAGAGCTTGGTGGTGTCCAAGAGGTCCTTGTACTTCTGGCCCACCTCTTCCAGCCGGTCGCTCATGTCAAGGAGGTGGTCCAAGTCAAAGCCAGGGTCTCTGGGTGTCCCCTGGAGTGTGGCCACCAAGGGCTCAACTGCTGCGTGAGAGGTCCTCAGGGCAAAGGGGGCAAGGCATGTGTCAATGATGTCCACCCCTGCCTCGATCCCCTTGAGCAGGCACATGGACGCCATGCCAGAGGTATAGTGGGTATGGAGGTGGATGGGCACAGATACCGCCTCTTTCAAGGCCCGAACAAGCTCGTAGGCATCATAAGGAGAGATGATGCCGGCCATGTCTTTTATACAAATGGAATCAGCGCCCATGTCTTCCAGGGCCTTGGCCTTGTCCAAATAATACTGGAGATTGAAGACAGGGCCTCCCATCTTACGCTCGGTCAGTGAGAAGCAGATGGCACCCTGGAAGTGTTTGCCGTTCTTCTTGATGACCTCAACCGAGGTCTCAAAGTTCCTGAGGTCATTTAGGGCATCGAACACCCTGAATATGTCTATGCCGACTTCGCATGACTTGTCCACAAATGCCCGCACCACATCGTCGGCATAATTCCTGTAACCCACCAGGTTTTGCCCGCGAAGCAGCATGGAAAACGGTGTTTTCTTAATGTACTTTTTCAGGGTTCGGACCCGCTCCCACGGGTCCTCTCCCAGGAAGCGATGCATGGTGTCAAAGGTGGCCCCTCCCCATACCTCCATGGCCCAAAAGCCCACCTTGTCCATGTCTTCAGCTAAGGGTATCATGTCCTCGGTGCGCATCCTCGTTGCAAAGAGGGATTGATGGCCATCTCTGAATGTAAGGTCTTGGATTTTAACAGGGTTATTCTCCATTTTTCATCCTCCTACTTTGTTTGATTATTTACCAAGCATTTGGGAAAGCTCTAGAACAGGAGGTGGGCGCAAGGCATGAGCATTGAAGGTTGATGCTGGACCGCTGCCCGAAACTGCAAGGGCAAGAGGCCGGGGAAGGCGCCCTCCCCTTCAAATTCAAATGTATTTATTCATAGGGATGTCCAGTTGTCAAGGATAAGAGAAGGGCCCTCTGCAAAAGGTCTTTCAATCTTGTGGCAACGGGGCCCTAATGCTCTTATTATGTGGAAAATGGGGAGCAGAAGTGCTACTCCTTTAAAACACGATTCCCAAGTAGTCTTAACCCCTTCAATTCCCTTCTAAACCATTTGCAGGGGCCGGTAAAGACATGAGGGGGATTAGGAGGATTTAAGATAAGAGCAAGATTCGAGAATTTTGAGGGGCAGATCAACCGAAGGTGGCTTGGACATGGAGGTGAAATGAGGGTTCTCGGAGAGGAGATGGTCTGTTGAAGGTATACAGCGTAAAAGAGCTTACAGAGGAAATCCGCCAGGTCCTGGAGCAAAAGTTTGATTTTGTGTGGGTGGAGGGCGAGATCTCCAATTTCAGGAGCCCCATGTCAGGTCACTATTACATGGTGTTAAAGGATGAAAAGGCCCAGATCAGGGCGGTCATGTTCCTTCCAAAGGTGAGGTTATTGAAATTCAGACCCCAGGACGGGATGAAGGTGATAGCCCAGGGAAGGATAAGCATCTATGAGCCAAGGGGCGAGTATCAGCTCATCCTCGACTACCTTGAACCCCTTGGGATGGGGGCCCTGGCCCTGGCCTTTGAGCAGACAAAGAAAAAGCTAGCTGCAGAAGGGCTTTTTGATGAAAAGGCAAAGAGGCCTATCCCGTTCTTGCCCCAAAGGGTTGCCGTAATAACATCACCCACAGGGGCTGCCATAAGGGATTTTTTAAAGATAGTCCAAAGGAGATTCGCAAACCTTGAGATCATACTGGTGCCCGCCAGGGTGCAAGGAGAAGAGGCGGTTTGGGACCTCATAAAGGCCATAGAGGTGGTCAACAGGGAGCTTGACGTGGATGTGATCGTGCTTACCAGGGGTGGCGGGTCGCTGGAAGATCTCTGGCCTTTTAACCGTGAGGAACTGGCTTACGCCATCAGGGGGTCTCGTATCCCCATTGTATCGGCAGTGGGCCATGAGATAGATACCACCATCGCAGACCTTGCGGCAGATCTGAGGGCACCCACTCCTTCGGCCGCTGCAGAGCTACTGGTGGTGGAAAAGGAGCAAGTGAAAAACAAGGTGCTAGAGTACCAGAGCCGTTTAAGGTCCCTGATGGAGATGCGGATTCAGAGGGAGAGGGAAAGGTTGGATCAACTGTGCCGACGCATGAAGGACCCGAGGAAGGTGATGGCCGACACTTGGCTGAGGCTCGACGAATTGACCACAAGGCTTGTGCGGGCCGCGCATTTGAGGATTAAAGAGGCCCACCGAAAACTGGCAGCAGAGCAAAGGGCGCTTCTCCTGGCATCGCCAGGCCAAAGGATCGGTGCCTTGAAGGAGCGCTTGATATCTTCATGTAACTCTCTTGTGAGCGGGATAAGCGGCCTTTTACAGCAAGAAAGGGCCAAGGTCTCTGAACTGAACTCCCGCCTCAACGACCTGAATCCTCTGGCAGTGCTGGCCCGTGGCTACAGCATCACCCGAAAGGTTGCCACGGGAGAGATCTTGACCCACAGCAAGGTGGTGGCCGAAGGTGAAGGGGTGGAGGTAATACTGCACAAGGGGAGACTCAATTGCAGGGTGGAAAAAGTGGATTGAGACCAAGGGTTTGACCCGCATCTCCTTAAGGTATAGAGTATATTGATTGAGGTGTTAGAGGAGAAGACATGGAAGATATGAAAGAAAAGAAATTTGAAGATGCCATGGCCAGGCTGGAGGAGATCGTGACTCAACTTGAAAGTGGAGACCTCTCCTTGGAGGAGTCATTGAATATTTTTGAGGAGGGGATGAAGCTTGCCAAGTTTTGCTCTGCCAAACTGGAAGAGGCGGAAAAAAAGGTGACCATGCTGGTAAAGCAAGGTGAAGACAGTTATACCCAGGTCCCTTTTGAAGCAGAGCCCGGGGCAGAGGACACTTGAAAGAGATGGACTTGAAACAATACCTGGCACAGAAGAGAGACATGGTGGAAGGGGCCCTGGAGGCTTACTTCAGGGATTCAGAGAAAGGGCCTGCTGCTCGACTTTTCAGTGCCATGAAGTACAGCCTCTTTGCGGGGGGCAAGAGGTTGAGGCCGATTCTTTGTATGGCGGGGGCAGAGGCCGTGGGAGGGGATCCAGATGATGTGCTGCCTGTGGCCTGTGCCCTGGAACTCATACATACTTACTCATTGATTCACGATGACCTTCCCTCCATGGACGATGATGACTTCAGGCGCGGTGTCCCTACCAATCACAAGGTCTTTGGTGAGGCCCTGGCAGTGCTGGCAGGCGATGGGCTCCTCACAGAGGCCTTCAGGTGGATGAGCTCCCAAGAGGTCATATCCTCCGTTTCCATCGAAGCCGCCCTCAGGGTGATAAATCTGATTGCCACTGCGGCAGGATGCTCCGGCATGGTGGCTGGTCAGGCCGTGGACATAGAGTCGGAGGGAAAGGAGGCCGACCAAGGCCTTGTGGAATTTATCCACAGGAATAAGACAGGCGCCTTGATTTCGGCCTCTGTTAGGGCAGGGGCCATCATGGGTGGTGGAGATGAAGCAGCCATCGGTGCAATTGGTGTCTATGGAGACAATATAGGGCTGGCCTTCCAGATTTCCGACGACATCTTGGATATCGAAGGCGATCCAGGGCTCATGGGAAAGGAGGTAGGCAGCGACCAGAAAAGGGGTAAGATCACCTATCCCGGTGTGGTAGGGATTCATGAGTCAAGAGCGATTGGGGAGCGCCTTGTCCGAGATGCGGTTGAGGCCCTGGAGCCCTTTGGCAAAGCTGCCCAGCCTTTGAGGGAGATTGCATGGTACATAATCAAGAGGAAGAGATGAACCAACAGGATGGCAATTACAAGGTGCTCAACAGGATCGACTCTCCTTCTGACCTCAAACGCCTATCTTTGAAAGAACTGGAAATTCTGGCAGAGGAGATCCGCCAAGAGATAGTAATAACCGTGGCAGAAAGAGGGGGGCATCTGGCGCCAAATCTGGGGGCAGTGGAGTTGACCCTTGCCCTCCACTATGTATTCGATGCCCCAAAGGACAAGATCATCTGGGATGTTGGTCACCAATCCTATGCCCACAAACTGGTTACAGGTCGCAGGGAAAGATTCCACACCCTCAGGACATATGGGGGAATCAGTGGGTTCCCCAAACGCCATGAAAGCCCATACGATACCTTTGACACGGGCCACAGCAGCACCTCCATCTCCGCGGGATTGGGGATCAGCACTGCCAAGGCGCACAAAGGAGAAAAGGCCAAGGTCATCGCCGTAATCGGCGATGGCGCCATGACCGCTGGGATGGCCTTTGAGGCCCTCAACCAGGCCGGCCACATGGAAAAGGACCTCATCGTGGTGCTGAACGACAACGAAATGTCCATCTCTCCAAATGTAGGCGCCCTGTCCTCGTTTCTCAGCAGGAGGATAACGGGCAAGAGGTTTCAAACCTTCAAAAAAGAGATGGAAAATTTTTTAAAATCCCTTCCAGGGGTTGGGGAAAATATCGTCAGTGTGCTCAAGAAGAGCGAGGATTCCTTTATCACCTTTTTTACCCCCGGCATGCTCTTTGAGGCCTTGAAGTTTAAGTACATCGGGCCAATCAACGGTCACAAGCTGGATCAGCTCATAAGGACGTTCAAAAACATACAACACCTTGAAGGGCCGGTCCTGGTTCACACCCTTACGGTAAAGGGCAGGGGTTATCGACCTGCAGAGGAGAAGCCCTCCAAATTTCACGGTGTGGGCTGTTTCGACATATCCTCAGGGGCCCCTGTAAAGTCGGAAGGGCCGTGTCCGCCTTCCTACACAGAGGTGTTTGGTGATACGGTGGTGGAACTTGGGGAAAAGGACCACAGGATCCTTGCCATCACTGCTGCCATGCCTGAAGGCACCGGGCTTATCAAATTTGCCGAAAGGTTTCCGGGGCGCTTTTTTGATGTTGGGATTGCCGAGCAGCATGCGGTCACCTTTGCAGCAGGGCTTGCTGTGGAAGGATTCCGGCCGGTTGTTGCCATCTATTCCACCTTTCTGCAGAGGGCCTATGATCAGGTGATCCATGATGTTTGTCTCCAAAACCTCCCGGTTGTGTTTGCCATTGACAGGGGAGGTATAGTGGGGGAGGATGGCCCCACCCACCACGGCCACTTTGACCTCAGCTACCTTCGCACCCTGCCGAACATGATCCTGATGGCCCCCCGGGATGAAAACGAATTACGCCACATGTTGTATACGGCCCTCAAACAGGACTGTCCTGTGGCCATTCGCTACCCAAGGGGTCGGGGCCGGGGGGTGGAGTTGGATGAAGAGTTCAGAGAGATCCCCATAGGCAAGGCCGAGATAATGAGGCAGGGTAGTGATATCCTGATCCTCGCGGTGGGGAGCATGGTTTGGCCCTCTGTGGATGCGGCCCAGGAACTGGCCCGGGAAGGTGTGGAGACCTGCGTCATAAACTGCCGTTTTGTAAAGCCCCTGGATCCTGAAATTGCTGGTATGGCAGGTTCCATAGGTCGGGTCCTGGTGGTGGAAGAAAACATGCGCCAAGGCGGATTTGGCGGTGCAGTCTTGGAACTCCTGAGTGATTCTGGACTCCATGGGATCAAGGTTCGCCGCCTGGGATTGCCTGACAAATTTATTGAGCACGGAGCCGTGGCCCTTTTGAGAGAAAAATACGGCCTCGATCCCAAGGGTATCATCAGGGAGGCCAAGGCCCTTTTGAGAGATGAGCCGGAAAGTTAAAGCCCGCCTGGACCAGCTCCTGGTGGAAAAAGGCATGGCCGAATCCCGGGAAAAGGCCAGGGCCCTCATCATAGCAGGCCTTGTGAGGGTGGATGGGAGGGTGGAAGACAAGCCTGGTAAACATCTCCCTTTAGGCGTCTCCATTGAGTTGAAGGCCACTCCTAGATATGTGAGCAGGGGTGGAACAAAGCTGGAAGCTGCCCTCAAACATTTCCAGCTTGATGTAAGAGGGCTTACACTGCTTGACATAGGGGCCTCTACAGGCGGGTTCACCGATTGCCTCCTGAAACACGGCGCCCAAAAGGTGATAGCGATAGATGTGGGCTATGGGCAGCTCCACTGGCGCCTGCGTCAAGACCCCAGGGTGGTGGTGCTGGAGCGGGTAAACGCGCGCCACCTTGAGCCAGAGCAAATAGACTGCGAGGTTCATGGAGCCGTGGTGGATGTTTCATTCATTTCCTTGAAGCTAATCCTGCCCCCTCTTTCTCGGATCCTTTCAGCCAATACCTTTTTGATGGCGCTCGTAAAGCCGCAATTCGAAGTGGGAAAGGGGCAGGTGGGAAAGGGTGGAGTCGTGCGTGATCCAGGGGCTCGGGAAAGGGTGGTCTCAGATATCGCCGCCTTTTCCCGAGCCCTGGGCTGGAAAGTGATGGGGCACATAGAATCCCCCATCCCCGGCCCAAAAGGGAACCAGGAATATCTTATGTACCTCCGAAAATAGAGTGGAAACCACCTACCCTTGAATCAGTGTAACTTTCTCTTGGAGGCCTTCAAGGGATTGATCCTTCCGTTTTCTTTCCTGGTGGTTTCTTTGAGGTGTGTGGCCATCTGGCACTTGCCCAGCCGCCATTTGGCCGAAGGGTCAGGATAGATCAAGCAGTATTTTCCAGAGGCAAATTCGCCTATTCTTTGGCACCCTTCGCACTGCTCCACGATCCGATGACAGGTGCCGCCATTGAAACCGCAGCCCTTCTTGGTCATGAAGTGGCAATCAAAACCCTGCTTTACGCTTGTACAAACCATGATTATCACATCCTTTCTTCTGGATTTAAAAAAAATAGGCGCCCCTTTTCAGGGCGGCCTAAATCTTAATCTTTTAACATATTAATCTTTAAACTGAGTGTCAAGCAAAAACTGTTTCCAAATAGGCCAGACTAATGTCGACCTTTTTACTATTTAATAATTGAATAATTAACAGGACTTGGTTATAATGAATCCGCTTCATTTTTAGTTTCCAGGCCTCACACATCATTAGGCTGGACTAAAACAAATGATTCCCTTCTCTAAACTCTCAAGCAAATGGAAAGGAGGCGGTTATGAGTATCAAGATCATGATCAAGAGGAGGTTTAAAGAGCCAGTCAGCGCTGAGACCTTAGAGATCATTGACGAGATAAGGATGAAGGCGCTGAAGGACAAGGGCTACATCGGAGGAGAAACCCTTGTAAATTGCGACGATAGCAAAGAGGTGCTGGTTATCTCGTCGTGGTCCAGCCTGGAGGAATGGGAAGCCTGGTATGAGAAAAAGGAATGGGAGGAACTGGAGAAAAAGCTTTTGCCGCACCTCGATGGAGAAGTGAACGTCACCGCCTTCATGCCAAGGGCAGATTATCTAAAAAAATCCTGACATATCGCGTAAAAAGGGATAAGGTTATGGTCTAATTCCGGTCATATGCTGTATTCTAGCAGGAGGTTGTTTCATTGGACGTCTTGGTCACCGTGCCTTTGCCAGAAAAGCTTTTGAGCAGGATCGAGCGCCATCACACCGTAACCTTACACAATGAAGACTCTCCCATTTCAAGAGGGGCCCTGGAGACCCTCATCCAGGGCAAGGCCGGGCTGCTTTGCACCATCACGGACAAGGTTGATGGGGAGTTGCTCCAAAGGGCGGATCAATTACGCGTAGTGGCCAACTACGGGGTCGGCTACGACAACATAGATGTGGAGGCCTGCACCGCGAAAGGCATACTGGTCACAAACACCCCTGGGGTGCTTACTGAGGCCACCGCCGATCTCACCATGGCCTTGATCCTTGCAGTGGCAAGGCGTTTGCTGGAAGGAGACCAGATGGTGAGACAAGGAAGATTTAAGGCCTGGACTCCCTTTGGTTTCCTGGGCCGCGAGGTCTCCGGGAAGACTCTGGGTATCATTGGCCTGGGTCGAATTGGAAGGGCAGTTGCAAAGCGCGCAAACGCCTTTTCCATGAAGGTCATCTATTACAGCCGAACCAGGCTACCTGGTGACCAGGAGCACGCCCTTCAAGTGGATTACACTGATCTGGAAGGGCTCTTGAAGGAATCGGATTTCGTTTCAATACATGTGCCCCTCACGGATGGGACCCGCCACATGATCGGGAGGGAAGAATTTTCCCTGATGAAGCGCACTGCCTATCTCATCAATACTTCAAGGGGGGCGGTGGTGGACGAAGAGGCCCTGGCCGAGGCCCTCAAAAGTGGGCGCATAGCAGGAGCAGGGCTGGATGTATACGAGCACGAACCCAAGGTCCACGAGGCCCTCCTGGAGATGAAAAACACCGTGCTGCTTCCCCACATAGGGAGTGCCACGGTGGAGACCAGGACCAGGATGGGCGAGTTGGCAGTGGAAAACCTCCTGGCAGGCCTGGATAACAAGAGACCCCCCACCTGCCTCAACTGGGATGCTGTAAAGGCAAAGGTCGCGTAAAACTTTACCTGCGTATCTGAATCAGCCCCTATATTCCGAGGCTTCATCATAGACCCGGGAGGCGGCCTGGAGGCCTCCTTCCCTTATCTTTACGCCTTGTGCCCTGAGGATGCTCTCAAGGGCAGAGAGGAAGATAAACACATTTTCTGGCCGGCACGAATGGCCCATCAGCCCAATGCGCCATATCCTGCCTGCAAGGTCCCCGAGCCCTCCGCCTATCTCAATGCCGAATCGCTCAAGCAGTGCCCGTCTGGCTGCAAGATCATCGCAACCTTCTGGGATGAGCACTGCACTTAACATGGGGAGGCGCTGGTCTTCTGGCACCAGCATCTCAAGTCCCATGGCCTCTAGGCCTGAAACCAGTGCACCATGATTCAACCTGTGCCTGGCCCATCGCTCCTCCAGGCCTTCCTCTGCGATGATCCGAAGCGCCTCCCTAAAGGCATATATCATGTTGATGGGGGCGGTGTGGTGATACTTTCTCTCGGGTCCCCAGTAGCTGGAGACCATTGTCATGTCAAGATACCATGAGGGCACCGGGGTTTTTCTGCCATTGAGCTTTTCCATGGCCCTTGGACTGAATGAGACAGGAGAGAGTCCGGGTGGGCAGGAGATGCACTTCTGGGTGCCGCCGTAAGCCGCATCAATTCCCATGCTGTCCAGCGAAACCTCCATTCCTCCAAGGGAGGTGACCACATCCACCAAGAAGAGGGCCCCCACTTCACGTGCAACCTTTGATATGTCGGCCACGGGTGAGCAGGCTCCGGTGGAGGTCTCGGCATGGACCACCGCTATGAGGCTCGCCCCCTTGTCCTTGGTCGCTCTTCTTACATCATCTGGGTCAATGGCGCGTCCCCATGGGGCGTCCACTCGGATCAACTGGCCCCCTATCCTGGTGACAATGTCGCACATGCGGGTTCCAAAGACGCCATTTACACACACCAAGACCTTGTCGCCAGGCTCCACGAGATTTACAAGGCATGTTTCCATGCCAGAGCTTCCTGTGCCTGATACCGAAATGGTCAATGAATTTTCTGTCTGAAAAAGAAAGCGGAGAAGTTCCTGGGTCTCGTCCATTATTTCAAGAAAGTAAGGGTCCAGGTGGCCGATGCACGGCGAAGCCATGGCCTGAAGCACCCTGGAAGGGACATTGCTGGGTCCAGGCCCCATCAAGATCCTTTGTCCAGGATCAAGGTCCCTATATGTCATTGGATCGACCTGCATAATAGTCCTCCTTTGAATAACACCACAATGTGGGGTCGAGGTGTGGGTGGAAGGCAGTATATAAGAGAGCTTTTTTCGGTGTCAATGCGTATAAAAGTGACAAGGCATGTTGAAAGGCACGGAGAAGAGGAAACAATCCAATTGTTGCCATGGGAAAGGGTCAAAAAGGGCGGGAAGGTGGTTGACATGGAATGTAACAGGTGTTACAAGGTATAACATACGCAACAAAGCATAACAACTCCTTAGATCACCGGTCAGGAATTTTTGATGAAGCAGGCAAAGGGTTCCAAAGCGCCCCAATGGCTTCTCATCTTTTATAGTCTCCCTTCAAGGCCCGTGGGAAACAGGGTCAAAATATGGAGAAAGCTTGCCAAGGTGGGTGCCATATCACTCAAGGGTGCCGTGTATGTGCTTCCTTACAATGAGGAGCATTACGAGCTCTGCCAGTGGATCATGGCCGAGGTAAAGGCCATGGGAGGAGAAGGGGATTTTGTCGTGGCCCAGCGGTTTGAAATGCTTGGGAACCAGCAGATTGTGGAACTTTTCAACCATCAAAGGGAGTCGGATTACAAGGCACTGGAGGGCAAACTCAATCAGTTGGAAAGACGGATATACAGCATAAGAAAAGGGGGAAAGGGAGCAAGGGTTAAGGCCATAAGAGATAAGCTTGATAGGTGTGTGGCAGAATTTGACCAGATAAGAGGCATAGATTTTTTTTCATGTACTGCGGGCCGCAAGCTACAGGATAAGATCCAGACCCTGAAGCGGGAACTTGGAAGGCTCGAATCTGGAGAAGGGGAAAGAGCCACAGGGCTTGCTCCTGTTTCCATCCAGCCCAAGGCCTTGAGGGACTATCAGGGGAGGGTATGGGTTACCAGGAAAAAGCCCTATGTGGACAGGATGGCCTCTGCATGGCTCATAAAGAGGTTCATAGACCACCAAGCCAGCTTTCAATTCGTCGATGAACGCAAGAGGAGAGGACAAGAGCCCTCACATGTAACTTTCGATATGGCTGGGGCGGAGTTTACCCATGTGGGTGACCTCTGCACCTTTGAGGTGCTCACAAAGGCCTTTGGCATTAAGGACAAGGTGGTGCGAAAGATCGCAGAGATTGTCCATGACCTGGACATGAAGGATGAAAAGTTCAGGTCCCCGGATGCCCGCGGCCTGGAGTCTGTCCTCATGGGCATCAGGAAGACGGCCAAGGATGATATGGAGGCCCTTGAAAAGGGCATAGAGGTCTTTGAGATGCTCTATGCATCAAAGACAAAATTCTAAGGAAAGGAGGACTAGAGGATGCCACCCATTGAGAAACACGTGGAGATCAGCAAGGCCAGGACAGGGAAGGAATACAGGGAGGTGCACGAGTGGCTGGACGGAGATGCCGACAAAAAGGCCCAAAAACATAACATAACAAAGATGTATGAGTATGCCAAGATGTTTGAAGATAAGTGGGGCAAAGAGGCGGCAGAAGAATACATCCAGCACATCCATGATGACCTCAAGGGCAAGTTCGGCCACCTCCAGGAGGACCTGGAAAAGGCGCTCAAAGAGACCCTTCAATACTTTGGAGTTAAATAGACCATACCTTATCCATCCTTTTGAAAGCACCTGCCCATTGGCAGGATGGAGACCATCTGGATCTCTCCGTCTTTTGAAGAGGGAGAGGGACAGGGATTTGAAAAGGAGAAGACAAATGACTTACCAAATCAGGGAAGAGGATGTGAATCTGCTGAGAAGCGCTGGCGTGGCAGAGGATGACATTGCCCATTGCGTGAAGGTGGCCGAGAAGGCCATTGAGATTGCAGAAAGGACCGGGCTTGACCTTGATATGGAACTGATTGCTCGAGGGGCCCTGTTTCATGACCTCGGCAAGGCAAAGACCCGGGAGATTGAACACGGCAAGGTGGGTGCTGAGCTTGGTAAAGAGCTCGGCCTCCCAGAAGAGATCACGGCCATCATGGAAAAGCATATAAGGGGTGGTCTCACAAGGGAGGAGGCAGAAGAACTGGGGCTTCCTCCAAAGGATTACTCTCTCAAGAACCTTGAAGAAAAGATCGTCATCTATGCTGACAGGCTTGTGGACATCATCACCGAGGACCTTGTCACCCTCTCTTCTGAAAAAGAAGCAGAGGAGCGTTTTGAGGAGATCCTAAAAAACTATCCCAAGTACGGAAAAAATGAAAAGACAATGACCCGCTACTTCCAATATCACCGGGAGATACAGCAATTGATCGGGCCATGATCTTTAGCCCCTTCATGCTTCTTTGCGGCACCGGGCTGTTTGCCATATTCAGTTCCACCATTTCCAAGTCGCCCGTGCTGCCGTTGTTTGCCAAGCACCTGGGCGCAGATCCTTCAGGTGTGGGACTTGTGGCCTCTGTGTCGGCCTTTACAGGGGTGGTTGCAAGTATACCGGCAGGGATCCTCTCGGATAGATTCGGGAGGAAAAGGATGCTCCTCTTTTCCCTCATGGTATTTTCAACCGCCCCCTTTTTGTATTTGTGGGTGGAGTCGCTATGGCAGCTTGCCTTGGTTCGGTTTTACCACGGGCTTGCCACTGCCATATTTGTACCGGTTGCAATGGCGCTCGTCTCTGATGTCTATGAAGAGAGCAGGGGCGAGAAACTCGGTTGGTTTTCCACCTCCACACTTATGGGGAGATTTGTGGCCCCTGTGGTTGGAGGCGGAATCATAGGGGCCCTGCTCTATAACCCTGCCATGAGCTACAAGGTGGTTTATCTGGTCTGTGGCGGGGCAGCCTTGGTGGCACTTGTTCTGAGTCTAAAGGTTTCAGAGCCCCGCCAAAACAACCGTGCTCAAGAGAGTTGGGCCGAGACCTTCAAGGCATTCAAGGGTGTGATCGTCCACAAAGGCATCCTTATCACCAGCGGGGTTGAGGCGGCCATACTCTTTGCATACGGGACATTTGAAACATTTCTTCCCCTCTATTGCCTGAGTGTGGGGTTGAGCCCTTATGAAATCGGCATATTCCTATCCTCCCAGGTCCTCACCCTGGCGTTATCAAAGCCCATGATGGGCCGATTCTCTGACAGGCACGGCCGGCCGCCCCAGATATTTGTCGGGGCCTTGTTGGGGGCCGTATGCATCGGCAGTTTTCATCTCTTTACCACGTTTGTTCCCATCCTGATATTGAGCATATTTTTCGGACTGAGCCTCTCGGTGGTCACCTCTGCCACATCCGCCTATATCGGAGACTTGAGCCAGCAGCAGAGCCGAGGCTCTGCCATGGGGGTGTTGGGCTCTGTCATGGACATTGGCCATACCACGGGCCCCATTGTGGCTGGAGTTGCAGCCTCTTACTTTGGTTATGCATGGGCATTTGTGGTGGCAGGGATGGTATTGATTGTGCTAGGAATAATCTTTTGGATTATAATCCAGGGCCTACGGGCATCCTGATCAATGCTGGTCCGCCATCCAGACGAAAGGAGGAAAGACCATGGGAAAGGAAAAGAGGATTATAGGTAAGGGGCCTAAAGGGCTTCCATTTTGTGAGGCTGTAATGGTTGGAGACACCCTCTACATGTCAGGGTCAATAGGCTTTGACAAGAATGAGGGCAAGATCGTCCCCGGTGGGATAGTCCCTGAGACCAAGAAGGCAATAGAAAATCTCCAAGATACGCTGAAAAAGGCCGGCATGGACCTTAGAGATGTGGTCAAGGTCACGGTATATCTGAAAAGCATGGATGACTATCAGGAATTTAACCAGGTCTATGCGTCCTATTTTAAGGAGAATCCCCCTGCCAGGGAGACAGTGGCCGTCTCAGGCCTTGCGTTTGATGCGGCCATCGAGCTTTCATTCATTGCAGTCAGGACATAACGGCAATACTTCTCAAGTATCCAAGGCCTTTAGAATGTGTGCAAAATAGTTGGCGGGGGTGGGAAGGTTTGTGTTGTGCCCCCCATGGCCTGGAGCATTACCTTCATGTGGGTGAGTTGGTCCCACATCGTTTCCATCCCCCCAAAGGCCCCTCTGAGGGCTCCCACCATAAGATTTGATTAATCCAGGATAATTCCTAAAAAGACAAGAAAGGATAGAATAAGGTTAACCTATTGGCCTTTTTTTGCCACAATTATTTAATGAGTTGCCTCTGTCCCTTTTGAGAAAGGGGACCACAGCACGGATTCATGATGCAGGATGTTTATCCAGGTACATAAAGCACGGCAGAACAACTTGAAGGGATTTGATCTGAAGGTCCCTTTTCACAGGGTGGTGGTGATTACCGGGGTGTCGGGCTCCGGCAAGTCAAGCCTTGCCCTTGACACCCTTTATGCCGAGGGGCAGAGACGATATGTGGAGACCTTCTCTCCCTATGTCCGCCAGTTCCTGGAGCGGATGCCAAGGCCGAGGGTGGACCGAATTGAGAACATCCCGCCAGCCATAGCCGTAGAGCACACAAATCCTGTCAAGAGTTCGCGCTCCACACTGGGCACCCTTACAGAGATAAACCACTTTGCCAAGATGCTGTTTTTCAGGGAGGCGGCCCTCGTTTGCCCGACCTGCACCAGGCGTGTAAAGAGAGACACCCCTCGGGATGCAGCCCGCTTGTTGACAAAGCACCATCAAGGCAAGGCGGCGACAATTGTGGCCCCGGTGCGGGTGGTGAGCGACTTTGAACTGCTGCGTCAAGGCCTGGTGCAGGCTGGCTACTGGAGAGTGTTTGAAGATGGGCGGATCATTGACATCAATGACCTCCATGAGAGGGAAGAGTTGGAGGTGGTGATAGACAGGCTCCGCCTTGAGGAAAAGAGGCTCAGAAGGCTGATGGACTCATTTGAGCGGGCATTTTCCGTTGGCAAGGGGATATCAAGGGTTTATGTGGAGGGCGAGGCGCCAATACCATTTTCAACCCGCTATGGGTGCCCGTCCTGCAAGCTCGACTTTCCTCTCCCAACACCCAATCTCTTTTCCTTTAACAGTCCGGTGGGGGCCTGTGCCGAGTGCCACGGCTTTGGCCGGACTATAGACATTGACTGGGACCTGGTGGTGCCCAATCCTGCTCTTTCCATCTCTCAAGGTGCGGTGAAGGTCTTTGAGGTGCCGGCTGCCAGGGGCGAAAAGGAGGACATGCTTTCTTTTTGCAGGTCTCGGGGGATCCCATTGGATGTGCCGTGGTGCTCACTCCCCCCGGGGGCGCGGAAGGAGATTCTGGAGGGGAAGGGGGCATGGTATGGTGTAAGGGGCTTTTTCAATTGGCTTGAGACCAAGCGGTACAAGGCCCATGTTCGCATTTTTCTTTCTCGTTTCAGGGCATATGTGACCTGCCCCAGGTGCAAGGGCACAAGGTTCAAGGACCAAGCTCTTAACTACAGGCTGGAGGGCCTTAACATCGCCGAGTTTTATGCCTTGAGTGTGGGAGAGGCAAGGGAATACTTGGCCCATGTTGGCCCATTTGATGAAGACCCTGCAAGCGAGCTGGTTTTGGAGGAGTTGACAAGGAGGGTGGATTACCTCTGCGATATCGGCCTTGACTACCTTTCCCTGGATAGGCAGTCCAGGACCCTCTCAGGAGGCGAGGTGGCAAGGGCCATGCTCACCCGTGCCCTCGCCTCCAACCTGGTGGAAACCCTCTATGTGCTGGACGAGCCCTCCAAGGGACTCCATGCAAGGGATATCTCGCGCATCACCAATATCTTGCACGGCCTCTCTGCCCAGCGGAACACCATTTGTGTGGTAGAGCACGACCCTCAACTGATCCTCCAGGCCCATCATGTTATTGACATGGGCCCTGGAGCAGGGGAGGGGGGCGGAAGGGTGGTCTATGAAGGTCCACCTGGAGGGCTCCTTTCTTCCCGGGGGAAGACGGCCAAGGCACTGGCTGGCCTATCCCGACCCCTGGAATTCAAGAAGAACGGAAGACCAAAGGATTTTTTGATCATAAAAGGGGCCTCAGAGAACAATTTGAAGGGGATCGAGGTAAGAATCCCGCTCCAGAGGCTCACAGTGATCACCGGGGTGTCGGGCTCCGGGAAATCCACCCTCCTGGAGTTGGTGCTCTACAGGGGGGCCCTGAGGCTCAAGGGTCTTTCCACCGAGAGCCCGGGGGCCTTCAAGGAACTCAAGGGAATTGACCGGGTTGGTGATGTGCTACTGGTGGACCAGTCCCCTGTGGGGAGGAGCCCAAGGGCAAATCCGGCCAGTTACCTGAAGCTCTATGATGATATCCGCAAGGTGATGGCCGACACACCCGAGGCCAGGGCCCTGGGGTTGTCGGCTTCCTCCTTTTCATTCAATGTGGATGGGGGAAGGTGCCAGGAGTGTAAGGGCCAGGGCTATGAGAGAGTGGAGATGCAGTTCCTCTCAGATGTTTATCTGCTGTGTCCTGCCTGCAAGGGCAAGAGGTTCAGACCAGAGGTGCTTGTCCCAACTTATAAAGGGAAGAACATAGCCCAGATACTGGATATGACATTTACCGAGGCCTCGGAATTTTTCAAAGAGCATCCGAGGCTATCTTACTCACTTAATGGTCCGGCTCAATTGGGACTGGGATACCTAAAACTTGGCCAACCCATTCACACCCTCTCGGGAGGCGAGGCCCAGAGGCTGAAGCTTGCAAGGTTGCTGTTTACCAAACCCCTCCTGAATGCCCTCGTGCTCCTTGACGAGCCCACCGTGGGCTTGCACATGAGTGACATCCACTACCTTATGGAGGCACTCCAGGGCCTTCTGCAAAACTGCAACACCGTGGTGGTAGTGGAACACAATTTCGCAGTGCTTGCCCGAGCAGACTGGGTGGTGGACCTGGGGCCAGAAGGGGGTGAAAGGGGAGGGCAAGTGGTTTATCAGGGGCCGATGGAGCAATTCCTGGAACAGGAAGACTCCATCACTGCCCGATGGTTCTGGAATCAGTCAAGCCCCAAAGTCGTGGAACCGGCAGCATCCTATGCCTCAAAAACGGAAGGGGCCCCGGATGGCATAAGGATAAAGGGGGCAACGCACCACAACCTCAAGGATGTTACACTTGAGATCCCGAGAAACAGCTTGGTGGTCTTTAGCGGGGTTTCAGGCTCAGGCAAATCCACCCTTGCTTTTGATGTGGTCTTTGCAGAGGGACAACGCCGATATGTGGAATCACTTTCCACATACATCAGGCAGTTCATTAAGATATTTGAAAGGCCTGAGGCCGAATCCATCCAGGGCGTTCCTCCCACAGTGGCCATTGAGCAAAGGATGAGCCAGGCTGGTCCAAGGTCCACTGTGGCAACCCTCACAGAGATCTACCACTTCCTGAGATTGCTCTATGCAAGGGTGGCAGAGCCATTTTGCCCGCAATGCAAAAGAAGACTGTGGGCCAAGGGGCTTGATGAAATGGTGGCGGCCTTGCTCCAAGAGATGAGGGGGCAGGAGGTCACGATACTAGCCCCAAAGCTCAGGAGACGGAAGGGCTTCCACAAGGGACTGTTGGAAAAGGCGCGCCAGGCAGGCTACTCCAAGGCCAGGATCAATGGTCAGGTGGTTGAACTTGAACCTCTGCCCCGGCTATCAAGGTATCAGGAACACACCATTGAAGTGGTGGTGGGCAGCCTGAGGATGATCTCAGGACAGGCCCGAAGGCTCAGGGAACTGCTTAGAAGGGCCTTTTTGGAGGGCGGAAGGGAGGCAGTGGTGGTAAGCGGGCAGGAGGAACGGTTCCTGAGTGAACAATATTTTTGCCCAAGTTGCAATAAAGGGATGGCTGCTCCCGACCCCCTCCTCTTCTCATTCAATACGAGGGCTGGGGCCTGTGAGAGGTGTCAAGGCCTGGGGAGGACAGAGACTGGGAGGCCTTGTCCTGCGTGCAGAGGAAGCAGGTTAAACAAAGAAGCCCTGGGTTACAGGATAGAGGGCCTCAATATCGCCGAGCTCTGCGCCAAGCCAGCAAAAGATGCCTTGGCCTTTTTGAAAGGCCTGAGGTTCGAGGCCTCGGATGCCCTGGTTGCTCAGCCCCTTTTGGACGAATGCAAGAGAAAACTGGAGTTCCTGGTGGATCTGGGTCTCGACTATCTTTCGCTGGACAGATCCGGAGAAACCCTCTCTGGAGGGGAGGCACAGAGGATCAGGCTTGCCTCTGAACTTGGCTCTAACCTCACTGGGGTGGCCTACATCCTGGATGAGCCCACCATCGGACTTCACCCAAGGGATAATCAACGCCTGGTGGAGGCACTAAGAAAGATAAAGGCAAGGGGCAACAGCATACTGGTGGTGGAACATGACGAGGACATGGTGAGGGGGGCAGATTGGGTGATAGACCTTGGCCCTGGCGGTGGGGAGTATGGAGGAGAGATCATCTACCAGGGCCCGCCCCATGGGCTCAAGAAAGATTCCCGTTCGGTTACGGGCCAGGCCCTCAGTGATGCCACCAGATATGCCATCACCTCCAAGACGAGGGTCTCCCACGACTCTCCTGGAATCTGGATCAGGGGGGCAAGGGCGAGGAACCTGAAGGGCATTGATGTCTTCATACCCCTAGGTGCACTGGTGTGTGTCACGGGGGTATCAGGGTCAGGAAAATCCACCTTGGTGGAAGATGTGGTCTTGGAGAATCTGGGACAGGGAAGGACCAGGGGCCGCTCAAGGCCCAAGAACTGCCTGGGCCTTGAGGGCAGGGACTTGATCAACAAGGCCGTGGTGGTGGATCACTCCCCCATTGGGAGGACTCCCAGGTCCACCCCTGCAACCTACATAGGGGTTATGAGCCATATCAGGGCCTTGATGGCAGGGCTGCCGGAGTCCAGGGCCAGGGGATGGGCGGCAGGTCACTTCTCCTTTAATGTGGAAGGGGGCAGATGCAGCGCCTGCAAGGGACAGGGGGTGCTGAAGGTGGAAATGAAGTTCTTGCCCCAGGTCTTTGTGAAGTGCGAGACCTGTGATGGAAAAAGATATGGGTATGAGACATTGGAGGTAAAATACAAGGGCAAGGACATCTCAGAGATATTGGATATGACCTTTACCGAGGCAGCCGAGTTCTTTTCCCCTGTGCCCAACCTTTTCAAGCCACTAAAGGTGATAGAGGACCTGGGGCTGGGGTATCTGAGGCTAGGTCAGCCGAGCCCCACCCTTTCTGGTGGAGAGGCCCAGAGGATAAAGCTTGCCAGGGCATTTGTCAGGGATTCGCGCAGTTCATTCCAAGGGAGGCAAGGTGGCACACTATACATCCTGGACGAGCCTACCACCGGCCTTCATCTGGCAGATACCAGGAACCTCATGAGACTCTTTCATGCCCTTGTTGAGAGGGGAAACACCATCCTTGTGATAGAGCACAACCTGGAGGTGATAAAGGAGGCCGACTGGGTGATCGACCTGGGCCCGGAAGGAGGCCAGGGGGGAGGGGAGGTGGTGTTTCAAGGCACCCCTCACGAGTTGGTCCAATGCAAGGACTCCCATACCGGATATTTTCTTGCCCAATTCCTGGAAAGGGGAAGTGGCCCCTCCCTTAGTACTTGATCTGCACACTGTAAGCCAAGGTTTTCTTCTCCTTTGCAGGCACCTTCACAGTGGCCCTGATCCAGTGGGAAGCGATTTTCTCAAAGCCATCGGGATTAAGTGTAAGCCGCCACTCTCCTCCAGGGATATGTTCTTCCAAAACCACCACCTGGGGAATATCTTTGGCGTTCCTGATCTGAATTTCCCACGAGGTCTCATAGAGCCTCTCACCCCACTTCCTGTAATCGGTCTGCTTGCGCTCCACGGTTATATCAAAGGCCTTGCCCATGGTAAGGCTTATCTTTTCTCCCTCAGGCGTGTGCGGGATCCTGTCCTCTCCTATCAGGAGGACGGATCCGTCTGATGCCTTCTTGTAGGCTCTTACAATCCCCTTTGGCAGCGGGACACCCAGACTGTTTTCCTTGGAATTTTGAAACTCAATGTAGACAGTGGGGTGCTCTTTTGTACTGGGGCCTCTCCACGGGTTCTCAAAATAGAAAGGTCGGCTATTTGTCACTTTCAGGAGTTTCTTGACCGCAAAGGGCTGGGTTTGAAGCAGCATTATCTGTTTGGTCTGGTTGTTTTTCAGGGTCACCTTCCTGGGAACGGTGTAGAGGTGGTACTCAAAAAAGCTCTCTTGTTTGATTTTTTCCTCCATGCCGCGCTTGGCGAACCGTAGTGTGGTCCTGGGCATTACTCTCGTGGGTGCGGCCCGATGTATGTCGCCTGCCACCAGCTTGAGGTGGGCCTGGCTAAAGCTCATGCCGCTTTGATTCTCCAGGGTGACCCAGCCGGAAAGGGTGCCAAGGGTGTCATCGGGAGATACCTTGAGAACGTAGTCGGCCTTCCAACTAAACCCTCCTGCCAGATACGAGACCTCTAAAGTCTGTTTGCGGTCAGTGGTGTTTTTGACCAGCCAGACGAGCGCGGGCCGAGCTCTCAGCTCTTCTGGGATCTCGGCCAGCAGCAGGGCTGAATAGGAGCCCAGGTAGATCTGGTCGTCCATGCGGAATATGGGCCTGTCATTATTGGCGATCAACACCGCCTTTTTGAACACGGTCTTGTCCCTTTCCCGGAGATCAGGGACAGCCACCAAAAGTTCTTTGCCCAGGTATTTGTTAAGGAGATTCTGGGTGTTGATGAGGTCGTATTCATAGTTTTGCTCCAGGATCCTGAATCCTTCGGATGAGGATTTGACCTGAAGAGAGGGGGCATCAATGGTTGTGGGCACACCTTCAAATACCAGCTCAAACGGCTTTCGTGCCGTCTTTACGGTGACATCTCTCACTTCGTTTATCAGTGCAGTGCCCTGGTTGTAGATGGTCAAGGTGAGCCGGGTGGTGGCAGAAGGAGGAATCTTTTCTGCCGCAAGGCTTGTCCCTGCCAAAGAAAGTGCCAAGGCCCATAGTAGGGAAATGAGCTGGATTGGGTGTCTCATGGCTTTTTACCTCCGTGGGAAATATTACGGTTTCGGCCGGTATCCCTCAGGATAAAGTTGGAAGGCGGGTATGTCCACAATAATTATAGGGATAGAGAGGGAAGGCTACTTGGAGCCAGGGTTGGAGACAGGCACCTCGAAACACCCCTGCTCCAATTCCTCCGGGTCTTCCTGGTGTTTTCTTTGAAATTTGCTGCAGTGGGAGATGATATATATGCCGTCCTTTACCCTTTCAACCGAGGTGTAATGGTATTTGCAACCCCAGCAGGATCTCTTCATTCAACTTGTCCTCCCTATCAATAGTTCACCAGGAATGATCTGCAAATTTTTTGCCACAGGCCGCTGTCTTTCAAAGGCAAACACGCAAATTGACGATCCCAAACAAGAAAAAGAGGGCTGAATTTCTGGTTCAGCCCTCTTTGTTTTTTAAAAATGGTGCCGAGACGCAGAATCGAACTGCGGACACGGGGATTTTCAGTCCCCTGCTCTACCGACTGAGCTATCTCGGCACCTTTTGAATAAAATTATATTTACGGCCCGGCCAAAGGTCAAGGCAATTTTACCCGCCCCCAAAGCGGATGCCCCTACCTTTTGCCCAGGTAAGTTCCCTCGTAATCCAGAGTGGTTAGAGGTATATTGTCCTCCAACAGTTGAGCAGCAATTATGCGCCCCACAAAAAGGGTGTGATTGCCGGGTCGATAGGAATCCACCACCTGGCACTCCACATATGCAAGGGATTCTTCCAAGATGGGACAACCCGTAGCCCCCTTTTTCCACTTGAGCCCCTGGAATTTTGCGGCAGGATCTGGGCCCTTGAAACGACCCAGCCAGTGGCCCTGCTCCTTTGCCACCACATTCAAGGCAAATTTCCCGCTTTTGTCCACCATACCGTGGGAGTAACGATTCGGGTGGACTGCCACCATCACAAGTGGTGGGTCATATGAGACCTGTGACACCCATGATGCGATCATACCGTTGATTTCACCCTGGTGTGATGTGGTGAGCACATAGATGCCATAGGAAAACTTGCCAAGCGCCCTTTCCCAGTCTCTCTCCATATTTTGCTTCCTTTCTTAAACACATTTGCGGATGGCCTCTTTGGCCAGTTGATCACATTGCTCGTTTTCAGGGTGGCCTGAATGTCCCCGCACCCATACCCATTCAACCTGGTGTCGGCTGGAAAGGGAGACGAGTCTTTCCCAGAGATCTCGATTCAATACGGGCCTGTTCTGACTGTTCTTCCAACCTCGCCTGAGCCAACCCGGCAGCCACTCTGTCATTCCTTTGACGACGTAATTGGAGTCGGTGAACACCGTCACTTTGCTGGGCCGCTCGAGGGCCTCCAGTGCCTTGATGACCGCCATGAGCTCCATGCGATTATTAGTGGTCTTGGGGTGGCAGCCAGAAATCTTTCTGACCTTTCCCTGGTAGCGAAGGATGGCGCCGTAACCTCCGGGCCCGGGATTGCCCTGGCATGCGCCGTCGGCATAGATCTCCACAGGACTTTCTCCCTCCTTGTTCATTCGACGCCTTCCACCTTGGGAGACTTAGGTGGGGAGGGAGGTTTTGGCCTAGAGCCCTTTGGTGCCCTTATCCTTCCCCGAATCTTGATTAAGATTTCAGGTTTTTCAGGGTAATTGGTCTTGAATTTCAACACACCCCTCAAAGGGCCACTGAACCCTGGGGCGGTGGCCAGGTGCACGGAGTATTTTCGCCCTGGCACCAAGGCCTGGGTGGTGAAATTCACCTTTCCATTCAGGGTGAACTCTATGGGGGTGAGTTCCAAGGGCCTTTCTTCCCTTGCCTCGATATAAACCGTCCTGCTTATGGCCTGATCAGACCTGCCGACCAGGTAAACATATCTTGGAGAGACATGAATCGGGACCTTAACAAAGGCAGTGAGCCTCAACACAAAAAAAGCTTTTTTTGGATCATTGGTATAGACCCTGGCCCCCTTTGAAATTTTGCCCTGATAGCCCTTTGTGTTGACCTTTAGTGTGATCCTTCCCTCCCCTCCAGGGGGGATGACCTTGTCGTAAGAGGCCACAGCACAGCCTCAACCAGGCCGCACTTTCTTTATTTGCAAAGGGGCAGTGCCCCTGTTTTGTAATACAAAGCTGCGTTCCAGGACCTGGCCTTCCTTGACCTCTTTGAAGTCGTAAGAGAGGTGTTCTATGAGCAGTTTTGGCACTCCTTGGGTTTGCCCCAACGCCTTCTCAGCAGCTACACACAGACCCAGCAGGGCAATTGAGGCAAGTATCAGTCCAAAAGCTCTTCCATTGAATGCCATCTATGCCTCCTTTCCCGTGGATTAACCGCATCTGCTCCAAACAGAAATGTTGGATTTCAGTTGAGTCCCCGTGTGAGTTTGTAAGTCAATATATCTAGCCTTACCGTAAAATCTATGTTTTCCACCAGACAACAATCAGGGGCCTGGATCCTGGTGGGTGAGAAGTTGAGGATTGCATTGATGCCGGCATCAAAAAAGTAGTCGGCCACCTTCTGGGCTTCAGCGGGTGGGGTTGTGATGATCCCTATCTTTATGTCAAGCTCCTCAACGGCCTCTTTCATTTCGTTGATGTGTTTTATGACAAGACCGGTGGGAGTTACAGTGCCCACCTTTTTAGGGTCAACATCAAATACCGCCACACACTTAAAACCCCTTTCAGGCAAGTTCTTGTGTTGGAGGAGTGCAGAGCCCAAGCGCCCGAGGCCTGCTATGGCAGTGTTCCAGTCCCTGTTGACGGCCAGAATCTTCTTGATCTGGGCTTGGAGTTGTTGGACATCGTAGCCCACGCCGCGAATCCCAAATTCACCGAAATATCCCAGATCTTTTCTCACCTGGGCAGGATTGACCTGACACAGCCAGGCCAGTTTCTCCGACGAGACCATGCGGTAGCCGTCGAAACTCATTAGTTCCAGTTGCCTGTAATAGTGTGAGAGCCTGGTGATGGTGGGCTTCGGTATTTTCTTGAGTTTCGGCATGGCTAACCCCCCTGCACCTTGACCTAATGATGGGATTATAGGGTAAGGACCCCTCCAGTGTCCATTCAAAATTGAGGCGCTCCGGCCTATATGTTCCTGAGGGAAGCACATTTGTAATGACAACTGCGGGGTGTTGAGGTATTTAATTGAAAATTTAGGAGGAGATATAATTTTGCCAAGGATTTTCAGATCGGCAATATACAGACTTATAACACGTGAGGGAGACAATCCGTGGAGGAGATGGAAAAAGGCTTAGAGCTTCTCAAGAGTTGCGCCACCATATCCAGCGAAAGATACCAGGCATTTGTGGAGAACATCCAAGACGGCGTGTATGAAGTGGATCTTCAAGGTAATTTTCTTTACTTCAACAATTCCTTTGCCAGGATCTTTGGTTATCCCAGGGAAGAGATTCAATCCCAGAATTTTTCAAAGTTCATGGATGAGAAACACGCCAAGCTTGCCTTCGAGACCTTCAACCGGATCTTTGAGACCGGTGAGCCTGTCTCGGACGTGATATGGCGGGTGGTGGACAAAGAGGGCAACGAGAGGATTATCGAGCTCTCTGCCAGCCTAATCAGGGACGAAGAAGGCGGAAAGATCGGCTTCAGAGGCGTGGTAAGGGATGTTACTGAGAAGTTCAAGGCTCAAGAGGCCCTGAAGAGGTCTGAGCAGCGTTACAGGACCCTCCTGGACTTTGTGCCATATCCAATAGTGGTCTTCACTCCAGAGGGCAAGGTCACATATCTCAATCCTGCTTTCACCGAGACCTTTGGGTGGACCCTGGATGAGCTTCGAGGAAAAAACATACCTTATGTGCCTCCTGAGCTTCAGGAAGAGACAAGTAGGCAAATCAAGCGCTTGATGGAGGAAAAGGTAATACGCAGGCTCGAGACCCAGCGGCTTACAAAGGACGGTCGAAGACTTGATGTGGTGATCAGGGCCGCGGTCTTCTCAGAGGATGAAGGAAGTCCCTCTGGTGAACTGGTGCTCTTGCGCGATATAACCCATGAAAAGAGGATCGCACGAAACAACGAGATCCTCCTTAAGATAAGCATGGCACTGCCTGAATATCCTGACCTGGAAGAGTTGTTGGAGTTCATAAGCAATGAGGTCAAGAGCTTGGTCAAGGCGGAGAGCGCCCTTGTGGTACTCCTGGATGAGGAGCGCCAGGAGTTTTTCTTCAAGGCGGCAGCCCACGACGATGACCTCATGAGGAGGAGGGTGAAAGAGATCAGGTTCCCTTCAGATCAAGGGATTTCAGGCAGAATACTCAAGACCGGCAAACCCCTGCTCATAGAGGATATGGCAAAGGTGACCGATCTCCAGGTGGTAGTGGACAGGGAGGCCGGATTAAAGACCCATAGCCTTATTGCAGTGCCCCTGAGGAGCCATGATCGGATCATAGGTGTGCTCTGCGCCCTCAACAAAAAAGAGGGCGTGTTTGACAAGATGGACCTTGAGCTTCTCAACCTGGTGGGGACCACAGTGGCGCTGTCCATCGAAAATGCGAGATTTGCTGATGAATTGAAAAAGGCATATGTGGAAGTGAGCAGCCTCAGCAGGGCCAAGGACAAGGTGATAAACCGCCTCAGTCATGAACTAAAGACCCCTCTGTCCGTGCTCAGCGCATCATTGGTGATTCTGTCCAAAAAGCTATCCTCCCTCCCCAAGGAGACATGGGAGCCCACAATCAATAGAGCCCGCCGCAACCTTGAGCGTCTCCTGGATATTCAATACCAGGTGGAAGATATTGTCAGGGAAAGGAGGTATGAGAGCCATCAAATGATCTCGTGGCTCCTGGACCAGTGTGCCGACCAACTGGAGACATTGGTGGCCGAGGAGGTGGGAGAAGGAAAGATAGTTGAGAGCATCAGGGCAAAAATCAATGAGCTCTTTGGAATCAAGGAAGTCACACCTGAGAAGATTTACCTTCACGAGGCAGTGCCTGAGATGCTTGCCGAGATTGGCCCGAGCATGGCCCACAGGGATGTGCAAATCCTGCAACAACTGCAAGAGGTGCCCCCAATATTGATACCCAGGGAAGTCCTTAAAAAGGTTTTTGTGGGACTGGTGAGAAACGCAGTGGAGAACACCCCTGATAAAGGCAAGATCGAGATTATACTGAAGAGGGTGGGCGATAGGGTGGAACTCACGGTGAGGGATTATGGAATAGGGATTACTGCTGAGAATCAGGGGCGTATCTTTGAAGGATTCTTCATGACCCAAGAGACCCTGGATTACTCTTCCAGAAAGCCTTTTGATTTCAATGCCGGGGGCAAGGGGGCTGACCTTCTTCGGGCCAGAATATTTTCTGAAAGATATAATTTTCAAATAGTTATGAGCTCATCCAGATGTATCTACATCCCCAGGGACGAGGACCAGTGCCCCGGAGACATAGAAAAGTGCCGGTTTTGCAAGGAGGTTGCAGATTGTCATAAATCAGGGGGATCGGCTTTTACCCTTTATTTTTCCACTGCCAAAGCCGAAAGTGATAGTGAGGGACAGTAGCTTAAGGAGATCACCCGGCGAGAACCAATACGCAGAAGGGAGGCCCCATATGGGAACCAAGGAAAAGGTGGGGGATTTTTTAAAAGGGGCTGCCAGGTGGATTCCTGGCATCGGGTCGTACCAGGACAAGGAGGCCATAAGGGAGGCAGATCATGCCCTCAGGGAGAGGATCAGCAGGAAGCTGGACGAGTTCCTGGGGGCAGTGGAGTGGCTCAAGACAGACCAGGCCAAAAAAGGGGGCTACAAGCATCTCAAGGCAATAGACGACCTCTCGCGAGACCTGGAGAAACTCTCTCGCCTTATTGAGACTGCTGCCAGGGGATGGGCTCCTGTGTTTGCCCAGTGGAAGGCTGACGAAGACTCCCTGGCACGCCTCTACCGACATGACCTGGGAATGTGGGACCTGGTGTCCGATATTCAGGAAGAGATTGAAAAGATAACCGCAGAAAGGGCCATACCCAGGAGCGAGAAGATAGAGGAGATACGCGCCATTTTGCGAAGGCTTGAAAGGATGGTGAATGACAGGGAGTTGGTGTTCAAGGAATGGTCCCAAAAGTCCGATAATATTACTTAAAAGCCGTTCCTCGCATAGAAAAACCCTCTCAAAAGGAAAAGAGGTTATCCATGGTTTTTTTAGAAGTCATTGAGTGGTTTGACGACACAGGTCAGGAAATCGTCCATAGAATACCTGAGGAAGGATCCGGAGACATCAAGTTCGGGGCTCAACTGATTGTCAGGGAAAATCAGGCTGCGGTGTTTTTCAGGGATGGAAAGGGGCTGGATGTCTTGGGCCCGGGTCGCCACACCCTTTCCACCTTAAACCTTCCCCTGCTCACCAAGGCACTGAGCCTCCCCTTCGGTTTCAAGAGCCCGTTCAGGGCCGAGGTCTACTTCGTAAACCTAAAGAGTTTCACCAACATGAAGTGGGGCACCAGGGACCCGGTGGCCTTTCGAGACAATGAGCTGGGCCTGGTTAGACTGAGGGCGTTCGGGGTCTATTCCATGAGGATAGTCCAGCCGCTGCTTTTCATAAACACCATAGTCGGGACCCAGGGCCAGTATGACTCAGACAGTATCGGCGACTACATGAGGGAGATCATTGTGTCGCGGTTCAATGACATGATAGGTGAGACCCTGGATACCATATTCAACCTACCCCAGTATTATGACGAACTTGGAGTGGCCCTCAAGGCAAGGGTGCAAGAGGATTTTGCTAAGTTCGGTATGCGCCTCGAGGACCTGTTCATTAATTCCATCACTCCCCCAAAAGAGGTCCAACGCATGATCGATGAAAAGAGCAGCCTCATGGCAGTGGGGAACCTGGACAGTTTCATGAAGTTCAGGGCTGCCAAGGCCATAGGCGATGCGGCCACTGCGGGAGGGGGTGTCGAGGGAGCCACTGGCACTGGAATGGGTTTGGGACTTGGGGCGGGCCTTGGCTTCCTGTTGCCGGGGATGATCCATCAGAGTGGGACAGGACCTGGAACCCAGGGTGCCCCTCCCAAGGTGAAATGTCCTGATTGCCACTCCGAGATAGATGCAGGGGCAAGGTTTTGTCCCATGTGCGGACACCAGATGCTGGTCATAAACAAGTGCATAAAATGCGGAACAGACCTGCCAGGGGATGCCAAATTCTGTATGGCATGTGGCACACCGGTGGGCAAAAGCTCTGATAGATGTCCCCATTGTGGGAAGGAGGCCCTCCCTGGAGCCATTTACTGCAACTACTGCGGGGAGAAGATTTCCTGAGCGCGGGTGGTGGAGTGGCTTGCTATTGAAGGTCTAAGTGAGAGTTAGTGGAACACTAATATGCACTTTTATTGACTTAATGCAAAAAATTAAATAAATACGGATTAATTTTGGTCTTTTTATATTTAATTGAATTTTATCCAGGCTTTGTAAAAATCTGAGGGTAACTCTTTACATATTCCCCTTGAAAAGGGGTAGAGGGGAAATTTTGATAGCCAGGGGGTTGGGTGGTTTTGTCACAAGACCAGAGAGTATGGAAAAAGGAACTCCTCATTTCCAGGGAGGAGATTCATTCAAAAGTAGAGGAGTTGGCCCGAGAGATATCCAGTGATTATCAGGGCAAGGATTTGGTGCTTATCGGTGTTTTGAACGGGGTTGTGTTCTTTTTTGCAGACCTGGTAAGGGCCCTGACCATTCCGGTAAAGATGGATTTTGTGAGGGCTGCGAGTTATGGCTCGGCCATGAGCTCCAGTGGGGAGATAAGATTTACAAAAGATGTGGAGATCGAGATACGAGGGAAGCCTGTAATTGTCGTGGAAGATATTATTGATACCGGTCTGACCCTTGTGAATATCATGGAAAAGATAAAGCAAAGAGAGCCCGAAAGTCTCAAGGTCTGTGTGCTTATAGACAAGACAGAGAGGCGGGAGGTTGATGTGCCGATAGATTACCGGGGGTTCCATGTGCCAAAGGGATTCCTGGTGGGCTATGGACTGGACTTCAATGAAGAATACAGGTATCTGCCCGATATCTTTGTGTTGAAAGAGGCCCGAGGAGCTGATGCCTGAAGGAGGGTCCCATGATTGTTCAATGCGAGGAGTGTAAGACGAAATTCAATCTGGACGAGGGCCTTCTGAAGCCCGAAGGCTCAAAAGTAAGGTGTACCGTGTGCCAGCACATCTTTTTGGTGTATCCTCCCACCACCGAGCCAGGGGCCGGAGAAGGCCAGGAAGTGACGGCCATTGATGAGGAGGAGTTTGAAGAGACCATTGCCATTGATACCTCCATCCCTGAAAAGGAAGCTGCTCGCGAAGGGGAGGAAGAGCTTTTTGACAGGGAACTGGAGGCCGTCCTAGAGGAAGAGGGGCTGGTGGAAGACCTCCCATCTCTTGATAAAGAGCCAGAAGAAGAGAAGGAGGAGCCAGAGCCTGGAATGGAAGAAGAGGCTCCAGAGGCTCTGGAAGAAGAAAGAGAAATAGGGGTTGAACGCCCCAGGCGTTCAAGGGCAGGGCTCATTATCCTCCTGATTCTATTGTTGATAGTGGCTGGAGGGGCTGCCGTGGTGAAATTTGCCCCCCAATACATCCCCAAACCACTGCTCAAATACCTTAGCCCTGGAGAACCGGGCCCTTCAACCGAGGCAGGGGTAAAGCGCCTGGATTTCACAGGAGTTAGCGGCAGCTTCGTGGAATCCAAGGTATCAGGGCAGCTCTTCGTGGTAAAGGGTTTTGTGGTGAACAACTATCCAAAGCCCCGGAGCTTTATCCGGATCAAGGCAAGTGTGCTGGACGAAAGGGGCAAGGTGGTCAAGGAAAAGGTGGGTTATGCTGGGACTACTTTTTCTGAAGAGGAACTCAAGACCTTGCCCTTGGCGGAAATAAACAAGGCCCTTTCCAACAAGAGGGGAAGGAATGACTCAAATGTATCGGTTCCTCCCGGTGGAAGCGTCCCCTTCATGATAGTGTTTGAAAATTTACCCCCTGACCTGAGCGAGTTCAGTGTGGAGGCGGTCAGATCTTCACCCGCCGCCTGAGAAGAACATCCATAGTCATCTTTTTGGTGAAATACTGTTTGAGCATACCTGTCTGCCTCCGGACAGGGAGGCCTTTTTTTGACCAATAACAAGGACTGAGCGTGAACATAGCTTTGTATCCATTTGACAGCAAAAAAATACTCAGGGGCCTGGTCCTGCTGGCCTTGGTTCTTACAACCGGGACCCTGGGCTACATGATCATCGAGGGTTGGAAGTTTTTAGAGGCCCTTTACATGACCGTAATTACCATTACCACTGTCGGCTATGGAGAGATAAGGCCCTTGTCAGAAAATGGCAGGGTTTTTTCCATCTTTCTTATTTTTATGGGCATTGGGATAATTGCTTATTTCATGGGTATGGTGGCTCAGGCCATGGTGGAATTTCAATTAAGAGACATACTCGGGAGGCGTAAATTGGACCGCCAGATAAGAAAATTAAAAGGGCACTACATCATATGTGGGTATGGTCGAATAGGGCGAATCATAGCCCATGAACTGAAGGCCAACGAGATACCCGTCCTGGTGATCGACAAAGACGAAGGATTGCGCGAGATCCTGGAGGCAGAGGGGATTCCGTTCCTCAAAGGGGATGCCACCAGCGAAGAGATCTTGATCCAAGCAGGCATTGAAAAGGCCAGGGGCCTGGTGGCGGTGGTATCCTCTGACTCAGACAATCTCTTCATCATCCTTACGGCAAGAGGCCTCAACCCCGATCTTTTCATACTCTCCAGGGCGGACGAGGAACAGACCCAGAAAAAACTGATGAGGGCCGGGGCCAATAGGGTGGTCTTGCCCTATCTCATAGGTGGCCACAAGATGGCCCAGACCATAATCAGACCGGCAGTGGATGATTTCCTGGAATTGACTGTCCAGGACGAAAGCATTGAGCTTCAACTGGAACAGCTCAGGGTAAGTGAAAAGTCCAGGCTCAACGGGGTTACCCTCCTTGACTCTGGCATCAGACAGGAGATGAACGTGATCATCGTGGCCATAAGGAAGGCCGACGGCACCATGCTCTTCAACCCTTCCTCAAGTGCCAAGATAGAGGCAGGTGATACCTTGATCGCCCTGGGTCACGGCAATGATCTGGAAAGGCTTGCTAAGATCTTGGATGGCCGTGCCTGAGGGCAAATATCTCCTGGGCACGGAGCAAGGCCTCCAGGTCGTCAACTCCCATGACCTCGGTTTCATCTGGTGCCAGGATGTAACCTGCAGGCCTTCCGTCTCTTGCCAAGAAATGAACAAGGTCAGTGATAAAGTATTCGGGAAAGGTCTCCCATTTGCCGTCCAGTTCCTTTTTCACCTTGTGGGGCAGGGAGCGTAGCAGGGGGAGATAATAAAAGAGCACCTCCCTTCGAATGGCATAGATCCCTGCATTGCAGATGTTGAGTTCTTGCAACTGCTTTTCACTGAAATCCTTCCAGTATTTCCATTCAACTATCCTGGCTACATGCCCGTCCTTGGTCTCAAGAAGCCCGTATTGTTTCCTGTCTTCAGGCACGAAACCAAGCACCACCATCGGCCATTCATAGAGGGCATCTGCCAGTTTCATGTAGGTCTCCCTTGTTACGAAGGGCACATCCCCCATGGTGATGATGAGACGCTGCCACTGAAGGATTTGTAAGAGGGAGCTCGCTGCCAGCAGTGCACCACCCGTTCCGTTCAGCATGGGTTGTTCCACATGGATGAGTCCCAATCGCTGGGCCTCTGCTATTACCCGGTCCTTTTGGTGATGCACCACCACCACACGGAGGCCCCTGGGAAGATTGGCCACTATGTTTTCAAGGATGGAGTGTCGGCCTTGGAAAGGGCATTTTTCTGGGATAAGGGGAAGCAGGGCCTTGCTCCCCTGGTATCCCTTCATCCTGCTGCCCCTTCCTGCAGCAAGTATCAGTGATGCAATCCATGCGCTTTCTTCCATTCCCCCAAGAACAATCAAACTGCCTGATTACAGTGTGTTTGCAATAATGATTTTCTGTATCTGGCTGGTTCCTTCGTATATCTGGGTTATCTTGGCATCTCTCATCATCCTCTCAAGAGGATATTCCCTTATGTAGCCATAACCTCCCAATAGTTGCACTGCGTCAGTGGTGACCTTCATGGCGGTCTCGGCCGCCACCAGTTTTGCCATGGCCGAGTACCGGATGGTCTCTTTGGGGAGCCTGTCCATGTTTTTGGGGAGCTTTTCAAACACAGAGGCTGCCTTGTACATGAGCTGGCGTGCCGCCTCCACCTCCGCGGCCATGTCGGCCATCATCCACTGAAGCCCCTGAAAGGAAAAGAGCGGCTTTCCGAACTGCACCCTCTCCTTGGTGTACTGGATGGCGTAGTCAAGGGCCCCTTGGGCGATTCCCACTGCCTGGGCAGCCACAGGGATCCTGGTAAAATCCAGGGTCTTCATGGCGATATGAAACCCTTTTCCCTCTTCAAGCAAGAGGTTTTCGGCCGGGACCTTTGCATCCTCCATGATGATTTCCACGGTGGAAGAGGCCCTGAGGCCCAGTTTTTTCTCGTGCTTGCCTATGCTGAGCCCTGGTGTGTTGCGATCAACGATAAAAAAGCTGATCCCCTTGTGGCCGGGCTGCTCTGCATTGGTCCTTGCGGCAATGCATATCACCTCTGAGACATCGCCGTGGGAGATAAATATCTTGGTGCCGTTCAGGATGTAATGATCCCCATCCTTTACGGCCCTGGTCTTGAGGCCTGCAACATCAGAGCCGGCATTGGGTTCGGTAAGTCCAAAGGCTGCCAGGTGTTCACCTGTGGCCAGTTTTGGGAGATATTTGTCTTTTTGGGCCTCATTGCCTGCAAGGAGAATCGGGGTGGCACCCAGTTCATGGACCAGGAGAAGCACTGCAGTGGATGCGCATACCTTTGCAAGCTCTTCAATGGCCAGGCACAATGCCAGGAGGCCCATTTCAGAGCCCCCGTATTTTTCAGGGAAGTCGGCCCCGAAGAGTGCATTTTCCCTCAGGAGTTCCACCATGTCCCAAGGAAATTTGGCCTCTTCGTCCCTCTGTTCCGCGCCCGCGGCCACCTGCTCTTTGGCAATGCGGGCCACTGTATCTTTCAGCATCTTTTGTTCTTCGGTGAGTTCGTACATATCTCTTCTCCTTTCCGTATAGAATAATCGATCCACAAATGGCGAATCAGGCCCAAGCTCCTTTAGCCAGGAGCACGGACGGTTATTCCAGGGCCTCTCTATATACCAAAGCGGCTTGGTGCGGCAAGCAATTTCGTCAAGTTAAGGGCTGGCTTCAGGGGCTGCTGCCCCTCGTACAAGTCAGGAGAATATCAACCCTTGATTACCCCGAGCGGCCTCATGCGGGCAACTTTCAGGGCAAGGCCGGCTCGGTGGACCACTTCCACCACCTGGGAGACATCCTTGTAAGCCTCGGGCATTTCTTCCTTCAGGGTCTTCTTACCCCTTGACTGGACAAATATTCCCCTGTCTTCCAGCTCCCTGTGAATTGCCCGCCCCTTGGCCTTCTTTGTGGCCTGGGAGCGGCTTAGCACCCTCCCTGCCCCATGGCAACTGGATGCAAATGTCTCTCTCAAGGCCCCTTCTGCACCGGCCAGCACATATGAATGGGTCCCCATGTCACCGGGTATGAGCACGGGCTGGCCAACATCCTTGTAGATATCTGGCAGGAGAGGGTGGCCTGGGGGCAAGGCACGGGTTGCCCCTTTGCGGTGAACACATACGGTCAATTCCTGGCCCTCTACGGTGTGGCGTTCGATCTTTGCAATGTTGTGGCACACGTCATAGAGTAGCTTCATTCCAAGCTCAGAAGGACTTACTGAGAGGGCCTTGAGCAGTGTCTCGTGGGTGAGATGCATCAGTATCTGACGATTGGCCCAGGCATAGTTGGCTGCACAGGCCATGGCGGCCAGGTATCTGCGCCCCAGGTCCGACCTTATGTAAGCACAGGCAAGCTGCCTGTCGGGCAGTTGGAAGCGTTCCTCCTGAACCTTTCTTGCCATTTCCTTGAGGAAGTCATCACATATTTGGTGCCCAAATCCCCTTGAGCCGGAGTGAATCATGATGGTGATCTGGCCTTCAAACAGCCCAAAGGCCTTGGCCTTGGATTCGTCGTAGATTTCATCCACCACCTGGATCTCCAGGAAGTGGTTCCCTGAGCCCAGGGTGCCCAACTGGTCAATGCCGCGCTTGAAGGCCTTGTCGCTCACCACAGATGGGTCAGCCCCAGGTATTGCGCCTCGGTCCTCGGTCCTTTCCAGGTCCTGGAGATGGCCGAATCCCTTTTTCACGGCCCACGAAGCTCCCTCCACCGCCACTTTGGCTTCATCGGCCTTGCTGAGTTTTACGGCCCCCCTGGAGCCAACCCCGGTGGGGATATTTGTGAAAAGTGCTGCCACCAGGTCCTTTATCATGGGCCTTATCTCATCCGCCCTGAGTGCAGTGGTCATGATCCTGCAACCACAATTAATGTCATAGCCCACCCCGCCCGGAGATATGACGCCCTCCTCCTCCACAAAGGCGGCCACACCTCCTATGGGGAATCCATAGCCCCAGTGGATGTCTGGCATAGCAAGAGAGTGACCCACGATGCCGGGCAATGTCGCCACATTGCTTACCTGCACGAGGCTCTGGTCCTGGCGGACCGCCTCGATCAGTTCCGGGCTGGAATATATCAGGCCGGGCACACGCATCTGACCCTTTTTGGGGATGAGCCATCTGACATCATCCAATTTCTTTAGTTCTATATCCATGGTATTACCTCCGAAATTAGTAGTTAAGCAAAGGAGCAAACAGTCCGATTATGAAGCTGCTACACCATCGGTTATGGGCTCTTAAAGGTCAAATATGACCCGTGTTTCCCAGTGGCTGTTTTTTTGTCTGACTTCAATTTGATGATAGGTAACGGCCTTTATCTCACAGAGAAGCTCGTGGACTTGCGGGTCAAAGGGGATCGTGCTCACCATGGCCTCCACGTTGATGTCTGGGTGTGGATGGGAGCCGGAGGTGGAAGAAATTCTCATCACGTCTACATCAACGGGAATCATTTTCTCCCCTTCAAAGAGATACAGGACCTCTCCCAACCACCGCACCATGAGGTCCTCAAGATCCTGGCCTTCGGCCGATAAAGGTGATTTGGTAGCGTGATTAGTGGTGTCAAATTTCAACATAATGTGTATCATGGAAAGGGCCGCTGCCTCAAAGAGCCCTTCAAGGCTTGTGGCGCGCACAATCATCCCTAAGTCCGCCGTGTGGTCTAACATTGTATAATCAAGCGTTTTTTCTCTCATAGCAAGAACCTGATAGCGCCAGTAGCGGTTGTCGAAACCATGGAATCTAGTGAAAGGGGTAATTGCCAGTATCCCTTTTGGTCCGTTGTGAAGAATTTTAACCCAAGTTGGAGGTGAAGTATAATGAAATGTGTATTCTGCAAGGCCCAACTGGAGATTGAGGAAAAGGTGGGCCGCCGGGATGTATGCCCTCATTGCGGAAGGGATCTACACTGTTGTATGCAGTGCAAATTTTATGACCCCCATGCCTACAACGAGTGCAGGGAGGTCTCAGCCGAGCGGGTGGTTGACAAAGAAAGGGCCAACTTTTGTGAGTATTTTATCATGAAAGGGGATGCGAGGAACGGGATCAACAGGGCCCAAGAGGCCCGTGAGGCATTGGAAAAGCTCTTCAAGAAGAAGTAAATTGGGCGTTGTTACTCCCCGAGACCCCCATCCAGCTTTATGGAATCCAGGCAGGCCTTCACCCTTGGGAGCTTGTCTTGGTAGCCTGATGTAAAAATGGCAAACAGTACTGTTTTTCTACTACCGGGAATATGTAAGTACCCGGCCAAGGAACTTATGTTCTTCAATGTGCCGGTCTTGTAGAAAAGCCTTCCGTCTTTCTTCAGAATGGTTCGATAGGGGGCAAATTCCTGAAGGACCCTTATCATGTCAGTGGCCGAGATCCTGTTTTCTCTGGAAAGCCCTGAGCCCTCCACAAGTCGGAGGCTCCGAAGCCCCAAGACCCGTTGAGCATAATCTGTTACCACCCTTACCCCCTTGGAAATCGTGCCGGGAGGACCGAGCCTCCCAGCCCCCATGCTGACGAGAATCTGATTGGCCATGAAGTTATTGGAAAACTCGAGCATCTTTGCAATCACTTGCTTCAAGGTAAAGGGAGAAAAGTAGATCAGCAATGGCTCGAGCCCCTCTGGCCTGATACCGACCCTGACCTTTCCCCGGACCTTTACATTATTTTCTCTCAAGAAATGGGCCAAGAGTTCCCCAACATATCTTGAAGGGTCGTCGGGGTGGTGTGAAAGGGTGACCCGGCCTTCTGGAAGGCCTAGTTCCAGGATCTTTTTTCGGGCAAAAGGGATGAGGGGGGTCTGGGGTTCGGCTGACACAGGCCTTCCATGGGAATCCCTCTTGAAAAAAATGGTGTTGAAATTGGCACAAAGCGCCCCTATGGGTGCGTCATAGGGATTGGAGGAAAATGCTCGTCCAGGGATCTGGATCGGCTTATCAAAGTAAGAGTCATCTACTATTATATCTTTGACATTTTTGACCTTCTGGGAGATCTTGAAGGCCATGTGAGTTAGCACTTCTGAGATGAGCAGGGGATCTCCATACCCCTTTACGTACAAATTCCCTTCTTGGTCCGTGAAAAGTTCGGTCTTGAATCTGTGAGACGGCCCCCAAAAGTCAAAGGCTGCAAGGGAGGTGAGCAGCTTTATGGTGGAGGCAGGTATCCTGGGTATCTCCGGATAATGGCTGGCATACACCCTGCCGCCCATGCCTTTTATAAGGAGAGAGTCATTGGGCCCAAGGGTGATCCCGCATCCTGCCATTGTCGCCCAGGCCTCAGAGCAGGATAGAACACAAAAACAGATTTGAAATAACAGGTAAAAAACGGCGAGTTCCTCCAGCCTGCCGTCAAAGAAAAGCTTAGCTCTCATGGCCTGAGGTCTCAAGGCCCGGTCCCCCTGGCTCCTGGCGGGTATCTATCAGCCCTCGATGGGTGGGGCCTGCTTCAGGAATCCGGGCGAATGAGGGCAGCTCTTCCAGGCATTCTTTCATTATCTCCTTCATCTCTGAAAGGGGTTTCCTTTTGTCCACGAACAGGTAAATCTGGCCTTTGACTTTGCAAAGACCGCTTCGGAGTTTCAGGCCTGAGGCCTCAAGTCTCTCGTAGCGAACCTTTACCCCCCTGCGCTGCAACTCTTCCTCAATGCCCTCAAGCTGTTTTCGGATTTCATGGAAGGTTTTTTTTGTGCGTTTTCTTGTCATTTTCTTCACTGCGGGATCTCTTTTTATAGTCATCCTGATAGCGAGCCTAAACTCTAACAAAACTTGGGCACAAAAGACAACCCATACCCACTGCTCATGGTTACCATGATTTTCGATAACTTGGCATAATCTTTGCTGAAATGTAACACCAATGGGCCTCTGAGTGCACATCTCCCCTTTTAAGCTGGAGGAAGATTATGAACGTTTTCCGACGAAAACAAGAGAGTGGAAGTCAAAAAAAGCAAGGATTGTCGGTGTCCCAAAGGATCTGGCTGGGGTTCGGCTGCGTAATCCTGGTGCTTGTGCTCCTTTGTATCTTCACCTTATTTGGAGTGAGCGGGATGTACAAAAAGGTGGAAGACACCGTAAGGGGCAGCCGTCTGGTGGCGGTGTTCAAGGATGCCGAGACCGCCCACCACAAATGGATGGCAAAGCTTGGCAGTTTTTTGGCAGGTGATGTCAAGAATCTGGACATTCAATTGGATCCCACAAAGTGTACCCTGGGTAAATTCATCCATGGCCAGGACAGACGGCATGCCGAAACCCTGTTCCCAGATCTTGTGCCAATTCTCAGCAAAATGGAAGAAGAGCATAAACGGCTTCACGAAAGCAGCCGCAAGATTCGAGACACTTACAAGAACGCCCCGGAAGGCCTGCTTTCAGACGTAAGTGATGTGGAGAGATGGCTTAGAGGACTAACCAAGCGGATAGAGGATGGACTCTCTGATCCTCACAAAGGATTGCCCTCAAAAGAAGCTCTTGTGAACGGCGAAGTTGTCTCGCTTATAGAGAATGTCAAAAAGGTCTCTTCTGTGGATCCCAGATATTCCCAGGCACTTGCGGAACTCAAGGCCTCATATCAGGAATTAACAGATGCTTTTTCCAAAGTGAAAGGGGCGTATCTTGAGGCAGATGTCGGGTTTTTGCCCGCACTTAAATCCGCCATGGATGAACACACTGAATGGGTCACCATGATCTCAGCCGCCATCATGGAAGGGCTTGAAGAACTGGGAGTTGAAACAAGCCCGGAAAAAACCGCCCTTGGAAAATTTCTCTCAGACCCGAAATGGATTCAATACACAGGACAATTCCCAAAACTCAAGACCCACATGGATCAGGCAAGGGCAGCCCTTAAGGATATGTGTGATTCGGCTGAAAAGATTAATGATGCAATGGTCGATGGTGACAGCGAGACGGCCCGCTCCCTTTTCGTCGATAATTTCTCGATTGCAGAGAGGCTCCTTAAAAAACATCTCATGGAAGCCATTAAATATCAGGGGCAACTCCTCTCCCAAAAGGAGGCCAGGGATGCATACCAGCGGTATTTCATCCCTGTGGTAAAGAGGCTAGATGACTCACTTAATGTAATTCATTCTGTAACAAGAGACTTGGTAAGAATGGATCAGAGGGCCAGAGCCATATACAGCGAGGAGACGTTACCTGCAAAAACTGCCCTGATGAGACTTTTCAGCCAGTGCGCAAAGGAGCTGATGTCAGCAACCACCACTGATGAGTCGCTTCTTGCGGCAGCCCGCTCCCTCAAGAGAAATGTGCTTTTATTGGGGATGGGGGCCATTACAATCGCGCTAGTGGCCGCCTTTTTCATCTCTAGAAAATTGATAAGGTCCTTAAAGCACATCTCTCAGCAGATGGGTGAAGGCGCAAACCAGGTGGCAGCAGCCTCCATAGAGGTCTCATCTGCGATTCAATCCCTTGCAGGGGATGCAAGCCGGCAAGCTGCCTCCTTGGAAGAGGTCTCCTCCACATTACAGGAGCTCGCTTCCCAGACCAAGCAAAATTCCCGGAACGCATCCGAGGCTAAAGAAATGGCGGGTCGAATAACCCAGATAATGGACCAAGCTGACCAGTCCATGGGTGATCTGACCCGATCAATGGAAGAGATAATGAGTGCAAGTGAGAAGACATCCAAGATCATCAAGACCATCGATGAAATTGCCTTTCAGACCAATTTGCTGGCATTGAATGCAGCAGTGGAGGCGGCCAGGGCCGGAGAGGCAGGGGCAGGGTTCGCAGTGGTGGCAGATGAGGTGAGGAATCTTGCCATGAGGGCTGCCGATGCTGCCAAGGAGACCACCAAGCTCCTGGAAGAAACCACAAACAGTGTAGAAACCGGCTCAGGGCTTGTGAGCCGGACAAACGAGGTCTTCTCCGAGGTGAGTTCCAATATCTCCAAGATAAGCCAACTGGTAAAAGAGATCGCTACGGCCTCTCAGGAACAGGCAGAGGGCATCCAGCAGGTGAGCAATGGTGCAGAGGAGATAGAGACAGTTACCCAGAGGTCTGCAGCAACCACCGAGGAATGTGCTTCTGCAGCAGAACAGCTCAGTGCCCAGGCAGAGACCATGAAGTCAGTTGCAATGGATCTGGAGGTCCTAATAGGTGGAAAAAGGTCGTCTCAAGATCGAGCGCCCTTTGAGGCAGAACCGGAAAAGAAGGACCCAGATAACCGAGAAGACCAGGATTCCCGGGTAGTTCCAATGGAGTCTCACAGAGAGGATATGGAGACATTCTAAATAATCAGACAAAGGAGGGAAAAATGAGGCATCACTTGTTTATTGGAAGATTTAGTATTTTTATTACGGCATTTCTCATCACCCTAGTGTTTTTGTTTGGTAACCCGGGGGATGCAGTAAGCGACAACCTTACCTGGACCGGGTGCGGCATAAGTAAAAAGGCCTACATGAAAGAGGCTGCCGCTGCATACAAGGAAAAAAGTGGTGTAGATATCAAACTCTCCGGAGGAGGCGCCACAAAAGGGATACGGTTCACCAATGCGGGCTTGAGCGATATGGGAGGGACCTGCAGACCTGCACTGCCCGATAAATTCCCGCAAAAAGAGGGTGAGGTGTTTCTCACAGTGGTTGCCTGGGATGCCCTGGTTGCCGTGGTCCATCCTGACAACCCTGTGGATTCACTAACCGTCGAACAGCTCAAAAAGATAATGACCGGCCGGATAACCAATTGGAAGGAAGTGGGCGGCCCTGATCAAGAGATTCTGGTGGTTGCCAGGACCGGCAAGGTGAGCGGAGTAGGGTACATGGCCAGAAAAATGATATTTAATGACCCTGAGGTGGAATTCACTCCGCGGGCAAAGCTTGTCAAGTCTTCAGGCCCCCTGGAGAAGACCGTGTTGAAAGATAAAAATGCCATTGGCATTACGGGGATCAGCAGTGCCAAGAAACGGGTCTTCAAAGGGAGGAAACTGAAAATATTGAAACTGGATGGGGCTTACCCTTCTGTTGAGGCAATCTCAACCGGAAAGTATCCTCTCTTTCGACCCCTTTACCTGGCCACCAAGGGGAAACCCACAGGACAAGTAAAGGCTTTCCTGGACTGGATCACGTCGCCTGAAGGGCAGAAGGTTATCGAATCCCAGGGCACGGTCACCTTGGCACAAGGGAAAGGACTTAAGGCAAAGTTCAAGTACTGGGAACATACCGATAGGATCCTGAACTTTAATACCCTCCAATAGGAAGACCAAAGGGGGCGGCCACACCGGCCGCCCTCCTCCGCTAGGTCTCTAAATATTGCCATATTCATTATAAATCTGGTTCATCCGATGTAGGCGCCTAAGGTATTCATCTCTCCTTGATTTATGTGAGACAGCACAGTTATCTTGACAAATATGGGCCTCTTGGTTAGGAAGCTGGACGGGAAAATGGAGTTAATTACTGTGCTACCTTCATGGAAGAAGCGTGCGTGCCGAGGAGGTGTAAACGGCCTTGGAGTTCCAACCGCAAAGTGTGAATGGAGGCCAAACTGACGTGAAAATAGAAAAGCTTCGATCTATAATATACTCCAAGATCGATGAGCTACCCACACTACCCACTGTGGTACCAAGGATCCTGTCCCTCATGGAGGAGGCAAGCAGTGACGTTGAAAAGATCACAGAAGCTATTTCCCACGACCCTGCCCTGACCTCCAAGATACTAAAAGTAGCCAATTCCGCGTACTATGGGTTCCCTCAGAAAATAAGCAGTCTTGATAGGGCAGTGGCCTTGTTGGGTTTCAACATGGTGAAGTCCCTGGCCGTTTCGGTCGGAGTTATCCGGAGCCTGCCTTCAAAGGTTACGGCGGAGGCGTTCAGCATAGAGGATTTGTGGGTTCACAGCCTTGCAGTGGCTACAGCCATCAGGCGAATGGAGGAAGGAAAGGGTCATTCTGAGTACACAGAGACCCTTTTTATTGTCGGACTCCTTCATGACGTGGGGAAGATTATCCTTGCCGAGTTCTTGCCAAATGAATTTGCAGCAGCAGTAGAAAGGAGTAGATCGGATGTTGCAGAACCCTTGTATGAGGCGGAGCGGCAAATTATAGGTATTGATCACGGAGAAGTCGGAGGTATATTGCTATCTCGCTGGAAGTTTCCAAATGTAATTGTGGAGCCTGTTACCAAGCATCACAGCCCTGAAGAATCCTGGACAGACTTTTTAGGGGAAACTGCAATATTGACTATAGCTGATGCATTGGCCCGCCAAGCCTCCATAGGAAATGCGTGCAGCGGCCCGGTTGGTGAAGTGTCGGAAAAGGCTTTGGAGATTTTGAAAATGGATAGGCAAACCGTGGGAAAGGTGAGAGAAAAACTGGGAGAGGTGGAGGAAGGAATTTACGGTTTTTTTCATGCTATTCAGTAGGGAGCATTATTCCGCTTCAGTAACCGGGGCAAGCCAGGCAATATCGTAGGGCTGCAGTGTCAGTGTCAAGAGAGCGTTTTCGGCCCACCATTCCATTTCGCTTACCAGGTCATACCATTGATTTTCCTTGACCCCCAAGGTTAGTAGAGGAATCTCCAGGCGCACCACCTTAGAGGATACATTGATAAGGGATAGTATGTGCTGATCCCCCTCAGGAGAGGTACGCAGCAGGGAAAATACGCGTGGGTGCACCCTGATTATTTTTTGCCCACCTCTTGGATGGAAGGCCCTAAGCTTTGTTCTAAGCTTTACGAGACGTCCCAGCTCCCTGTTGATACGGGATATTTTTGAAAGGGGGTCCTGGAGGGCCTCAGAAATGAACTTGTCATCTATGATAGTGCGGTTTATCTCCCTATTTGAATGGGTGGCAATGACCGAGTCAATATCATTTTTTGTGCCTATGAGACTATGGAGATAAATACCTGGGACCCCTTTTAGAACCAGGGCGATTACTCGAGAGGCTACGAACCGGTGAACTTGGAATGCTATATCCTCCTCATCGCCTTCTTTATTTAAGGCACTAAACCAAGTGATATTGATTTCATACGGTTCCCGACCTCCATCCTCCCCGGACCTAAAGGAGATAAGGCCTCCATGTTCCTTGGCTCTCTCAATGATAAAATTGATTTCTTCTTTAGGCAATATGTCTTTGACACCCATCAAACCAATGCCATCGTGGGAGTCGAGGAAATTGAAAAAGTGCGTATCCTCTGAAGGCGGAACCAAGGTCTCGGCCCAATCACTTAGCACAGTGGCGTCCTCCTTATACATGGTATAGAGAACAAGGGGTGGGAGGGCAAAGTTGTAAACCATTTGTGCCTCGTCATATCCGTTGCCAAAATAGGATATGTTTTCCTCATGGGGGACATTTGTCTCGGTGATGATGGCCACATGTGGGGCCACCACATCCAGGATATCCCTAAAAAGCTTTATGATTTGGTGGGTTTGTTCCAGATGAATGCATCGTGTGCCAGGCTCGGCCCATAGAT
>JALVMN010000075.1 GCA_027027005.1 Desulfobacterales bacterium | reverse complement strand
ATGGGTATCTTGGCCACCCACCTGTCAATCGGGATGAATGAGAGATGAGGATTGCTGTTCTTGAATCTCTCTACCCAGGCCTTTTCAAATGGCACCCCGATGGTGAAATAGAGCCTGCAGCGGGAAAGGGCGGCCATTTGCCTCGGGCTTGGCTCGTAAAGTGCAGGGCTTGCCCCGGGCGGGATCATGGAAAGAACCTGGACCTTCCGCCCCCCGATCCGCTCCACAAAGTATTTCTGGGGCAGGATGCTCACTGCCACCTGGAAGGGACCCTGGGCGCACAATGGCCCAGTCCCTTCCAAGACGAGAAGCCACACTCCTATAAAAAAAAGCAGTGCTTTTAAGGGGCAGGCCATGAAGCAGAGTGCCCGCTTATGGAGTTTAGTAGCCATTCTAGATCAGCTTCATAGATTCCAGTACCGAGAGCATGATGCCGGCTGCCATGACAGAGCCTATCTGCCCCCCGGTATTGGCGCCCATGGCGTGCATCAACAGGTAACTCCTCTTGTTGTACTTGAATCCTTCGATCTGGACAACCCGGGCGGCCATGGGATAGGCCGAAATGCCGGCAGCACCGATCAGGGGATTGATCTTGCCGCGGCTCAACTTGCTCATCAGTTTTCCGAAAAGCAATCCTGTGGCAGTTCCCAGGCATATGGCAATGAATCCCAGCCCAAGTACCATCAAGGTCTGTAACCTCAGGAATTGCTCTGCCCGCATGGTGGCCCCTATGCAGACCCCGAGAAACAGGGTGACCACGTTTGTGATCTCGTTTTCTGCAGCCCCTGTGAGGCGGGAGACCACCTCTGATTCACGCAACAGGTTCCCGAGCATTATCATCCCCAGCAGTGGCGCCCCTTTTGGCGCCACAAGGCATCCAATTATAGTCACCGCGATGGGGAATATGATCCTCACCCTCTTGCTGGCAGGAGATTTTGGTGCCTTCATGATGATGTTGCGTTCCTTGTGGGTGGTGAGGATCCGCATTATGGAAGGCTGGATCAATGGCACAAGCGACATATAGGAATAGGCAGCCACTGATACTGCTCCCAGCAGGTGAGGGGCATATTTAGATGTTACATATATGGCAGTGGGGCCGTCACATGCCCCGATAATCCCCACTGCCACGGCATCCAGCTTGCTGAATCCCAAGGCCAGTGCCAGAAACAGGGTCAGAAAAATCCCAAACTGTCCCGCTGCTCCAAGGAGCAGGATCCTGGGGTTTTCCAGCAAAGGGCCAAAGTCTGTCATGGCCCCTATTCCTATGAATATCAAGCTGGGAAAGACCCCTGTCTTGATCCCGTAATCATAAAAGAATCTTAAGAGCCCTCCCTCCTCCATGAGCCCGGTGAGGGGAAGGTTCACCAAGATGGCTCCAAAGCCAATGGGAAGGAGCAGGAGCGGCTCGTAGCCCTTGGCTATACCCAAATATATCAGTGCACCACCCAGGCCCATCATGAAGACCTGCTGGATGGTCAGTTCAGCAAATCCTGAAAGCAGAAATCCATAAAGCGATTGAACGGCCTCGTACAATCTCGTTACCTCCTATGTCACGATGCGGTTTCTTTCTTGTGGGGGAACAGCCTTTTCAGAAGACTTATCACAAGGCTCAGGAAGTAGAGGACCAGCATGGTCCCCCCCATCCCCACCACAGCCAAGGTTATGCCAAAATCCCATTTTCCCATTTCGCCACTTCCTCCCTGTATACAAACTCTATTGGGAATCCTTTTGCGAATAAAGCTTGGAGTAGGCCTCTCTCAAGGCCTGTCCCATCTCAATGGTCTCCTTCCTGAACTCTTCGTGCTCCATGGACACGGTGTGGAGCTGATTCACCTGGTCTGGAGAATGAATCAATCTTCCTCCAGACACCATGGTATGAGATTCTATCTGTGACTCCAGTATGGTGGCACGGGCCCCTACCCAGACCGCCTCCTTGAGGATGGCACTGTAAACCACCACCCGAAAGCCCAAAAAGGACTCTCTTCCTATGGTGCAAGGGC
>JALVMN010000074.1 GCA_027027005.1 Desulfobacterales bacterium | reverse complement strand
TGCCCAGCACACTTTCCGCACTAAGGCCCAGGATCTTTTCAGCCGACATGTTTATGGTGAGAATACGGCCTTCCCTGTCAGCCGAGACCACACCAGCCGCAACATTTGCCAGCACGATCTCCATATAGGCCCTTCTCTGTTCCAGTTCAATATTGCTCCTTATCAGTTCCTCGTTGGCCTTTTCCAGTTCCGCCTTACTGATGCGTAAATCCTGGGCCATCCTGTTAAAAGAATTGACCAGGATCCCTATTTCATCCTTGGATTCCAGGTCAATAAAGACATCGTAGTCACCAGAGGCGATCTTCTTGGTACCCTCGGCCAACTCCCTGATCGGCACCGTTATCCCCTGTGAGAGGTAAAAACCAAACCAGATAGCCGAGAAAATCACAAGAAGCGTCACTATGGAAAGGGTGATCATATGGCTCAGCTTTATGGGCTTTTTCAGCATCTTCAACTGCCGGTATTCTTGGAGCCCTGCCGAGACGGCCTTGAGGCGGTTCACAAAACTGCCCGGGACAAACTTAGAGAGCACTATGATGCCAACAACGGCCTTTGTCTCTGTCCTTGAAAATATAGGAATAATGCCTGAGACCAGATCTCCGTGGGGGGAGGACTGGACCACTTTGTTATCCGTCCCGCCCTCCACCACCTGTCTCAACAAGTCTGCCCCCAGGGGCTCAAATGGGCTGAGGTCCACTCCTTTGTCCTGGCTCTGGGCTCTCAGTTCCAGCTTTCGCGAATAAATCCTCAAGGATGCCAGGTGGTATTCCTTTCTCTTCTCCTCCAGGAATCTTTCCAGTTCCTCCTTTCTTGACAGTAACATCAACCCCTCAAAGGTTATTACCCGGCTCAGGCTGTTTCCAAAAGAGAGAAGCTCTTCGCCCACCTGGTTGTAGTAGTCTTGACCCACCTGGAGGGAGTTCTTGAGGGACTGTTCTATCTGGAGGTCAAACCAGTATTCAATGGAGGTGGAAATGAACTGCACAGAGACAAAAAATATGATCATGGTGGGAAGGAGTGAAAGGCTGACAAAGGCTAGCACAAGCTTGGTCCTCACCCTGGCCCCCATAATGCCTTTGCGGCGCTCAAAAAGCAGCTTTACAAGGTTTCGAACTGTGAGAAATAGGAGTAACAACAAGAGGATGACATTGAGGTTGATCAGGGCAAAGACCAATATACTGCTAGAAAAGGGGAGCTCCATCCCAAGGTCAAACACCCTGGTCCCAAGATATGTCAGGCCAGAGATCAGCAATAGGAGGAAAAAGATGGCATACCTCTCCCTCCTCCTCCTCTTTAGGTCACGCCTTTCTGCTTCCAGATAGCTAACCACGGCCTTTTCAATCAATACCTAAAGTCCACGGCATACCACGGGGTCTCGAAATCCCAGAGAGATAGGAAAAACAATATATTGTGAAGATGAAAGGGAAGCTTTATCTTGTCCAGCTCAGCCATCATCTGTATCTGGTACCTTTCCCCTTTTTTCAGTTGATCAAGCCTGATAACCTTAAGGCCCACCACCTCTGACATCAAGGACTTGGCCTCTTCAAAATCCTTTACCTCCACTTTTCCACCTTCCCGCTCTGGCAAGTGGAGCTTGAAGACCTTCTTGAGGCTGTCGTACTGGATGGTGTGGGTCACCTCCACCTCGGAAAGGGTTTTATCCCACCATAGGTCCCTCGGTTCATAAAGTCTGACAAAGAAGGTGAAAGAGGTCTCGATTCCACTCAGGATCGCCTTTGTTATGTCAGGAGAAAAACAGTCTTTCACGGTGAAATAGACCAAGAGATGGTCTCGTGTATTTGTAACCACGATATCAGTTATCCTGGGCTCTTTTTGGGCAATTGCCACATTGAATGACAAGGCCATAACCGCCAATAGTGTCGAAATAATCAAAGCCCACCTTTTTAAGCCCAGCCTTGAAAGAAGCATTCTCATTCCCTAGCCCAAGAAAGTGTGCCGCAACCATTAAAAATCCATCGGATTTTCCAGAGAAATGATAATACGTTACACCTTTGGCAAAAGCAAGGGATATAGTAAGCTCAAACAGAAAGGAGAGGCGATAGACCCATCAAGCAACTAGGCCTTCAGGCAGGGCAAAGGCTGGGACACTGAGTGCTGAGTTCTGAGGTTGGGCTTCCGGATGAAGTGGGTCAAAAGAGATAAACTTCCAGTGCTTCTTGGAATTGACCAGGCTGCGCAACATCTCCTGGTTAAGAAAATGGCCTGACCTCTCGACCTTGAAGTGCCCTATCACAGGCACCCCCAGGATGGACAAATCACCGATGAAGTCCAGTATCTTGTGGCGTACAAATTCATCTTCGTATCTGAGGCCATCTTGATTCAGTATCTTGAAATCATCCACCACAATGGCATTGTCCAAGGAACCACCCTTTGCAAGACCGGCCTGCTTGAGTGCCTGGACATCTTTGAGAAACCCAAATGTCCTGGCCCTACTTATCTCTCTGATAAAATCCTTGCTGGAAAACACCATTTCATAAGTCTGGTTCCTCAGGAGTGGGTGGTCAAAGTCAATGGTATAGGTTATCTTCAATTCCCTGGAAGGGGAAATGGTAACAGAGCGGTTTCCGTCTTTCAGACTGAAGGGCCGTTGAATTATCATGAATTTCTTGGTCTTGTCCTGAAGCTCCACTCCGGCACTCCTCAGCAGAAATACAAAGGGAGCCGCACTTCCATCCATTATTGGAACTTCAGGGCCATCTATTTCAACAACGGCATTATCAATACCCAAACCAAAAAAGGCTGCCATCAGGTGCTCAATGGTACCAACCCTGCATCCGTTGTTGCCGATGGTGGTGGCTAGTGTTGTTTCTGTCACGTTTTCATAGGTGGCCTTGATGGCCGGGAAACCCTTAACGTCTGTTCTCACAAAGGTGATTCCGGCATCCGCGGGCGCAGGTTTGATCCGCATCTTGATCATCTTTCCGCAATGGAGACCAACTCCTGCACATTCCACTTCCTTTTTGACTGTCCGTTGCCTATAATCCATTAATGGTTCCCCTCGCACGCAAAGTTTTAGAAGATATAAGCAATCTGCGTGCCACCCACAAAATTGAATGCGGCTGCCAAGCTAACTATTTGACTTTTAATGATTTTTTAAACTAGCTATCCCCCTTAGCCTTCAGAACTTTTTGGGAATTTGCAAATTTACCTCTTTAGCTGTGGCAAACTAACCACAGAAAAGTGTGTTAAAAGAGACACTTCTTCGAGTTGTGAAGCCCCTTGATCCTGTCTCCTCTTTTCTGTATTAAGGTCTGGCACATCTAAAACTTCTGCTCTGTAATTGCCCGGGGAGTAGCTCATGTTTCCACGATTGACCCTTTTTTGTTGCACAATCCTTCTGCTATTACAGGTGGTTGGATGTGCACCTGTCCTCAGGGAGGAGGCCAGGAGGCCTCAGCAGGCCCTGCGAGAAGTCAAATATTTTTATCCCGCCTTTTCTGATGATATGGACCTCTCCTCACTTTGTCTGGCCATCGAGAGAAACCTCGAGTTTCTTAAACGGCTAGACCCTGACTATCTATTTCATTATGGGGCCATCACCTGTCCTGTTCAGAGGGTTATAGAGACTCAACAGAGGTTCCTGGCAATTATCTCCCAACAAGGCCTGAGCCAAGATGCATTGAATAACCGGCTAAGGGATGAATTCATGCTTTTAAAGGCCACTGGGAGGCAGGGGAATCCAAAGGTGCTTTTTACTGGCTATTTTGAGCCCACCTTTGAGGCCAGCCCCACGCCTGATCAGGTTTACAGACACCCCATTTATAGACTGCCGGAGGATCTTCTGACCATTGACCTTTCGTTGTTCAGGGAGGGATTGAAGGGGATTAAATTGGTGGGGAGATTGGAGGGAAAGGAGGTCTTACCTTATTATACACGAGAACAGATAGTGGCAGAAAAGGTCCTGGCCGGAAGGGGGCTGGAGATAGCCTGGCTCAAGGATCCGGTGGATGTCCTGTTCCTACAGATCCAGGGCTCTGGGAGGCTTGTCTTCCCGGACGGTCAGGTCATCCACGTGGGCTATGCCGCCTCAAACGGCCATCCCTACAGGAGTATCGGTCGTTACATGGTGGAGCAGGGTTACCTGGGGTTGGAGCAGGTCTCCATGCAGAGCATCCGCCAATACCTGAAGGAAAATCCCTACACAGCAGATGAGATCCTTTCTCATAATCCATCGTATGTCTTCTTCAGAGAACTTGATTCAGGCCCCATAGGGAACATCGGAGTGGTGCTGACCCCGGGCCGCTCCATTGCCCTCGATGCCAGGCTATTCCCAAAGGGGGCGCTTTGCTTCATCACCACCCAAAAACCCCTGGTGGACCGCACGGGAAATATTATCAAATGGGTTGAGTTTTCAAGGTTTGTGCTCAATCAAGATACAGGAGGGGCAATCCGCGGGGCAGGTCGGGCCGATATATTCTGGGGGGCCGGTCCCTATGCAGAAATTGCTGCAGGCCACTTGCGCCACGAAGGAGACCTCTACATCCTCCTCCTCAAAAAATAATTACCTGTATCAAACCGGAAATTTTGAAAAATCCGCAATCCTCAAAAATAACTCAGAGATGTGCTGTAGCAAACCAACCCTGTTTTCTCTCAACTTCGGGGCCTCCTTTGTCAATATCTCCACCTGGTCAAAGAACTCGTCCACTGGCTTGCTAAACCCGGTCAACAGTTCCAGTGCCTCATACCATTTGCCCTCTTGGATCAACAGGTTCAGTTCATCCCTAATTTTTTCAAAAACCTGCCACAGTGCCTTTTCACTCGGCTCTTTCAAAAGGGAGGGCTCTACGGCAAATCTCCCTTTCTGATTTTTCAAGATATTGGTGACCCGCTTGAAGGTGAGGACCAGTGGTTCGAAGGATTCAGACTCCTTGGAAAATCTGCTTAGCTGATGGAGGACGGCCCTAGCACGGTGGGTTTGGTCAAAATTGACCTCTATCACGGCTTCGATCAATTCCGGAGCGTACCCTTCACGCAATAGCAAGTGCCTGTAACGCTCTCGGAAAAACTGGATTACTCTTTCAAATATCTCTTGTTCATTGAAAAAGAGTTTTTCCTTCAAGATGGCCAGGGATTCATTTATAAATTCTCCTATCGTCACCTGGGCCTGGAGCTTTTCAAGGATCCTGAGGATTGCCAGTGCGTGGCGTCGCAGCGCAAAGGGATCAGCAGTGCCGGTGGGCTCCAGTCCCACACAGAAGCATCCGCACACCGTATCCATCCTGTCGGCCAAGCCCACTACAGCCCCTATCTTGGAACTGGGCAACTCCCCTCCAGCCCGCAAAGGCATATAATGCTCCCTGATTGCCACACAGACTTCTTCAGGATGTCCATCCAGCCTTGCATAAATCTCCCCCATTACCCCCTGAAGAGAGGGGAATTCCCCCACCATGTGGCTCACCAGGTCACACTTGCTCAGCCTGCAGGCAAGCTCCACCTCATCCAGCTTCTCAGGAATGATCCTCTGGGCAAGGAAACCTGCAAGCCTCGTGAACCGCTCCACCTTTTCATAAGATGTCCCAAGGTCTGCCTGATATATGACGCCCTTTAACTCTTCCAGCGAATTCAGGAGAGGGGCCTTGCGGTCCTCCCTGAAGAAGAACTCTGCATCTTCCAGCCTGGCCCGGAGCACCCTTTCGTTTCCCCGGATCACCACCTGGGTGTCCTTGGGTATGGTATTGCTGATGGTAACAAAGTTGGGCATCAAAGTGCCCTGCGGCGAATAAACAGCAAAATACTTCTGGTGCTCCTTCATCGCCGTTATCAGGACTGGTTCAGGTAGGTTCAGGAACTTGTGATCAAAACCGCCGCACAAAGCCAAGGGATATTCCACCAGGTTGGCTACAGTGGTGACCAACTCCGGGTCAAGGCCAGGGCTTCCCCCCACCTGGGCAGCTACCTTCCTGGCCCCTTCTTCCACCAATCTCTCCCTCTCCTTTTGGTCCACCACCACATAGGCCTGCTCGAGGGCCTTGAAGTAATCCTCCACACTGGATATTTCAATGGGTTCAGGGGCCATGAACCGATGACCGAATGTCAGGTTTCCACTCCTTATACCTGCCAGCTCAAAAGGCACTACCTGGCCGTCAAAGAGGGCCAGGATCCAGTGAATGGGTCGAGTGAAGGAAAAATCAATGCTTCCCCACCTCATGGACTTGGGCCACGAGATCTGAGAGACCAGTTTTGGGAGCATGTCGGTCAACACCTCTTGGGTCTTTTTTCCTTTTTGGACCCGCCTTACGCAGACGTATTCTCCTTTGGGAGTCTCCTTGACCTCTAGTTCGCCCAGAT
>JALVMN010000073.1 GCA_027027005.1 Desulfobacterales bacterium | reverse complement strand
GGGATTTGATCTTTGCATCATGAATACTCCCAAATTTATTGTTTATAACTTATGTTATTGCCTATGGTTCACCATAGAGCCTTTAGCTCCATCAAGTCAAGCCTCCTCATGGGATGAACGCCCGAGCCTTCAACCTTTTGAAACATCGAGCCACTTTAGAGGGTCAAGGTGCCTGCCGTCGTGTCGGATCTCAAAGTACAAGGTGGGGCCCAATGGCCCCCCTGTCCCCTTGATTGTGCCTATTATATCGCCTGTCTTGACAAAATCGCCCTCCTCTTTCTTTCTCTCGGCAAGCAGAGCACTGATGGTAAAGAATTTTTCCCCGTGATTGATTATTATGACCTGGCCATAACCTTTCAAAAGTCCTGAATATTCCACCCTTCCAGAGAAAACCGCCCTTACCTTGGCCCCGGAGCTAGCCCTGATGAAAATACCTTTATGAAGGTGATTTCTCCTGGACCTAAAAAACTTCCTGCCCCTAATCAGCCTTCCCTCACAGGGAGGCAATAGCCGACCCCTTTGGGCCTTGAAGTGGCCCCATTGGAAGGCCTGCTTTTTTGAAGGCTTCTCTTGTGTCTTGATCACCACATACTTGAGCTTGTCAGCGGCCCCTTCCAGTTCTTTTACCGCGGTCTCGTAGAATTCCCGCTCTCTATGTATCTTCATGAGTCGGATCACCTGACGCTCCATCTCTTTTTGAAGTGTTGCCAGGCGCTCCACTCTGGCATCAAGTCGGGCCTCTGCACTGGATATATCTGTCTCAAGGGTGGAAAGCTCCCGGGCCAGGCTGATTCGCCCCCTGTTAAGCCTTTCCAACTCCTCTTTGTCAGATGCCATTAGCCGGCTGACATAGGTGAGACGACGGCGAAACTCATCCAGATCCCCGGCGCTTGCAAGAACCTTTAGATAACCCCGCCTTGCATACTTGTAAATCACCACTAACCTTTCGGCCAACCTGGATTCAATCTCCTTGGATAGAGCCTTTACCTCTTGCGCCTTTTTTCGAAGGCTTGAAATACTCCTCTTTAAACCCTCCAACTCCTGTTTTAGTCCTTCCACTTCCTTCCGTTTGCGAGCCACCTCTTTCTCCAGGAGGGCCAGCTCCTGAAGCAATCCTTTTTCCTTGAAGTCATAGACCTCCAGCTTTCGCCTCTCTTCAGACAGGGTGGAGGGGGGAACCTCTTTAGAGGCTTTTGTCTTGCAAATCGCCTCAGGAGCCAAGGAGAGGAGTAACACCATGAGGGCGGTTGCCAACCTCACCAGGCCAAAAAATCTTTTTTGCAGACACCAAAATGGGGTCAAAACACCCACCACCTATACCTCGAGAAAACCACCTATTGCCATAAGACTGCCAAGCACTCCGAGAATCGTGTTTAGCAGCATGATACCTGCAACATAGGATACAGGGATAAACACGATGTCTAACAAGACAAAGCCCAAAAATAGAGCCTTGTTTGCCGATAGCGCTACATAAATGGCAAAGAGGGCCAGCATGGCCGCAGCCCCTCCTATAGCCCCCTGCATTAATCCCTCTATGAGGAAAGGAAGCTTCACAAACCAGTCAGTGGCACCCACCAGCTTTAAGATATGAATCTCTTCTTTTCTGGAATAAATGGTCAATTTGATGGTATTTGTCACGATGAACAGCACACCTACACAGAGCAGAACCCCAGCAACCGCTCCCACAATTCTCACCACACGGACGAAGTCCTCAAAGCGCTGGATCCATGCCTCACTGTATTGAACTTCGCTCACTCCGGGAATGCGCTCCAGGCCTTCTTTTACAACCAGGGGATCTTTCTGTGGCTCCTTTATGGCTATCTCAAAAGAGGCGGGCAAGGGATTCTCTGAGAGGCCTTCCAGTAGGTCTGATTGGGGGCCCAGGGCCTTTTTCAGCTCTTTCAGGGCCTGGTCTTTGGAAATGAAGCGCCTTATCTCAACCCCCTTTTCAGACAAAAGTGCTCCTCTCACCTTTGTTATCTGGGAAGGGGTGAGTTCATCTTCCAGGTAAACAGACATGGTAACAGAGGCCCCCCAATCCCTGAGCCAGTTGTCCACATTAACGAATAATAGGAGGAATGCACCAAGTATCAGGATGGCGATTGTGGTGATCCCCAGACCAACCAGGTGGACCCACCTGTTTTGGGCCATGTTCTGGATCGCCTGTTTGAAAAAATAGGCCAACCTGGCAAGCATTATTCTTCTTTGACCACCCTTCCCTTATCGAGAAAGATCTTGCGTATGGCCGTGCCTTGGAGCAATTCCCTGCTGTGGGTAGCCACCACCACCGTGGTCCCTTTCATGTGAATGGTCCTGAAAAGGACCATGATCTCTCTGGTGAGATCTGGGTCCAAGTTTCCGGTAGGTTCATCGGCCAGCAATATTAAGGGGTCCTTTACAAGGGCCCTGGCAATTGCCACCCGTTGCTGCTCTCCTCCTGAAAGTTGCAGGGGATAAGCCCCCTCTTTTCCGGCCAGCCCAAGAGAGCGCAGGGTTTGTCGAGTCTTCTTTCTTATATATCCTGGGCCATGGCCTGCAACCTCGAGGGCAATGGCCACATTTTCAAATATGGTTTTGTTGTTGAGTAGCTTGAAGTCCTGAAATACAAAACCTATCTTTCTCCGCAAAAGATCCAACTGCTTTCGCCTGATCCTGCCGAGATTTATTCCATTGATCAATATGTGTCCGCTTGAGGGCTTCTCTGATCCGAATAGGATCCTGAGTAGGGTGGTCTTGCCTGCTCCGCTGGGCCCAGTCACGAATACGAACTCGCCCTTGCGGACGTGGATGCTGATATCCCTAAGCGCTGGGTTACCGCCAAAGCTCTTATAGACATGAAACAATCGAATCATTACGATCAGGTTCCTTATGGTCCTGTTTCCAGGCTCCCTATGGCCCACAGCAATCTGGCCCTAGCCATGTTGTGGTCATAAAGGGCATTGTAATAATTGTTTCGGGCCTGGGTGAGCAGGGCTTGGGCATCCAGTACCTCTGTGGAAGTGGAAACCTGGGCCTTGTACCTCTCGCGAGCCACCCTTAGATTTTCCTCTGCCTGGATAACTGCCTTCTTTGCGCGTGGAATATTCTTCTCTGCCACATCAAGGGCCAGAAACGCTCTCTTCACCTCCAACCTGATCTGCTCTTCCAGGGATTTGCGCAAAAAGGTCAATTCCTTCAGCTTCTCCTCCTTTTCCCTCACCTGATAATATGTCTTTCCCCATTCCCAAAAGGTCCAGTTGAGCATGGCAGAGGCCTGCCAGTATTTATATGGATTATGGTAAGGGCTTCCAGAGACGTCGGGGTCATCACCCTCCCTTACATAACTGGCTGTGAGCACGATTTCAGGAAAATACTTGCTCTTGGCAAGTCTGATCTCTTGCTCTGCCTGTGCGATCCTGAGGCTAAGGGCCTTTAGCTCTGGCCTCTGGTCAAGGGCCGTTTGGATGTAATGGGAAAGCGTTTCTCTCTCAGGCCTGAAGCTCAGGATATCTTCCAGGGTGAGCGGGGCATCAATGGGCCGCGATATCACCGTGTTGAGCCGAGACTTTGCCAACTTCAGGTTGCTCCTGGCCTCGGCCTGGATATGCCTTGCGTTTGCCAGTTCAACTTCGGCCTTTAGCAGGTCATTTGCAGGGATCATCCCCACCTCGTAGAAGCTTCTCGCCACCTTCATGTGAGAGGCAAGGGATTCAACCGCCTTGTCAGAAACCTCCACGGCGCGCTGGGCCCTCAGGACATTGAAGTAGGCCTCTTTCACCCTGAGGACAAGGGCCAGTTTCTCCTGCTCCAGTTCCAGTTTTGAAATATCTATACCAAGGCGGGCCAGTTCATATCTGCTCAACAGGGCAAAGCCTGTAAAGATGGGTTGGGTGAGGCTCACCTTCCACTGGTAGTTATCCAGGCTGCTGAGCTTCTGAGGCGGGACATTGACGTTACCAATGGGAGGGGGAAGCTGAAGCGCAAACCCTGTGCTCTCCTTGGCATCACTGAACCTGGTGTATCCATAGCTGGTACTGAGTCTCGGCAAAAACTCCGACCTTGCCTGCTTTTTGATGGCCAGGGCCTGATCCACCCCTTGCTCCTTTGCCTTAAGGGCCCAGCTTTTAGAAATGGCATGAGATATGGCTCGCTTGAGCGTGAAAAGAACTTCACGCCCCTCTGAGGTTGGTGGATGAAGGAAGCAAATGATAAGGGCAGAAAAGAACACCCATGAACAAAACGCGCTCCGCCCCCTGCTAATTCCCTCTATCTTATACACACCAACACTCTCCAGGGTGAATTCTTATCGCATGGTAGTTATTAAATAAGGGGCGCAGGGATGTCAATGTCATGGAGCCTAGCACTCTGCCTTTTCGTGACCCAACAAGATCATTCGCTCGCGGGCTGCCTCCTCTTTCTTCTTTTCCCAGTCCTCCCATTGGGCCTTCAACTCTGCCAACTCTGCTTCCAGGGCCTTTATCCTTTCTTGGTCCTCAGGGGCCTTGAGGGCAGCCAACTCCTTTTTTTTCTGCTTCACCTTCTCCTTTATCTTCCTCAGGCTATTCAGGGCCAGGAGTTCCTTTTCTGTAGGGACCTGGATCTGGCCGGGGCAAGATGCCTGCATGGGGAGTTCACCCTTTCCTTTTTCACTCATGGATTCCCCTCCCTCTTTTTTTTCTTAGAGTATCATTGGATAAAAAAATTTTCCATAAAGATACCCGAGGTTGGAGGCTTTCTTGACCTTGAAGAAAACCCGGCTTATTATGTCCCCCGTTTCAAGTTACTTCAACCCTTCCCAACCATAAGATCAATACCACAAGGAAAGGATCAGCAAAATGAAGATAACGGACAATATTTACGCTTTTTTTTGGACAGACTTTTCAATTAACAACTGCAATACCTATCTGGTGATGGATGGTAAGAAGGTGCTCATAGACCCGGGACACTACCAGCTCTTCGGCCACGTGGCCGATGGCCTTTCAGCCATGGGGCTTACGCCAGACGACATAGATCTTGTCATCGTCACCCACGGGCATCCTGACCACATTGAAGGGGTGAAGCGTTTCTGGGGCAAGGATATCCTGGTGGCCATAGGTGAAGTGGAGATGGAACTGCTCCGGAAAATTGCCCCTCATTACGGAGAGGCCTTAGGTATTACCGATTTTGAGCCCCATATCTTGCTGAGAGAAGGGAGGCTGGAGGTGGGAGAAATCGTCTTTGAAGTGGTGCACACACCTGGCCACTCGCCTGGGTCTATTTGTCTCTACCTCCCCAGTCAAAAGGCCCTCTTCAGCGGCGATGTGATATTCAACGAGGGCATTGGCAGGACTGACCTTCCCGGAGGAGACGGCAGCCTCCTTAAACAGAGCATAAAACGCCTCTCGAAGCTTGATTTGGAGCTTGTACTCCCAGGTCATGGGGAGATAATAGCTGGCAAGGAAAATGTTAGGGCCAACTTCATGGAGATCGAGAGCTTCTGGTTTGCGTATATATGAATCGGACATAACGGATAAGGCCTGAGGGCATAGGATACCGGATACAGGTGAAACACATGGGACGAAAAGAAACAGCCAAGAAGCCGACCGTTGACTTTGACCTCCGCCAGTTGGAGATCTTCTGCAAAGTGGTGGAACTCAAGAGTTTTTCCAAGGCTGCCAAAGAGGTGTTTCTGGCTCAGGCCTCTGTGAGTGAGAGGATTGCCACGCTTGAGACCATGATTGGTGCAAGGCTGTTGGATCGCATGGGTCGAGAGGTGCTTCCCACCGCCTTGGGGAAGCGATTGTATGAGCTGGCCATTCCACTCCTTGAAATGAAAAGGTCTGTGTGCCTTGAAATAGAGGAATTTTTGGGGCTCAAAAAAGGTCAGATTCACATGGGTGGAAGCACCATTCCCGGTGAATATATCCTTCCAAGATTGATAGGGGCCTTTCATGAAAAATATCCTCAGATCAAAGTAAATATAATGGTGGGAGACAGCACCGAGATCGAGACAAGAGTGGTGGAAGGCCGACTCGAGCTGGGGATCATAGGGTATAAGAGCTCCAACTCAAACCTCCAGGGCTTCAGGCTGTGGGAAGACGAGCTGGTGGTTGCCCTCCCTGTTCATCATCCCCTTTCAAACAAAAAAATCCTCACCCCGCAGGAACTAACCAAATGGCCCTTCATCAGCAGAGAGGCCGGATCCGGGACCCTAAAGATACTGAGGCACCACCTGAAAGAGAAGTTGGGCCTAGATTTGGGCTCTTTCAATGTAGTGGCCTCGCTTGGGTCTTCTACAGCGGTCAAGGAGGCTGTAAAGGCAGGTTTGGGCATCTCCATCCTTTCAATCCATGCCATTAAAGCAGAGGTAAATGCCGGTGCCCTAAAGGCGGTAAAGATAAGAGGCCTTCCCATTAGGAGGTCTTTTTACCTCATAAGAGACAAAAGGAGGATCCAGTCCCCCCTTTCCAAGGCCCTCACAGAGTTCTTTTTAGAACGCAGCGAATCGGGCAGCTAAGCCTGTATCAGATCTAGAGGTCACAGCGCAGACAGCGTCTGGCCTCCAAAAGAGCCGCCTCTTTGTCCAACCCCAGCTCCACTTCTCGGAAGTTGGCCTTCCTTTCCACCACCGGCAGCTCACGCATCTTGGGACGCACAAGTTTTTCGTCTTCCTCGGTGAGCTCCAGGCGCTCAACCACCAGGTGCGGCCTGGGGTACCTGTAGCCACCGTAATCCTTGCCCCTCAGATAGCAGTCAATGGAGACAGCCGCCCGGTGGGCAGAGCCGATGGCCTCCACCACAGTGGCAGGCCCTGTTACGGCATCCCCTGCTGCAAAAAAGCCCGGTATGTTGGTGGCCATGGTGGTCTCGTCCACCACAAAAGAGTTCCACCTGCTTATATGAAGCCCAATATCAGGTGGCAAGAGGGAAAGATCTGGCTGCTGGCTGATGGCAGGAATCACCACATCACATTCAATGACAAACTCTGAACCCTTTACAGGAATAGGTCTTCGCCTGCCGGATTCGTCAGGCTCACCCAGCTCCATGCGGATACACTCCATACCGACTACTTTTCCATTTTCACCCAAGATTCTAACAGGAGCTGTGAGGTATTCTATCTGGATTCCCTCTTCAAGTGCTGCATCAATCTCAGCAGGGTTTGCAGGCATCTGCTCCCTCTGGCGCCTATAGACTATCCGAACCTCATCCACGCCAAGACGCCACGCGGTCCTGGCAGCATCTATGGCCGAGTTGCCCCCGCCGATCACGCATACCTTTCTCCCGGGGGCCTTCTTGCCCTCTATGTTCACGCCCCTGAGGAAGACTATTGCATCAATGAAGCCTTCGTATTCGTCCTCCCCTGGTATTCTGAGCTTCAACCCCTTATGGGCACCGATACCCAAGAAAAAGGCCTTGTATCCCTGCTCCTTGAGTTCCTTGAATGTGACATCAGTACCCACATTGACGCCCAGCTTTATCTCCACCCCCAGCCGCTTTATTGCATCTATCTCATCATTTAGCACGTCTCTTGGCAGCCGATACTCGGGGATGCCTGCGTAAAGCATACCCCCTGCAACAGGCAGCCGCTCAAAAACAGTGACAGGATAACCCTTCAGTGCCAGATCGTGAGCCACGGTAAGCCCGGCAGGCCCTGCCCCTATTACCGCCACCTTGTCTTCAGGGTATCTGACACGGGCTGGTTGAATCTCTTTCAATTTTTCCCGCATGCTGTCAGCTGCAAAACGCTTGAGAGCGCATATGCTGATGGGCTGATCCACCTCGCCCCTCCTGCACTTGGTCTCGCAAGGGTGCGGGCAGACCCTTCCCAGGACCATTGGGAAAGGATTGTCGCGCCGGATTATCTCCCAAGCCTTCTCCACCTTGCCGTGCCCTATCAAGGCCACATATGTGGCTGCATCCTGGCCGGTGGGACATGTGGACTGGCACGGAGGCGCACTCAGCCTCTTACAAGACCCTGTGTGGCAATGCTTGTCATAGATATGGGACTCGTATTCGTGGCGGAAGTACCGTAAGGTGGTCAAGACCGGATTGGGGGCGGTTTGCCCGAGCCCGCAAAGGGATGCGGTCTGAAGCACTCTGGAGAGTTGCTCCAATTTTTCCAAGTCCTCGGGTTCTCCTTCACCTTGCGTGATCCTCTCTAGTATCTGAAGGAGTTGCTGGGTCCCTTCGCGGCACGGAGTGCACTTGCCGCAAGACTCCTCTGTAGTGAACTCCAGGAAGAATTTCGCCACATCAACCATACAGGTGGTCTCGTCCATGACCACCATTCCGCCAGAGCCCACTATGGCACCGGTCTTTGCAATGGACTCGTAGTCAACAGGTGTGTCGATGAGGTGTTCTGGCACACACCCTCCCGATGGCCCCCCGATCTGGACCGCCTTCAGTTTCCTTCCTTGGGGGATACCGCCGCCTATATCGTAAATAATGGTCCTTAGAGGGGTGCCCATGGGCACCTCGATGAGTCCGATGTTATTTACCCGGCCTGAGAGAGCAAATACCTTGGTGCCTTTACTCTTTTCAGTGCCAAGGCTGGCGAACCACTCTGCCCCTCTGTAGATGATTTGAGGGACATTGGCCAGGGTCTCCACATTGTTGAGCACTGAGGGACGATCCCAGAGCCCCTTCTGGGCCGGAAATGGTGGCCTGGGCCTGGGCATGCCGCGCTTTCCCTCGATGGAGCGCATGAGGGCTGTCTCCTCGCCGCAAACAAAGGCGCCAGCACCATAGTAGAGTTCAATGTCCATATCAAAGCCCGAGCCCAGTATGTCCTCGCCAAGGAGACCGTACTCCCTTGCCTGGGCTATGGCCACATTAAGCCTCTTAATGGCCAGGGGATACTCGGCCCTCACATATATGTAACCTTTGTGGGCCCCGATGGCCTTTGCCCCTATTATCATGCCTTCCAGGACCGCGTGGGGATCGCTTTCAAGGATGGAGCGGTCCATGAAGGCACCGGGGTCTCCCTCGTCAGCATTACACAACATGTACTTGGGACTGCCTTCTGCCGCAGCACAGAACTGCCACTTTAGCCCTGTGGGAAATCCGGCCCCCCCTCTTCCCCTGAGGCCGGAGGCCTTCATCTCTTCCACAATCTCCTCGGGGGTCATCTCCAGAAGGGCCTTGGCAGCACCCAAATAGCCGTCGCGCGCTATGTAGTCCTCTATCTTTTCAGGATCAATAAGGCCGCGGTTTTTCAGCGCCACCAAGATCTGATGGCTGAAAAAGCCAATGTCTGACAATCTGGGAATGGGCTGGGCCTCTTCAGGGGGCTTGAAGAGGAGTTTTTCCACCACCCTCCCTTTGAGCAGGTACTCCTCCACAAAGAAAGGGACATCTTCCACGCTCAATTTCTGGTAAAATATTTTGTCTGGGTATGCCACCATCAAAGGGCCAGAGGCGCAGAACCCATTACAACCGGTAGTGCCTATATAGACTTCATCTTGCAGCCCTTGTTTTCTTATCTCCTCCTCCAGCGCACTTTTGACATCCAGCGATCCACTTGATACGCAACTGGTGCCAGCGCAAATCATCAGGTGCACTCGATACTCTTTTGCCATAATCAAACCTCACCAATGGTCATCAGAATTTCCTGATCGTGAAATCTATTCTTGTAAAACACCAGCAATCAATGTGTGGTCTCACTTCCAAGGCCCAGGGCGTATTCGGTCACGGGCCGACCTCCTATCACGTGCTCATGGAAGATCTTCTTGGCCTTTTCGGGGTCCAGCTTCACGTATTTCACCGGGGCCTGCTCCAGGGTCTCCACTGTCATCATGGGCTCGTGGTTACAAAGCCCCGCACAGCCCGAAGAGGTCACCACCACATCCTCGACGCCGGATTTTTCGATCTCTTCCAGGATCGCCTTCATGATCCCGCGGGCCCCTGCAGCAATCCCACAGGTCCCCATGTGGACCACCACTTTTACGCGATGCTCCCCGTCTCTCAATCTGAGGCCCTTGGAGGCCTCTTCTTTTATCTTTTTTAGATCTTCTACCTTGAGCTTTGCCATTATTCCTGCCTCCATCATCCTCCATTCAGGATGGTTCTCAATATCTTCAGGGCCTGAGGCGAGCTTCTGTGACCTTGGCCCTCCAACAAAGAGTCCAGTTCCCTGGTATCCAGTCGAACCTCCTTGCCGTCCAAGTCAGACTCATAGACAAAATCAACCTGAGGGTTTCCAACAACCAGTGTCAAGACAGTTGAAGCCATATCGCCCAGTGGCTTCATATCGATGTGGCCGGGCTTAAAAGTGGCCTTAACCTCGGTCCCTTTACCTGGCTCTGACTTAACCACCAAGTCACCCCCGGTCTCCTGGGCGGATTGCTTCAAGAGTGGAAGACCAAGGCCCACTGGCCGCTCGGTCCTCGTGGTCACAAAGGGGTCGTCAATGGCCTCCAACAGTTCCTTATCCATCCCCCGGCCGTTGTCTCTTACCACCATACAGAGGAGGTCCTTTTCAGGGTCATTCTTTATCTTTATCTCCACCAGGGAGGCACCGGCCCTGATGGCGTTCTCTGCAATGTCCAGCACATGGAGCGATAGGTCTTCCATCTATAAAAAATTCAGTCTTCGTAGAGGACCTTGCGGCCCTGGGCCCCGGCCAGGGCCAGGCAAAGTTCCCTCCAGCAAGGCTCGACCACCAGGAACCGAGTATAGGCCCTCCCTATCATGTCGGGCGTATGGGCATCAGAGCCTGTCACAAATGGAAATCTCCCGTACTCCCGAAACCGCCTGCGGGCCTCTCCCAGATCCAGGGCGGCGGAAATCTCAAGGGCATCCAGGTCAAGGGAGTCGGGGATAAAACCCAACTGGCCCAGGAGACTGAAACTGGTCCTGTCAACATGGGCTGCCACTGCCAGCCCATCCCTTTCATGGATGGCATCCACCACTTCATCCACCCTCATGGTGGTGGCCCCTATGAGAAGGCGCGTGTTTATGGATTCCACCATATCAAATTCATCTGCAACCACCTGGATACCAAAAAGCTCCTCGTCGTTGCGGCCAGGCTGGAGCCTCTGGTAAACGAGCTCCTGCATGGAAATGGCCTCTTCTGGCCTATGGAACAACCCCAGTATGTGGGCCTCTTCAGACGTCATTACCTCTATGCCCGGGATCACCATCAAATCGGTGTCCTGGGCAGAAGCCATCACGGCTTCAACATTCTCTGCACTGTTGTGGTCTGTGACGGCCAGCACAGACAATTTCATCTCGCAGGCCTGTCTCACGATCCTTCTGGGCGTCATATCAAGGCTGGCACATGGAGAAAGGCAGGTATGAACATGAAGGTCGGCCCTGGCAACGTTCAGTATGGCCCTGTCCATTCCTCTGGCGTCACCCCCAAAGGCCTTCCCCTGCGGATCTCAATTCCCGGCCAGCCCCATCTCATATAACCTCCCGGCCACCTCAAATGCGGACATGCTGCTAACCATAATGGGTATCTGTTCATCTTTGGCCTTTTTGAGAGTTTCGGCCTCTGGCTCTCTACCATTCACCAGGATGATGCCGGCAAGGGACTTCATTACGGCCACAGCCACGATGTTCTGATGTATCTGGAGTGTTATCCACAAATCACCCTCTTCTGCGTGGGTGAGGACATCGCTCAACAGGTCACTGACATATCCCCCCCTCACCTCTACATGGAGGCGCTCCTGGCCGCATTTTACGTCCAATCCCAGTTTCTCAACTATCTCGGCCAATGTCATGAAGGAGCCTACTCCTCTATTGTACGTCCCCTGTAACTCTCAACAATCTCGATGACTTCAGAGTCTTGCACCTGGCCGTGGGTTACCTCGTCAATGACCATGACCGGGGCCAGCCCACAGGCACCTATGCAGCGAACCGCCTCAAGGGTGTATTCCCTGTCTTCGGTGGTCTCGCCAAATTCCACTCCCAGATGGCGCTGGAGCTTTTCTGCCAGCTTGGCCGAACCCTTGACAAAGCATGCTGTTCCGAGGCAGATCCTCACCGTGTGCCTGCCACGCGGAACCATGCTGAAGAAGGAGTAAAAGGTGACCACACCGAAAACATCTGATGCAGGGATTCTCAGTCCCTGGGCAATATAGTTCTGCACTTCAACAGGGAGGTAGCCAACGATTTCTTGCACCTGTTGAAGGACCGGGATGAGCCCTCCCTTTTTGTCCCTGTATGCGGCAAGTATTTCGTCAATCTGCTCTTTTTTCTCCGGGAGACCTTCTTCTTCCAAGAATTTGACGAATTTTTCTGTTACCAGGGCAGGGTCGCTGGCGGGAACGCGAGTTCCAAGCCGTGTGGTCCGAGGCAATGACTCCAGCAGCCCCTCGCACTGCTCCAGCAAGGTCCTGTGATGATAGTTGAACTGGATATGACCTGGGGTAACCAAGGGAATCTGCCCCCCTTCGGGCAAGGTCCACTGTTTGCCATCGGCCTGGATGGCTGCATAGTCAATGTCCTTCAGGTAAGGGACAAGCTTGATGATCTCCTGCTCCCAGACCTCTTTGCTGCTCTGTTCAGGCCATTGGGCCCCCAGCCGATTGGCAAGCTGAGTATATATCCATGTCTCTGGCTTTGAATCCCCTATTGGTGGAACCGCCTGACGAACAAGGCTCACCCTCCTCTCGCTATTGGTATATGTGCCCTGGTCTTCACACCATGCTGCCGAAGGGAGCACCACGTGGGCGTATTTCATGGTCTCAGTGCTCAGGATGTCCTGGACCACCAGGAACTCCACTTGTTTCAACGCTTCCGTGATGTGGGGCAGGTCAGGAGTGGCTATTGCAAGGTTTTCCCCTGCACAGTAAAGCATGCGCACCTTGCCCTTCCCATTTCCCCCTTTTCCATTTATGGAATCAATGAGGCTGGAAAAGTCCAGTCCTGGCTTGGGATTCAATGGGCCGCCCCATGCCTCCTCAAAGATTTTTCGGGCCTTGCCATCTTCAACCCTGGCAAATCCTGGTAAGAAGGCGGGTTGCACCCCCATATCACAGGCCCCTTGGGCGTTGGAAAGGCTCCCGAGATAGTTCAGGCCACCGCATTTCTTGTCCAGGTTACCCAGGAGCTCTTGGAGCTTCACAAAGGTATTGGCCATTGGGGCAACACTTGTGCCGTAAACCAGCATACACGGGTGGTGAGCATCCAGGATGTCTGCTGCCGCCTTGATATCCTCTTCAGAGAGCCCGGTGTGCTCTGAGACCACTGAGATGGAATAATTTGAGGCGGTCTCCTTTAACTCCTCACCGGCTTGCCTTCCCCGGGATATTAGCTCCTGGATTAGCCCGTTTATGAGAACAGATTCGCTGTTTTCCTTTACCACCAAGTCGAGGGTGGCAAACTCGCCGATCTTGGTGGGTCTTGAATTTACAACAATGAGCTTGCACTCGCGGTTGACCACAGCCCGTTTGATAAAGGTGCCTGCCACAGGGTTGTCCTCTGTGACATCACAGCCCACCATCAATATGGCATCGGCCTCCTCAAGCTCTGCCAGAGGTCTATTCATGCCGCTGCCAGCCAATGGTGAGCAGATGTTGTTGGTCCCGATCACTGCACGGAATAGTTTCTGGGCAAGGTACAAGGACTCATTGGTGCTCCTGGCCGAGCACACCGCTCCAATTGCATCCGGGCCATCCTTTTCTTTTATTCCTCTTATCTTTGAGGCCACAAGATCAAGGGCCTCGTCCCAGGATGCAGGCACAAGGTCTCCATTCTTGCGGATCATGGGCTGGGTGATGCGCTCAGGGCTGTTTACAAAGTCATAACCAAAGCGGCCCCTTACACAGAGGCGACCCAGATTGGGGAGGGCATCTTCCACGCCTTCCACCTTCATGACCTTGTTGTCCTTTACATGAAGATTTAGCTGGCATCCAACCCCGCAGTAATTACAGGTGGTCCTCACAAGGGTGGCCTCCCAGGGGCGTATCTGGTAGCGGCTCTTCTTTTCAACCAGGGCCGCCACGGGACAGGCCTGTATGCATTCACCACAAAAGACACAGTCCGAGCGCTCAAGGGAATCATCGCCCATGGCAACAATCTTTGCCCTTCCCCCTCTGTAGCCGTGACTGATTGCCCGGTTGACCTGGATGGAATTGCAGGCATCCACGCAGCGGCCACAGAGGATGCAACGGGAAAAATCCCGGACAATAAGAGGGCTTGCCATCTCCATAGGGTATTTGGGCTTGATGGAGGAGAGGCGCTCGGTTTCCACCTGATATCTATACGCATAAGCCTGCAACTTGCACACACTGTGGGCAGGGCACAGCTCTTCGTTTTGGTCGTATTGGAGGACTTCGGCCTGAAATTCAGTCCAATCTTCTGGGTCTTTTTTGCTGATGGCGCAGTTGTGGTGGCCTGAATGCAAAAGCAGGCTCAAAATGGTCCTTCGCGCCTCGAGAACAGATGCCGAATGGGTCCTTACCTCCATGCCCTTTGTTACAGGGGTGGCGCAGGCAGGGAGTAGCACCCGGGCGCCCTTTACCTCCACCACACATATTCGGCAGGCCCCCGTAGGGGTAGCTCCCTTCAAGTAACAAAGGGTGGGGATAAAGATGTTATTTCGTTTTGCAACCTCGAGTATGGTCTCCCCGGGCCTAAATTCCAACTCGTGCCCGTCTATATTTAACACATTCTCCTTGTCAGACATCTCTGCTCTCTTGTTCCAAGATTTGTGTTGATTTTTCGTAGCAAATCAATCCACACTGTAGGCATCTTTCTGCCTCTTTCCTGACCAACTCTTCATCAAGGGGCGGGAGTCCCTCTGGCAGGAGCCAGGTGGACTTGATCTCTGCGGTCAAGTCCTTTAGCAGGTTCAGTTCCCTACTCCTGGGTTCCACGCCACGGACCTCTGTCACATCAAGGATGTCCTCTGCCTCTGAGGCTAGGTGTTCAAGGGGTTTGATGCTGCCTTCTGCAAAGTGCTGGTGAATGGCCCGGGCAAGGCGCCTTCCAGAGAGGATGGATCTCACCACGGCAGCAGAGTCACTTATCCTGCCGGGCTCTGGACTGCTAAGCAACCCGTAACCGCCCCTGTCATGAAAGGTCCTGAAAAGCTCCATGGTGTGCCATTTCACTTTCCCATCGTCAGCATCTGCTTCATGTGGGGACCTCACGAAGGCAAGTTCAGGAAAGCGACCCAATCCCATGACAAGGGTCCCCGTATTCAGGGTTTCCCTCTCAGGGTTATCCGGGTCAAGTGGTTCTGCCTCCTCAATGACAATCCCTGTAAGGCGGTCCCCCATGCCCTCCAGTTGAACCACCACGGCACCCGGGCGGACAAAGATCCCCTCTGAGGCCCTCTCTTTTTCATCCTGAAGCTCTTCTGGCAAGAGGTGCCTTGGTAGGGCCGATATTATGGTAACGGTCTCTGCGCCCAACTCCCTGCACTTCCTGGCAAGCTCCAGGGATTTGACACCACCCTGAACGATTGCCACATGCCTGTCAATCTCGGGCGAGTCGCCCTGGGAGAGGGCCAGCAAAAAGTCCAGCATAAGGTAGAGGCCCTGGACCGGGATGTCAAAACGCTTCTTGTCCGGGTGGAGAACCTTTCTGCTGTCCAGCCCCCCCATGGTGAGGAGCACGGCATCGAATGGCTCGTCCTGTGAGTCCGGGCTGGCTCCCAGGAGTCCTGCAACAGTGAAATCCCGCCCCATGGCCGTATTGGTCTTGGCCTCAACACCCGTTTCAAGGATTCCCTTGATGTCGTGGTCCAGGACATGGCGCGGGAGCCTGGACTCGCTGATCACATACCTCAGGATGCCTCCCAACTCAGCTCTTGCCTCAAATATGGTGGGCTGATAACCTAGGCGTGCCAAATAGTAGGCACAGGTGAGGCCCTCTGCCCCACCACCCACTAGCGCTATCCTCTGCTCTGTCTGCGGCGCCTTGTAAGGCTCAATGCGCTTGCCGGTCTTCATCTCGTATTCTGCGGCAAACCTCTTGATGGTGTTTATGGCCACACCTTCATCCACCAGGCCTCTCCTGCACTTAAGCTCACATGGGGCAGGACAGATGTAGCCGCACACCAATGGCAGAGGGCACCTCTCTTTTATGATGAGCAGGGCCTTTTCAGGGTTGCCCTCCCTCACCTCTTTTATGTAAGCAGGGATATTGATACCCGTGGGGCAGGTGCGCTGGCATGGGGCAGTACATTCAGTACTTAAATATTCGCCAATGATACGCCTGGTGGCCGAGGTGAGCTGTATGATCTCTTTGGGGCAGGCCTTCGCACAGGCTCCGCATCCCACGCAACGCTCGGGATTGAAGACAGGAAGGTTGTCTTCCCCCATGGTGAGGGCATCAAACTGGCAGGCCCTGGTGCAGGTGCCAAGCCCGATACACCCGATGGGACAAAGTTTGCTCCCGCCATAGAGCAGCATGGCTGCCCTGCAATCAGTGGCACCGTTATAGGTAAAAATGGGGTCTGCCTCACCTACCCCGTATGTGCAACTGGTCCACGCAAACTCTGGCTCCCTCTCCTTGACCTCCAGGCCCATTATGGCAGCCACCGCCTTGGCCGTATCAAACCCACCCACTACACAGACATTGGGGGGGGCTTTTTGTGCTGCAATGGCCTCTGCTGCGGCGGCACAACCTGCATACCCGCAGCCGCCACAGTTTGCTCCGGGCAAGGTGTCAGTAATGGAGAGAACCTTTGGGTCTTCCCAGACATAAAGGACCCTGGAGGCAATGGCAAGGCCCACGCCCGCCACTAATCCGAGAAGAGATAATGTCAGTACGGCCTCTAGCATGGCATCATATCACCTTGATTTATTTTGATTAAGTGTTTCAATTTTAAATCAACAACCCCTCTCGGCCGCCGCTTAATCACTGCTGAATCAACGCCTTGAGGGAGGCATCAACCCCGACAAATCCAAAGAAGGCCAGTGACATCAAGCCGGCTATGATCAATCCTATGGCGGTTCCCATCAAGGGTTTGGGAACATTTGCCACCTCAAGCCTTTCCCTGATTCCAGCCATCAATATGAGGGCAAGGCTGAAGCCACATGCAGCGGCAAATGAGAATATTATGCCTTCCACAAAGTTGTATTCTCTGCGGATCACCAGGATGGCGGCACCCAACACCGCACAGTTGGTGGTGATCAAGGGCAAGAAGATGCCAAGGGCAGTGTAGAGGGCCTTGGCAAATTTTCTGAGGAACATCTCCACCAACTGGACCAAAGAGGCTATCACCAGGATAAAGGCAATGGTCTGAAGGTATCCTAGATTGAGTGGATTCAGGACATAATATTGCACGAGATACGTAAGAGCGCTGGCAATGGTGAGAACAAAAATCACTGCCATGCCCATCCCTATGGCCGTATCCAGCCGCTTGGATGTCCCCAAAAAGGGGCAATTGCCCAGATACTCGGCCAAGAGGATATTCTTGATCAGAACCGCAGTGATCACCAGGATGATGTATTCCATTTACTTACTCCCTAAAGGCATGGTGGCTCAACAAGGCCTGTCATGAGATCACCATATCTATGAGTGACTGGGCTTTGAGATGGCGTTAATCACGGCCAATAATATCCCCAGGCTCACAAATGCCCCAGGGGCCTCCACCATGAAGGTGAATGGCTTAAAAGTGTCCCACATTACGGGGATCCCCCAAAAGGTGCCATGGCCCAAGATCTCTCTAATAGCCCCCAGAACTGCCAAAGAGATGGTGAATCCCAGTCCTATCCCCAGGCCGTCCAGGGCCGATGCCACCAATCCGTTACGCGAGGCAAAGGCCTCAGCGCGGCCTAGGATGATGCAGTTGACCACTATGAGGGGGATAAATATCCCCAGCTTTTCGTATATGGGGTAAAAGAAGGCCTGGCTGAGCAGTTCCACGATAACCACGAAGGTGGCAATGATGACGATGTAACTG
>JALVMN010000072.1 GCA_027027005.1 Desulfobacterales bacterium | reverse complement strand
CTTCCCAAACACATACTTGGATATTAGCTCCTCTATGTCCACTGCAGGCTGGGTATCCATTATGGTTCCGCCCGGCTCTATGATCACATCGGAGCCCCCAGGTGTTATTTCCACGTACTTCTCTCCAATTAAGCCCTTGGTCTTAATGGAGGCTATTGCGTCTTCTTGAATGGCAACCCATTTGGGTAACACCATCACCACCCTTGCCTCGTAATCCTTGAGCTCAATGGACTTGACCCTACCCACCTCCACGCCGGCTATCCAAACTGATGAGCCGCTCTTGAGCCCTCCACAATTGGAAAAAAAGGCCTCGATTTCATATCCCTCCCCGCCCAGGACCTCCATTCTCCCTAGTTTGACGGAAAGGTATCCCAGGCATAGGATTCCGATTATCATAAAGACGCCAACGATAAATTCCAGACCAAACCGCCTCATTTGCGTGCCCTCCAGTTAGACTACGGCATTTAAATTCAGTTGGTTATAACCATTATTTGACAAAAAACTTTACATTTAGCCTCTCACAAATGCCCTTATTACAGGATCTTCAGAGGAGAGAAGCTCCTCAGGGGTTGCATCGGCACGCAACTCCCCTTTGTGGAGCATCAGGACCCGGTTTACATATGCAAATATCTTGGGTATCTCATGGGTAACAATTATGCCGGTAAATGATAGCCGTTTGTGGCAGTTGTGGATCAATTCCAAGATGGCATGCCCGATCACAGGATCGAGCCCTGTAGTGGGCTCATCAAACAGCATGATTTCCGGCTCCTGAATCAGGGCCCTAGCGAGGGCGGCCCTTTTCACCATCCCCCCGCTGATCTGGGAGGGGTATTTTTCTTCAGAGCCAAGGAGACCCACATTCTCCAGCTCCTGCCGCACCCTTTTCCTGATTTCGGGCTCCTTTAGCTTCGTCTTTTCTTTCAAAGGGAACGCCACGTTCTCATAAACGGTCATGGAATCAAAGAGTGCACCCCCTTGAAACAGGAATCCCAGTCGCTCCCTCAGCTTCAATAGTTCCCTTCCCTTTAGTCTTGCCACTTCCTTTCCGTCAACAAGCACTCTCCCCTTGTCAGGTTCAAGGAGCCCGGCAATGTGTTTCAAAAGAACACTCTTTCCTGTCCCGCTCCCTCCCACAAGGGCCACCACCTCTCCAGGCTCTACCTCAAAGGAGACCCCTTTTAATACCTGGTTTCCGTCAAATGATTTATGTAAGTTTTCTACCCGTATCATGCCCTGGATCAAAAGAGTAAGGATGTCATGAAATAGTCCCAAACCAGGATCAAGACAGAGCAGAGCACCACGGCCTGGGTGGTGGCCTTGCTGACTCCCTCTGCACCAAAACCTGTAAAGATCCCGGTATAATAGCCTTTGAACGTGCACACCCAGGCAATAATAATCCCAAAACTCAGGGATTTATAGACCCCCTCCAGCACATCAGACATCTCCACATAGTTTTGCATCTCACCGAAATACACCCCGCTTCCCACTCCCAGCAGCTTCACCCCTATGAGATAGCCGCCGAAAATACCCACAACATCAAAGATTGCGGTCAACAAGGGCATGGAGATCATGGCAGCGATGAGATTCGGGACTATGAGGTACCGAAAGGGATTAAGCCCCATCAGCTCAATGGCATCTATCTGCTCACTTATGCGCATGATCCCGATTTCAGCAGCTATTGCAGACCCGGCCCTGCCCGTGACCATGAGTGCAGATATGACAGGCCCCAATTCCTTTATCAGGGCAAGGCCCACCATGGGCCCGAGAAAGGCGTCTGACCCGAACCTGCTGAGGCTATAATAGCCCTGGAATCCCAGCACCATTCCGGTGAACCCACCTGTCAGCACTATTACCAGCAGTGACTGGAGCCCCGTAAAGTGAATCTGTTTCAATACTCTTTTGACCTTAATTGGGGGAATTAAACCAAAGAGAAAAGCCTTGGCCAGAAACAGGCCCATGACACCCATCTTATAGACAGACTCCAATGCCCTTGCCCCCAGGCCTTCAATCCACCCTGTGACACCCTTGTTCAATGTCTGTTCCTCATTTGCTTAGACTGGTTTTCCCTTTCAATGGCTTATAGCTTTCAAATATCTTTTATCTTCAGGTTATGAGGTGAAGTCCTTACCACCTCTCTGAACCCCTCAAGTGCCTGGGAGATTTTTTTCAGCTCTTTCGAATCACCCAGCGGGATGGCCCCGGTTCCGTGGTCTTCCATTGCCTCTATGACATGAAGCAGGGTCATATCATCAGGACTTTTTCCAGGCTGATATCCATATCCGTTGTCTTCCACCCGCCTTACCTCAGACACCACCCCTGATCTCACCAACTCCCCCAACAGTTCCTCAACAGGCCGAAGAGGGAGTCTTAAGGCCCTTGCAATTTCATTACTGTCTTGGGGAGGGCGTCCCTCAATGAAGTTCTTGACGATGTGGTGGACCAGATAAAGTGCCAGCGCTCTCTTTGTGGAAAAAGGAATATCTGACCAGTCTTTTTCAAATTCAAAGACCCGAACATTTTGATGGGAAAAGGATATTTCTGCCCCATATAGCACGATCAGCCAGCTCCAGTTCAGCCATATCAAAAACAATGGAAGGGCTGCAAAGCTTCCATAGATGGCATTGTACTTTGCGACCCCTATCTGGAAGTAAATGTAAGCCCATTGAAACAGGTGATAGAGGGTGCCGGCCACTATCCCGCCTACCAAAGCTGACCTGAAATTCACATCTGTATTGGGCATGAATCTGTACATAAAGGTAAAGAGTACCCACATGACAATAAAGGGAAGGAGCTTCAGAGGCAAGATGACGGCAGGGCTCAAGACGTCCAGAAAGGGCATTTTATTCATGAAAAGCTTTGCATGGCCCTCGATTACCACTCGCAAGGTCCCCGACACAATAACCAGGAAGGGCCCGATGAGGGTGAGAGCAAGATAGTCAACCACCTTTTTTCCGATGCTCCTTGCTCCCTTTATTCCCCAGATATCGTTGAACGCGTCCTCTATGTTCGAAAGGAGATTCAGGATGGTCCAGACCAGGAACAGGACCCCTGCCCCCACCATGAGACCACCTCTGGTGCCTTCCAGCAGCGAGTTGGCAAATGCAATGATCTTGGTTACAACCTCGCTCTGTGAGCCCATGGTCTCCAGGAGTTCCCTTTCTATCAGTCTCTCAAGACCAAAGCCCTTAGATATTCCAAAGACCATGGCAAGAACAGGGACCAGGGAAAGGACCGAGTAAAATGTGAGAGCTGAGGCCCTCAATTGGCACTTGTCCTCAAAAACACCTCTCACCGATAAAACCAGGACCCTGCCAATTCTAAGGGCAAAGGCCTTGAGTCGCGGCAAGCCCTCTTCCTCAATGCTCCATATCTCTGAGAGCACGAATCTCTTTAATCTTCTTGGTCCCATTGTTAACTTTAAAGGCGTGAAGACAATTGGTCCTATACCTACCCGCACTAATGGCTTTGGTCAAGGATAATGTGGCGAAAACAAAAGGTATTTAGTTTCAAACAAAAAGGGACAGGTTCTTGAACCTGTCCCTCACCAAGACTTGTATAAACACCCGCCACTGGGGCGAGATCCACCAATTTAGGCCTTCAAGGGGTATTCCTTCTGGATGATGTCATAATAGGCCCTTTCGGAAATAGTACCCCAGGTTCCTACAATCTTTTGGAATTTCTTGAAGTCTTCGTGGACCTTTCTGGCTTGGGGATCCTTGTTGGCCTCCTCTTCAACCACTTCCTCGGCCAGCTTGCGAAGGCCCTCCAGGACCTGATCAGGGAACTTGATCAGCTTTACCTTGTGCTTGGTGATAAGGGTTTGAAGCGCTGCTCCGTTCCTGGCATCAAACTGGGCCAGGGTCCAATTCTCTATCTCCATGCATGCAGCATCAATGATGTGTTGCAGATCCTTGGGCAGAGATTCATATGCTTTCTTGTTAAAGAGATATTCGAGATAGGTGCCCGGCTCATGCCACCCTGGGTAGTAATAGTACTTGGCAGCCTGGTAAAATCCCATCCTCAAGTCATGGAGTGGGCCCACCCATTCTGTGGCATCTATCACTCCACGCTCCAGATTGGTGAAAATCTCGCCGCCAGGGGCAAGGACCACAGTCCCACCTGCCCTTGCAACCACCTTGCCCCCCAGGCCCGGGATGCGCATCTTGAGGCCCTTGTAGTCATCAAGAGTGTTGATCTTCTTGTTGAACCAACCTCCCATCTGAACCCCCGTAGAGCCGCCAGGGCGTGGAATTACGTTGAAAGGGGCATAGGTCTCTTCCCAAAGCTTCTGTGCATTGCCCCCGTGGAACCAAGCACACATTCCCTGTGCATTGAGGCCAAATGGAACCGCTGCAAACCACTGCGAGGCAGGCATCTTTCCGGCCCAGTAATAGGCCGCTGCACACCCTGCTTCCACGGTTCCGGCAGAGACCGCATCAAAGGTCCCAAATGGAGGGACCAACTCGCCGCCTGCAAAGACCTCAATTTTGAGCCTTCCATCGGAAAGCTCCTCAATTCTCTTGGCCAGTCTCTCGGCGCCGTCTTGGAGAACAGGCAGCTTGGGTGGCCAGGTGGTCACCATCTTCCACCTATAGTGCTTCTTGGCGATTACCGCCGGCGCACCAATGGTTGTGATTGCAGCAGCGGCAGCAGCCCCTGCCCCAGCCTTCTTCAAGAATTCACGTCTCTTCATCTCCTACCTCCTTTCTTGCTTAAGTTATCACTTCGGCCCCTTAAAATGCCTAGCAGACCCACTTTGCCTCAATCGCCAAAGACCACATGGGGCAACCACGTGGCCAGTTGAGGAAAGAATGCCACAATCAGTAATCCCAGTAGCTGAAATGCCACGAAGGGAATAATCCCCCTGTAAATATCGCCTGTAGTCACCTCGGGCGGGGTTACTCCCTTGAGATAAAACAGGGAAAATCCGAATGGGGGTGTCATGAACGAAGTCTGGAGGTTGACGGCCAAGAGGATGCAAAACCAGATGGGATTATAGCCAAATTCCAGCATGATGGGGGCCAAAACAGGCACATGGATAAAGGTGATCTCGATGAAATCCAGGAAGAACCCAATGATGAAAATAACACCCATAACAATGGCCAGCACCATGCCATGGCTGTATTGGTGTGCTAGTCCCCCCAGGAATCCTCTCACAAGATGGTCGCCTCCCAACCCCCTGAAGACCAGACCAAATGCAGCAGCACCACACAGGATAATGAAGACCATGCATGTAAGGTGTACTGTGGTGTGCATGACCTGCCGTAACACATTGAGACTGAACTTGCCATTCACTATTGTAAGAAAAGTGGCCCCCACCGCTCCCACAGCAGCGGCCTCTGTGGGTGAAGCAATCCCGGCAAAAATTGAGCCAAGCACTGCGATCATCAAGAACAAAGGTGGGATGAGAGCTCTGGCAACCCTCCTCCACAACTCGCCTGGGCCCAGTGCTGCAAGCTCTTCCCTCGGGATGGCAGGAGCGATGTGCGGCCTCAGGTGCGCAGCCACCAGGATATAAAGGATGTAAAGCACCACCAGCAACAATCCGGGAAGCACGGCCCCGATAAATAAGTCTCCCACAGAAACCCCAACAATGTCTCCTATGAGAACCAGTACAATACTGGGAGGGATGATCTGGCCCAGGGTGCCTGAGGCGGATACGGTGCCCGTGGCAATCTCTTTCTGGTAACCCCTCCTCAACATGGTGGGAAGTGCCAAAAGCCCCATGGTTACCACCGTGGCACCCACGATACCGGTAGAGGCCCCGAGCAAGGCCCCAACCACCACCACAGAGACTGCCAGCCCACCCTTTAGTTTCCCGAAAAGGAGCCCCATGGTGTCTATCAGCTCTTCTGCAAGCCCTGATCTCTCGAGCATCACCCCCATGAACACGAAAAGCGGCACTGCTATGAGGGTAACATTGGTCATGCGCCCCCATATCCTTAGAGGAAGGAGGTTAAAAAACGACCAGCCAAACCCAATCAAACCAAAGACAAGGGCAGTCCCAAGCAAGGTGAAGGCCACTGGAAATCCGGCCATCAGTAGGATGGTAAGGGCCAAGAACATCCACGCAGGCAAGAGTTCCATCAGACTTGGTGTTCCTCCTTGTTTTCCAATCCGCGGATCTGGAAAATGCTATGAAGAACCATTGAAATACCCTGGAGGGTGATAAGGGCAAATCCCACCGGTATGGTTCCTTTTATGAGAAAACGGTAAGGTATGCCCCCAGGATCTGGCGAGCCCTCCAGTATGGTCCAGGCGTTATAGGTGAATTTCCAGCCAGTGATCACCACCATCAGGCAACCGGGAAAAAGGAATAGAAATCCGCCTATCAAATTCACCCATGCCTTGGCCTTGGAACTGAGGCGCTGATATATTATGTCAACACGCACATGGCCGTCCTTGGACAAGGTGTATCCCGCCCCGATGAGAAATATGAAACCAAACAGGTGCCATTCGAGCTCTTGGGTGAATACAAAGCTGGTATTGAATGCATAACGCATGACCACATCCACAAACACCACTGCCACAAGTAGACCCGTAACCCAGGCCACGAGGTTGCCGATCCATCCATTAAAGGAATCAATGGCATTACAAATTTTCCTCAAAAATTCCATTTCTGTTCAACCCTACATCAGTTTTATTAACTTATTCACAGCTACGATTTGTTTTAAGGGTGCCTCGACTTCGGGACAAAAAAGCCTTGGAAATATAAATCATCAGCTTTGGAGATGCAATAGAAATTTCACTCTATTAACAATACATTTTCTCCTTTGTCCTTGATTTTTGGCGTTTCTTCCCATTACCATCTGGGCCTATTGATTTGAGAGGCTGATTTTTCAAGTTATTTTGCTAGTACAGTAACCTATTGATGTCATAGGGCCGAATTTCTAGGTGTAAGTCGATACTGATCCTTGCGAGCCCCCAGGAGTATCCTCATATGGCCAAACTGCCATCCATCAGATTGGATTCAAGAGAGAGGCGTCTTCTAGCCGTCACATGTTTGGGGCATTTTTTGAGCCACTTCAACATGCTGGTCTTCCCTGCCCTGGTGCTTCCTCTCTCCTCTAGGCTTGGGCTCGAGCTTGGGCCAACCCTTGCCCTATCCTTTTGGATGTACCTTCTCTTTGGCCTGACCGCCCTTCCATGGGGCTTTGTGGGTGATCGTGTGGGGGCCAGGCCTTTGATGCTCCTATTTTATGGAGGTGCAGGATTGAGCGGGCTCGCCGCAGCCTGGTTTGTGGACTTGCCCATTGCCTTTAGCACCGCTCTAGCCTGTCTTGGGCTTTTTTCAGGTATCTACCATCCCATAGGGCTTGGACTTATTTCCAAGGAGATCAGGAATGTCAGCCGGGCCATGGGTTATAATGGCATGTTTGGCAACCTAGGGCTGGCCCTGGCCCCGCTTTTGGCCGGATTACTCAACTGGCTTTGGGGGGTGAGGACTGCTTACCTGGCCCTTGGACTTCTTAATATCACGGGCTTCTTGCTCACCATCAAAACCTATGAGATCAAGAAATCCAGGCCCACGGCCCAGGAGAGCAAGGAAAAGGACGGCCTTGCCCTGGCCTTTGGCATCCTTCTGGTGGCCATGATGTTGGGAGGAATTGCTTACAGGGGGGCCACGGTTATTTCTCCTTCTTATTTTGAACTCAAGAATCAAGCCCTTTTCCAATGGCTTTCTGGATTTCTTGCCATGGAACTATCTCCAAACCTGGTGGCCACTGCCACCACCTCCCTTATCTATGTGGTGGGAATGTTGGGGCAGTTTTCAGGTGGTAGGGTGGCAGAGAGGTTTGATCCGCGCCACTCATATCTCTTGTTTCACCTTATGGTAATACCACCAGCATTTCTCATCCCTTTTACATCTGACCTCGGTCTGGTCGGACTGGTTTTGATATATTTTTTCTTTTTATTGGGAATGCAGCCAATAGAAAATACCCTGGTGTCACGCTTTACCCCCAAGAAATTTCACCACTCAGCCTTTGGGGCAAAGTTTGTGCTCACATTCGGGGTAGGTGCAATGGCCGTTAAGATGCTGGAAAAAATAGAGGCCAGATGGGGGATTGAGAGCTCTTTCCCGGCGCTCGGCCTGGTCTCAGTGGCCCTGGTCCTCACCATATTTCTAATCATCCGCGTGACTACCAAAGAGCAAGCCAAGAGAAGTAGTTAGCCCGAGAGAGCTTTTGGGAGGCAAAAACAAGGCCTGGCCTTTACTGTCCTGGCCAGGCCTTTAGGGGCGCATCAGCCCGCCTTTACTTGAATTTGACGAGGCTTTGCAGCCTCTGCCTTTGGCAACACCACCTTTAACACGCCATCCTTCATGATGGCTTCGATCTTGTCCTGGTCAATTATGTTGGATAAAGTAAACTTCCGATAGTAGTCTCCACTCCGGTATTCTGTATAGAGAGGAGTAACCCCTTTTTTCTCCTCCTTGGCCTTTCCCCGGATGGTGAGCTCATTGTCTTCAAGATGTATCTCAACTCCATCATTGCTCACACCCGGCATATCTGCCAACAGCACAAGGGCATCCTTTGTTTCATATATATCCACTGCCGGGACAAACACCGGACGCGTTTGGGTCAGCTCGGATTTGGATTCCAATTCTTTTTTCTCATGAGGCTGAAGCTGTTTGCTTTCACTCATCCCTGATCACCTCCTTTATCAACCTACTTTGATCTCTATTTTCTTGGGTTTGACCTCTTCAGCCTTGGGGAGCACCAGAGAAAGCACACCATCTTTTGCCTCGGCCGTCACCTTGTCAGCAACGATCCTGGTGGGTAGGGTGATGGTCCTGCTGAACTCGCCCTCTTCTCTCTCCTTGCGGTGATAACTTACCTCTTCCCCTTCAGGCTCTGCCTTTCGCTCTCCCTTGATGGTGACACTTTCCTCTTCCACTGTAATGTCTATCTTGTCTGCCGGGATGCCGGGGAGTTCTGCAGTCAAATAAAGGTTGTCGTCGTCCTCGGTTACGTTTATGGGTGGAAATACCCCTGTTGCAGGAGTAAGGGGTCTTCTCCCGAAGAACCTCTCAAAAAGCATGTTCATCTCTTCCTGCAATTTGTTGAGTTCGCTAAGGGCTGTCCTCTCAAAAGGATCTCTCCACCTTAACAGCACCATAAATATCACCTCCTCTGTTAATCGCCTATTGGCCCGTCCTCAGCGGGTTTGTCGGCTTTTCTCGGTTTTGCCCTATAGATAATGCAGGATTGAGACTTGTCAAGGGCTGGGGATGATTCGAAAAATGCCTGAACCCATATCTTGGTCAGGGAAGTATGGAGTTATGGCATGTCTATAGAGTAGATGAGCAAGGGGTCAGATATAGCCCCTTTGAGCAAGAAAGAGAAGGATTTCTTGGGCAGCCTCCTCTGGTGTGAGCTCTGTGGTATCGATTCGCACCTCGGGATTCTTGGGCTCCTCGTAAGGGTCGTCAACACCTGTAAAGCCCTTTATGAGCCCTGCCCTTGCCTTCGCGTACATCCCTTTCCGGTCCCTTTTCTCACATACTTCGATGGGGGTTGCAACATGCACCTCCACAAATCCGCCGTAGGCCTCAATTGCCGCCCTTACCTCGGCCCTGGTGTTGGCATAGGGGGCTATGGGGGCACATATGGCGATCCCGCGATTCTTGGTGATCTCACTTGCCACAAAGCCGATGCGGCGTACGTTTATGTCCCTGTGCTCCTTGGAGAAACCTAGTTCACTTGAAAGGTTCCGCCTCACTATATCGCCGTCAAGGAGTGTCACTGGTCTGTCCCCAATCTCCAGGAATCTAGAATAAAGGACCTTGGCAATGGTTGACTTCCCCGCTCCGGAAAGGCCTGTCAGAAACACTGTAAACCCCTGCTTTCGGGGTGGCGGGTATGTGCGTTGCAATTCCTCGATCACTTCAGGGAATGTGGCCCAATCCGGTATCTTTTTGCCCGCCTTGATCCTCTCCCTTATCTCAGAGCCAGTCATGGCTATGTATTTGGTCTCTGGCCGGATTTCAACCAGGGTCTTGAATTCATCTTCAAAGGGTAGGTAGACCATTTCCTGAAATGGGAGCACATCCATACCAATCTCACCGGCAAATTTTACGGAGAGTTCCTGGGCCTCATCCTTTCCGTAAAAGGGCTTTCCAGAGCTGTCTTGTCCAGGGCTTGCGTGATCTCGTCCAACTATGAAATGGGTGCAGCCGTAATTCCTTGCAATGATCATGTGGAGTAACGCCTCGCGGGGGCCTGCCATACGTTTCGCAAGGGGGAGCAGGCTGAGCACCAGGGAGTCAGGCGGGTAGTGCTTCAAGACGCTCTTGTAACACCTGACCCTTGTATAGTGGTCAAAGTCCCCGGGCTTGGTCATCCCTACAATGGGAAGCAGGAGTAGATTGGCCTTTACATCCCTCATGGCCCTGGTGGTCATCTCAAACTGAGGCCTGTGGATGGGATTTCGGGTCTGGAATCCTAGGACCCTCTGCCAACCCAATTTATGGAAGGTGGCCCTGACCTCTCTTGGCGTGAGCCTAAGCTGTTTGAAATCAAAATGAAGCGGGAGGCTCAAGACCTCCAGTCTGCCCCCTAGATAAAATCTGTTGCCTCCATTCATGAGGTAATTGACGCCAGGGTGGGCAGTATCAGTGCTGTTATAAATAGCCTCGGCCTCCCTTATGGGCTCCACCGGCCAGATATCTTCCACATGCATTATGGCCAGCAGGTAACCTTCAGGGTCCCTCAGGGCCACAGATTGGCCCACCTCCAGATTAAGGGCCTGAGTTTCATGTACATCAAGGCATATGGGTAACGGCCACAGTAACCCATTTTCTAAACGCATCCGGTCAAGCACCGCCTCATAATCAAGCCTATTCATGAAGCCTTTAAGGGGAGAAAAGGCACCTGTAGCCAGGAGTTCCAGGTCACAGAGGCCACGCTCGTTGAGGATAATGTCAGGCAAACTCAGGGCCACCTCCTTCAAGACCTGGGCTCGCTCAGGGCTCACCAAGAGATCTACCAGCCGGCCTCCATATGGTCCTCTTCCTGATTCCAGTAAATCACCCATCTGTTTCCCGTCCTGACCTAAGCTCTTATCACGCAATATATTCGGAATTTAAAGGACTTTCCATGAGGTTTGTTGATATCTTATTTTATTTAAAGTAATAGATTATGAATGTCCAATTATATCTATCCACCACCCGCTTTCGGCAGGACACGGGGTATCGCTTCCCTGGCGTCAGGGAGGGATGAAATAATCGGTTTCCTTGCCAAAGTGGTTGCAAATTGAAAATGAGGAGCAGACATGAAAATAGCAGACATAACCCCTGAGTTACAGCGATACATACGGCCCGAACCATCGGGTGACATGTCTTACCACTGCCTATCTTGCAATCAGGAATTCCCCATAACCGAACTCCTTTACACCTGTCCTGAGTGCAGGGGACTCCTTATGCTGGAAGACAGAAATTTCACCGAGATAAAAGAGCTGGGCGGGGAAAAATGGAGAAGGATATTTGACCATCGGAGGATGCTCAACGACCCTTCTCTCAAGGGCATCTTTCTCTACTACGAATTCATTGCTCCTGTGATACCCCTTGATCTGGTTGTCTATTTGGGCGAAGGCCACACCCCCCTTGTGAAGGCCAATTCCACTATGACTAGATTTGCTGGCGCCCCTTTTTATTTCAAGAATGATGGCCTGAATCCCAGCGCCTCTTTCAAGGATCGTGGGATGGCATGTGCCCTGAGCTATGTAAACCATGTGGCAAAGGAAAGGGACTTGGGGGAGATGCTGGCCATCTGCGCCTCCACTGGCGACACCTCTGCATCGGCTGCCCTTTATGCCTCATATCTCAGCGACTTTCTGAAGTGTGCAGTCCTGTTGCCAAAAGGCAAGGTCACGCCCCAGCAGCTTTCCCAACCACTTGGCAGCGGGGCAAAGGTACTGGAGATACCAGGGGTATTTGACGATTGCATGAAGATCGTGGAAGAACTGGCAGAGAACTACAATGTGGTGCTCCTCAATTCCAAGAACAGCTGGCGGATCCTTGGGCAGGAGTCCTTTTCCTATGAAATCGCCCAAGATTTTGACTACCAGGTGGGAGACAAGGTGGTGGTGGTGCCCATAGGAAATGCAGGAAACATCACGGCAGTGATGAGCGGATTCCTTAAGTTTTTTGACGCCGGCGTAATCCAAGAGTTACCCAAGATAATAGGGGTCCAGTCTGTCCACGCAGACCCGGTCTATCGTTATTACACCGAAAAATCTCCTGACAAGCGAAAGTTCGTGCCGGTTGCAGTAAAGCCCAGCGTTGCCCAGGCAGCCATGATAGGGAATCCCGTTTCCATGCCCCGGGTGATCAAGCTGGTGGAAGACTATGAAAAAGCTGCCGGCAAGGAGAGGATATATGTGGTCCAGGTCACTGAACAAGAGATAATGGACTGCATGCTGATTGCGAATCGCCACGGCCACATAGCATGCACCCAGGGAGGTGAGTCCCTGGCAGGATTCAAACATGCAGTGGAGATGGGGCTGGTGGCTGATGGCGAGATAGGGGTGCTGGACTCCACTGCCCATGCCATCAAGTTTGCCAATTTTCAGCAAATGTATTTTGAGGATAGATTCGGCCCTGAGTTCAAGGTCAAACCGAAAGAGGAATTGAAAAATGCCCCCATATCGGTCTTACCCCCTGGAATTTCAAAGTTCCCAAAGCCGGACAGCCCGTTGGATCGCGAAGAACTCACCCTTTTTGTAAAGGAAATGGCAAATGAAATAGCCAAGATCCTTCAACTAAGTCCCAAGGCCTAAACCGCCCCCTGCTCCAGAGGCACTTGAAACAAAATGGCAAAACTCAAGTTCATAGTGGTGGGTCGCACAAAGGCCCCCTTTATCAGGGAGGGGGAGCGATTTTACCTTGAAAGGATCAGGCACTACATCGGAACCGAATGGATCCAACTCAAACCCATTCCAATTACCCGGGGAAGGGCTGAAGAGGAAATCCTCAAAAAGGAGGCAGAGCAGATAAAAAGGCAGGTAAGGGAAAACGATCTTGTCATAGTTCTGGATGCCCGGGGTAGGTTCCTGGATTCTATGGGATTTTCCAGGCAACTGGAGCGATGGACAATGAGCGGCAAACCCTTGAGCTTTGTTATGGGAGGGCCTCTGGGGTTACATCAATCATTACTCGACCAAGCAGACGAAAAATTGGCACTCAGCCCCATGACCTTGACCCATGAAATGGCGAGACTGGTTCTTCTGGAGCAGATCTACAGGGCCTTTACCATAATGAAGGGCGAAAAATACCACAAGTAGTCCTAAACCCTATTCCTGGGCCTCTTCTGATGACTCCTCTTCCTCCATGCCCGAGCTGGCCTCTAGTGCCATGGCAATCTTGTTTTTCAGTTCGGTGAGGTCAAAGGACTTGATAACATAGAAATCAGCGGCAATGGACTTCATGTCCTCCTTAAAGGTGTCATAGGCAGTGCAAAGGACCACAGGCAGATTGTAGAACTTGTTTCTGATGTCCTGGAGCAGATCCAACCCATTGTAATCCACCATCTTGATATCAAGCACCACAAGGTCTGGCTTTTCTTCCTCTATCCGCTCCAGCAGCTTGTAACCACTGTCAGCGGTTATCACCTCGTAGCCTGCCTCGGTCAACTCCTCGGAATAAAGGAACCTGATGTGCTCCTCGTCATCCACGATAAGGATCTTTGCCATGATATCTTCTCCTGGTCTTGGGTTAAGGCCCCACAACCATTGTCCGTTCCACTCACAGATCCCGAATGCAATTTAATCATTTACAATACTAAAGGCCGTCGCCTTTTGCAAGGACAAGCTGTGCTCTCCAATCGAGAGACTACGTGTAATTATAAAAGCCCCTGCCGCTCTTTCTTCCCAACCAGCCTGCATCCACATATTTTCTCAGCAATGGACAAGGGCGGTATTTATCATCGCCCAACCCCTTTTGAAGCACCTCCATTATTGCAAGGCAGGTATCAAGGCCTATCAAATCTGCCAAGGCCAGGGGTCCCATGGGATGATTCATGCCCAGTTTCATGACCTGGTCTATATCTTGAGCCGTGCCAACCCCCTCAAACAAGGCATAAATGGCCTCGTTGATCATGGGCATGAGGATGCGATTACTGATAAATCCTGGAAAATCGTTTGCAGGCACCGGCACCTTCCCCATTTTCTCTGAAAGGGCCTTGGTCACCTCAAAGGTCTCATCATCTGTGGCAAGCCCCCTGATTATTTCCACCAGTTTCATCAAAGGAACTGGGTTCATGAAGTGCATTCCTATGACCTTTTGCGGCCTTTTGGTGGCAGCGGCTATCTTTGTGATGGAGATGGATGAGGTATTGGTGCTGAGGATCACATGCTCTTTGCAATAGGCGTCCAATTCCTTGAACACCGCCTTCTTTACTGATTCATCTTCTACAATGGCTTCCACCACGAAGTCAGCCCTTATCATGTCTTCGAGCGATGTCGAGCCCTCTATCCTGGATAGGACCTCCTCCTTATCTTTTTCACTGATCTTTTCCTTTTTGACCAATCTTCCAAGGCTCTTTTCAATGGCCGAAAACCCCTTTTCCACAAACTCATCTTTTATGTCATTCATGATCACGGAAAAACCGGCAGCCGCTGCCACCTGTGCTATCCCGGAGCCCATCTGTCCCGCCCCAACAACGCCTATGGTCCTTATTTCCATCTCTTTCCTCCCTTCCTCCAAGTTTATCTGGCGCCTGGAAATCTACTCGGTTTCTGCCTCCTGGTCAAGTGGGAGGCAGAATATAGTCCCTTGGTGGAAACGAATAAAGAAAATTTCTCCTTGACGATTCCCAGTGCAAAGGTAACACTAATAACAAAACTCGATACAAAAGGGGGCTGACCCATGCGGCTAGAGTTTATCCAGGCAAGAGACCTTCCTGATGCCTGGTTTCAATGCGTTTACAGGCTGCTTGAGACAGGCAGGGAATATGTGATTGAAAGGGGAAGCTATCAGGGCCAGAAACGCCTTGAGTTTGACTACATAACCATCCACATAAAGTATCCAGGAGTCCGTCCCCTACTTCCAGATATCCCCCCTTCCCTGGGAATACCCAATCCAGTGCCTGAGGACTACCTGGACGAATACCTCCCATACTTAATGACCTCTGCAAAACAGCCCGGCGAGGATTATACATACGGCCAATACCTTGAGCATCAGATAGCAGAGGTGATACGCATGTACAAAGAGGACGGCCATGCAACCAATCAGGCCTATATGACCGTGGGAGACCCTCAATCCATTTATCTCACCGATCCGCCATGTCTGAGAGGTATTGATACCAGGGTCCAGGATGGAAAGCTCCACTTCATCGTCTACTTCCGCTCATGGGACCTCTGGAACGGGTTCCCTGCCAATCTGGGGGCCATCCAGCTCCTGAAGGAATACATGGCATCCAGCATAGGGGTGGATGACGGCGAGATTATCGCCGCCAGCAAGGGGCTTCACCTCTATGACTATGTCTGGGAGCTGGCCAAGCTTAGGACCATGTGTGAAAACCCTTCAGCCCTATCCAAGGGCAATTGTAGTAATGAAGATCCAACCCAAAGGGCTTGATCTCAGCGAAACCATTGAGTGGGTTAGAGGCCTGGGATTGGAGCCTTACAGGGCAAGACAAATCCGAAACTGGCTCTTCAAACGACTCGCCCAATCCTTTGATGAGATGACGGATCTTGCAAAGCCTGCCCGCGAAATGCTGGCCTCCCGAGCCACCATAGACCACCTGGAGGCAGTGGAGACCCTGGAATCCTCCGATGGAACCAGAAAGTACTTGTTTCGACTGGATGATGGGTTCTTCATAGAATCAGTGCTCATCCCCGAGCGTGACCACTACACCCTTTGCATCTCTTCCCAGGTGGGCTGTGCCATGGGATGCAGGTTCTGCCTTACTGCCCGTGCGGGATTCAAGAGAAACCTCACCCCGGCTGAGATCATCGAACAGGTGATCTTTGCAAAAAGAGAACTGGAGAGCGCTTCTGAGCATGGTGAAAAGAGAGGGTTAACCAACATCGTTTTCATGGGAATGGGAGAGCCCTTGGCCAATTACCAGGCAGTTGTCAAGGCCTTAAAGAATCTCTTGGCAGATGATGGGATGAATTTTTCCCACCGCAAAGTCACCCTTTCCACCTGCGGCATCGTCCCTAAAATACGGCGACTTTCCAACGAGTTAACGCTTAATCTTGCAGTATCACTTAATGCTACCACTGATGAGGTGCGAAACCATTTGATGCCTGTAAACCGAAAGTTTCCTCTCAAAGAGCTAATGAAGGCCTGCAGGGAATTCCCTTTGCCCAACCGCAGGATGATCACCTTTGAATACGTCCTCATAAATGGAGTAAATGACAGCCCTGAAGATGCCCACAGACTCGTCACACTTCTCAAGGGGATAAGGGCAAAGGTGAATCTGATCCCACTAAACCCTCATCCTGAACTGGATCTCACCCCACCTTCCCGTGAAAGTATCAGTCGGTTCCAGGAGATACTGCTCTCAAGGCACACAACAGCCATTGTGAGAAAGAGCAAGGGTGCCGACATCATGGCAGCCTGCGGACAGTTGGCCGGCAAGAGAAACTAGGAAATTTCTTGTTTTATGTTGCTGCCCTTGCCAAACAGTGCTAAATTCCACTGGATTTTTGAACATGCCAAATGTGCAGATGGATTCAAGCGAGGTTTCAAGGACATGGATGAAATAAAGTTGGATTTTGAAAAGGGCGGGGGGCTATTGCCTGCAATCGTTCAAGACGCTGAATCGCTGGAGGTCTTGATGCTGGCCTACATCAACCAGGAAGCATGGGCCAAGACGCTTGAGACGCGAGAGGCCCACTACTGGAGCCGCTCCCGCAATGAACTCTGGCATAAGGGGGCCAGCTCGGGCCATGTGCAAAAAATCAAGGAGATCTTGGTTGATTGTGACAACGACACAGTGGTCTTCAAGGTGGAACAAGTGGGAGGTGCTGCGTGTCACACTGGCTACAGGAGCTGTTTTTACAGAAAGGTGGAGGGTGATAAGTTAATCCCATTCGGAAAGAAAATATTTGATCCGCGGAAGGTATATGGAAAATGAAGAAACTCAAACTCGGTATCCCCAAAGGCAGTCTTCAAAACGCCACTATTAATCTCTTTGAAAAATCAGGCTGGAAGATCAGGGTAAATTCCAGGAGCTATTTCCCTGACATTGACGACGAGACCATCGAGTGCTCCATCTGCCGCGCCCAAGAGATGTCCAGATACGTGGAAAACGGGACCCTGGATGCAGGGCTTACCGGGAGGGACTGGATTGAAGAAAACGAGTCCCGGGTGGTGGTAATCGGTGACCTCATTTATTCCAAGGTGAGCCAAAACCCTGCCCGCTGGGTCCTGGCAGTAAGGGCCGACTCGGACATAAAGACCCTGGAGGATTTAAGGGGAAAGAAGATAGCCACCGAGCTTGTAAATTTCACCAAGAGATATTTTGCCGAGCGAAATATTGATGTGGAGGTGGAATTCTCCTGGGGCGCCACCGAGGCAAAGGTGGTCTCGGGACTTGCCGACGCGGTTGTGGAGGTCACTGAGACCGGGAGCACCATAAGGGCCCATGGCCTCAAGATCATACACGAGCTGATGCAGACCAACACCCAGTTCATCGCCAATCCGGATTCATACAAGGACCCCTGGAAAAAGCAGAAAATTGAAGAAATCTATCTCTTGCTCCAGGGGGCCCTCAGGGCCGAAGGAATGGTGGGACTCAAGATGAATGTCCAGCTCAAGGACGTGGACAGGGTAATAGAGCTCCTCCCAAGCCTGAATGCCCCTACCATCGCAGGGCTCCACAATTCCAGCTGGGTCTCGGTGGAGGTGGTGGTGGCAAAGGATTTTGTAAGGGAATTGATCCCAAGGCTGATTCAGGCCGGGGCACAGGGGATCATAGAATATCCGCTCAACAAGGTGATATAGGGGGATGGAATGAAAAGATGGCATATGACATTGTCCCTGCTGGTCAGCCTGGTATTCCTGTGTTCATGTGCCACAACAGGGCAAGATGCAGGGGTGAGGCTCAAGAAGGCCCGTGCCAAAGAATCCCTGGGCAATGCCCTTATCCAGGAGGGAAGACTGGAGGCTGGACTCAAGGAATTGCTGGAGGCTGCCTCCCTGGACCCCACAAGTGCCCGGATCCAAAATTCAATCGGCCTTGCCTACCGGGATATGGGAAGGCCTCAGGAGGCAATCAGACACTTCAAAAAGGCCCTGGAACTAAAACCAAACTATCCGGAAGCTGAAAACAATCTGGGCACTGTGTACATCCTCACCAAAGAATGGGACAAGGCCATTGAGTGTTTCAGGCGGGCAGCCGAAAACGTCTATTATCCAACCCCTTACGTCGCGTACACAAACCTGGGCACGGTATACCACCTGAAAGGTGAATATGAAGAGGCCATAGTTTACTACCGTAAGGCCCTCAGACACCTCCGAGATTATGCCCCTGCATATGATAACCTGGGGCTTGCCTATCAGGCCCTCAAGAGGTGGGACGAGGCCGAAGAGGCGTTTAAACACGCCATAAAGTATGCACCTGATGCCCCTGCCCCACGCCTCCATCTTGCCAGGCTCTACCTCACCATGGGCCTGGAAAGGGAGGCGGAAAGAGAACTTTTGAAAGTAATAGAGCTCGACAAAGATGGTCCTTATGGTCGAGAGGCCAAAAACCTCCTGGATGGATTAAAGATTAAGCCTGGGGAGTTGGAAAAATGAGTGATGGTTCCAATGCTCTCTCATCCCATGTGTCAAACAGGGCCGTAGAGATCCCCCCTTTCATAGTCATGGATGTCCTGGAAAGGGCCCACTCCCTTGAAAGGTCAGGGCACCATATCATTCACCTGGAGATAGGAGAACCCGACTTTACCACGCCTGAGTGTGCGTGTCGCGCAGCCATGGGGGCCATGAACCGGGGGGAGACCCATTATACCCATAGCCTGGGGATACTGGAGCTCAGGGAGGCCATATGTGAGCACTATTACGAGAAGTACCGGGTCAATATAACCCCTGATCAGATCATGGTCACCTCAGGCACCTCCCCTGCCCTCTTCCTGATATTTTCAGCCCTGATGGAGCCTGGGGAAGAGATAATCATGTCTGATCCCCACTATCCCTGCTACCCCAATTTTGCAAGATTTCTGGGGGCAAATCCGGTATTCGTCAAGGTTTTTGAAGATGACGGATTTCAACTGAGGCCGGAGATGATAAGGGAGAAGATCACACCCAAGACCAAGGCCATTCTCATAAATTCTCCATCCAATCCCACTGGAAATCTCCTCTCACCTGAAAGGATGGAGGAGATCGCAGGCCTCGGCCCTTACATTATATCTGATGAAATTTATCACGGCTTGGTCTATGAAGCCACGGAACACAGTATCCTTGAATTCACAGACAAGGCCTTTGTGCTTAACGGATTCTCAAAGCTATACGCCATGACCGGATGGCGCCTTGGTTATATTATTGCACCAAGACCATTTATGAGGCCGCTTCAAAAGCTCCAGCAAAACTTTTTCATATCAGCCGGAAGCATCTCCCAGTGGGCAGGGCTGGCTGCCCTCAAGGAGGCCGGGCCCGATGTGGAAAGGATGAAAAAAACTTATAATGAGCGGCGAAGATATATGTTGGCCAGGTTGCGTGACATGGGATTTGGCATAAAGGTGGAGCCAAAGGGCGCGTTTTATATCCTTGCCAATGCCAGACACCTTTCAGAAAACTCCTATGAGCTGGCCTTTGAAATACTTGAAAATGCCCATGTAGGCGTGAGCCCTGGCATAGACTTTGGGGCCAATGCAGAAGGTTACCTGAGATTTTCTTATGCGAATTCCCTGGAAAACATAAAGGAAGGACTGGATAGAATTGAAAGATACCTGGGTGTCCGGTAGATGGATGCAAGATTCTTGGTATCGGCCCGCACTCCCAAAGACTACCCTCCAGCAGATCTCCCCGAAGTGGCCTTTGCCGGGAGATCCAATGTGGGCAAATCGTCGCTAATAAATACTCTGGTCAACCGCAGAGGCCTGGCCAAGACCAGCTCGAGGCCTGGCAGGACCCAGGCCATAAACTTCTTTCTCTTAAATGGCAAATTGTACCTGGTGGACCTTCCTGGGTACGGATTTGCAAAGGTGCCGGTGAAGATCAAGAAATCCTGGCGCAACATGGTAGAGACCTACCTCAAGACACGATCAAACCTGAAGGGAGTGGTGGTAATACTCGATGTTCGCAGGGGGGCCGACCCCGACGATGTGGATCTACTCAACTGGCTCGCCCACCATGGCATCAGGTCATTGGTGGTAGTTACAAAGGTGGACAAGGTCTCACGCTCGAGGGCCCGAGAGGCAGCCAAAGGCATATCCTCATCCATCAAGGAAGTTTACCCCGGGGAGCCCTTACTCTTTTCGGCCAAGACCAGAGAGGGGCGGGAGGAACTTTGGCAGGAGTTGGAAGAGATCTGCTTCGGCGCTCATCTCCCTCCCCCGGAGTCCAGTCCATAGAGCTTTATCTTCTTATGCAGGTTGCTCCTCTCTATGCCTATGGCCTCTGCAGTCTGGGAGATATTCCAGTTGAATTGCTTCAACTTGCGCTCCAGAAAGGCCTTTTCAAACTCCTTTTTTGCCTCTTTCAGGGAGTTGCCGAGCAAGGTGGGGTCAAACTCCCCTTTTCTAGGTGAGTGCTGGTTGAAGGGGGCAGGTATATCGTCGGCCTCAATCACTTCAGAGGGTGACAGAATCATCATCCGCTCCACTAGGTTCTTCAATTCCCTGACATTCCCCGGCCAATGATATTGCATCAGTAGCTCAAGGGCTCCGTCTGAAAATCTCTTTGGCTGAATATTGGTGAGAAGCGAGAACTCTTTGATAAACACATTGACCAGTTCAGGGATATCCTCCACCCGCTCTCTCAGAGGGGGGACCTTAAGCGGGATCACGTTCACCCTATAATAGAGGTCTTCCCTGAAATTTCCCTTTTTTATCTCCTCCTCCAGGTCCTTGTTGGTGGCGGCGATCACCCTCACATCCACCTCAATGGTCTTGGTGCCTCCCACCCTTTCAAACTTCTGCTCTTGGAGCAACCTCAGGACCTTGGATTGGGCCTTGAGGCTCATGTCCCCTATTTCGTCAAGGAAAATGGTCCCCTTGTGGGCAAGGTCAAATTTGCCTTTCCGCATGGTGGAGGCCCCGGTAAAGGCGCCCTTTTCGTGGCCGAAGAGTTCGCTCTCAATCAGGTCTTCTGGAATGGCCGCGCAATTGACCTCAACCATTGGCTTGGCATTCCTGGGGCTGAGCCGGTGTATGGTATGGGCCACGAGTTCCTTCCCTGTCCCGTTTTCACCCATGATGAGGACCCAGGCATCTGTGGGCGCCACCTTTGTTATCTGTTCCTTGAGCCTCACTATGACAGGGCTTTTGCCGGTAATGGTATATTGTTTTTTCTGTTTCTCCTTTAACAGGCTCACCTCTTGTGACAGCCTGTAATAATCGAGGGCATTGTTGATGGTGAGGAGAAGTTTTTCAAGGGAGAGCGGTTTTTCAATGAAGTCATAGGCGCCCAGCTTGGTGGCCTTTACAGCAGTCTCTATGGTGCCGTGGCCAGACATCATAACCACCTGGAGGGCGGGATATTTTTCCTTTATCTTAACCAGGGTGTCGATCCCGTCCATCCCCGGCATCCAGATGTCCAACAGAACCAGGTCAGGAATTGTTTCCTTTATCTTGTCAAGGGCTTCAGGGCCGCTAAGGGCCTTCACCACCTCGTAGCCCTCGTCGCCCAGGATACCTTCTAGGGAATCCAGGATGCTTTGTTCGTCGTCCACCACCAGAATGGTACTGGCCATGGTTCCTCAAACCTCCCTATTCAACATCTCAACGGCCATTCTGGCCACCCTCATGGACGCCCCTGCTCCACCCATCTTCTCCTTGATCAGGCCAAGTGATGAGATCATCTCATCTCGTCTGGGTCCAGGCTCCAACAGGGGCAGCAGTTCTTCGAGGATCCTCTGCCGGTTCACTTCCTCTTGAATAAGCTCAGGCACAATCCCTTTTCCTGCCACCAGATTCACAAGGCTAATGTGTCTTACTCTCACCAGTTTCTTTCCCATCCAGAAGGTAAGCGGTGAGACCTTGTAGAGCACCACCATGGGCACCCCCATGATGGCAGTTTCCAGGGTGGCTGTGCCAGAGGTTACAAGGGCTGCATCAGAGACGGCCAGGGCCCCCTGGATCCCCCCCCGCCACAGGGCCACACGGGGGGCGATGGCACGGTCTAAAAATTTCTTGATTCTATTTTCCTCCACGCTGGGGGCCAAGGGCAAGATGCATCCCAGAGTGGGATATTTTTCTTGGAGGGCCTCTACTGTTTCCAGCATAGATGGCAACATGGCTTCCACCTCTTGGGCCCTGCTCCCCGGGATAAGGGCCAGGATGGGCGAGGCCTCATCAAGCCCTGCCTCTCCCCTTATTTTATCGGGGTAAACCTCGTCCCTAGCCATGTCCAACAGGGGATGGCCCACATATTCTGCCCTCACCCCATGTCTTCTGTAAAAGGCCTCCTCAAAGGGCAGTATCACGGCCATACGGTCCACCCTTTTTTTGATCTTCTTTGCCCTGCCCTGTCGCCAGGCCCAAACTTGGGGGGCGATATAGTATAGCACAGGGATCTCGGCATCCTTTGCCACCTTTGACAGACGAATGTTAAATCCTGGATAGTCGATGGGAATAAATAGGGCCGGCTTGCGCTCCCTCAGCAGACGCTTCACCCTCAAATAGGCCAAGGAAATGTGGGGAAGACGGGCTGCCACCTCGGTGAGCCCCACCACTGCCAGATCCCTGCAATCCGCCACCAACCTCGCCCCTTCCCTTGCCATGAGGGGACCCCCGATTCCGGCAAACCTGAGATGACCCTTAAGCCCTTTCATGGCCCTCACTAATCTTGAGCCGTGAAGGTCAGCGGAGGCTTCTCCTGCCACCACGACCACCAGAGGTCCTTGCGGCGGATCAACAGATGGCTTGGAAATCCTTGCACCCCCTCTCGATCTGGGCAGTTATGTTTTGAGCCAGCCGTAGGGCCTCCCTGGCATCTTCACCACTTACCTCAGGTCGACCACCATTTTTTACTGTTCTTACAAAAGAGCGGATCTGGTCTGCCAGGGGATCACTACCCGGGTATTCAAGCTTGCTGGTGCTGATCTGGGGCATCTCTTCCTCACCCCTTGGAGGCCCCTCCAGGCGGGTCACTCCGATCTTTCTGTTCATACAGTCCACTGAGATATAGGCGTCAGGTTGAAATATCCTGATCTTTCTAAGGTTCTTGTTGGAAACCCTGCTTGCGGTGAGATTTGCCACAGTGCCGTTTTCGAAGATGATCCTAACATTGGCGATATCTATCTTCCCGGTTATTACGGTCATGCCCACTGCATGGAGCTCTTTCACTCGGTAAGGGACTATGTGATTGATTATGTCCAGGTCGTGGATCATGAGGTCCAGGACCACATCAACATCAGTGCCCCTTGTGGTAAAGAGATTCAAGCGGTGCGATTCCACAAAGATGGGTCCATTGAGAAGGGTTTTCATCTTTTTGACTGCAGGATTGAATCTCTCCACGTGCCCCACCTGGAGGACCAACCCCTTCTGGTATGCCATGTGGATCAATTCGTCAGCATGGGCTATGTCATAGGTAATGGGCTTTTCCATGAGCAAGTGGCAACCGGCCGAAAGCGCCTCTTTGCCCACCTCGTAATGAATCTCAGTGGGCACGGCCACGCTCACGGCATCGGCCATGTCCAAGACATCCCGAAAGTCGGTAAACGCCCTTGTGTTGCACTGCCTTGCCACCTTTTGGGCCCGGTCCTCCTTGATGTCCACCGCTCCCACCAGTTCCACATCCGGCAGGGCAGAGTACTTCTGGGCGTGAAAGCTACCCAGGCGACCCACACCAATTACCGCCACTCTCAAAGGTTTCATCCTCAAGCCCTACAATAAATGGTGATGTTGTTGTCCTGGGCGAATTCAACCATTTTGTCCCTGTCCAGCATCAGGGTCTTGCCTGCCTCAACGGCCAGCACAGTGGCCTTCACCCTTGCCATTGTCTTCACCGTGTTGAGCCCTACTGTGGGAAGATCAAATCTAAGGTCCTGATTCGGCTTGCTCACCTTGACCACCACCGCCTTCTCCCTGGCAAGGCGCCCCCCCCTCAGGATGGTCTCGTCAGTGCCTTCTATGGCCTCAAGGGCCAGAACGGTTTTTCTCCTCACCACCACACATTGCCCAATGTCCAGGCGACCCAGCTCCTTTGCGATCTTCCAGCCGAATTCAATGTCCTCCTTCTCTGATTTGGTGGGTCTGCGCTTGGTAAGACAACCTTTAGGTGCCATTATCTCCGGGAGGTAACGGGTAGAACTAATTACGCTGATTCCCTCCTTTTCAAGCTCATCGGCAACAGCCCTCAAGATGTCATCATCGTGAAATATGGCCAGTTTTGTCATCACAGAAAGGGCCCTCAGATCAGGGCGGACACCGTCAAACATCCTCCTTTTTGTGATGGACCCGGCAAATATAACATGTCTCACCTCATTCTGTTTGAGGACCTTTATGAGCCTCCCCAACTTGCCGAGCTTTATCCAGGAAATGCTATCCACTGAGGCCGCAAGCGTCGGATCGGTTTCCCCCTCGTGGGCAACAGCGACCACCTTGAGTCCCCTTGCCCTTGCGGCCTGGGCAACCAGTAAGGGGAACTGCCCTCCACCTGCAACAAGCCCCAACATCTCACCTTGTGCAAAGGAGTCGGGCACCTCACCTCTTTTTCCTGACCCAGCAGCTTCTTTCATTGTTGAGCCCCGGCCCCCAGAGGTTCTATCATCTCAATATCCCCCGCTTGGTCCCGTTAAGAAACCCAAGGAGTATTTCCAGCTCAGGAAAGGGTTCGATTTCTCTCCTCACCTGCTCTATCCCTTCCTCCAGTCGCCGGTTCTCCCTCCATATTATTCTATAGGCCTTCTTGAGGCCGTCTATCTTTTCCTTGGGAAAACCCCTCCTAACGAGGCCCTTTCTGTTTATTCCATAGAGCTTTGCCCTGTGGCCGGCAGTGATCATAAAAGGAGGGACATCGCGGTCCAACGCGGTCTTACCGCCCACAAAGGCGTAGGCACCAATCCTTACAAACTGGTGCACTGCCACCAACCCCCCCACAACCGCCCCGTCACCTATGGTGATGTGGCCTCCCAGGGTGGCCACATTGGCCATGATCACCTGGTCGCCCAGGACACAGTCATGGGCGATGTGCGCATAGGCCATTATGTAATTCTGATTCCCTATGACCGTCTTCCATTCCTCTTTTGTGGAGGCCCTGTTTATGGTGACATACTCCCTGATTATGTTGTCGTCACCTATTATGAGCCGGGTGTCCTCTCCCTTGTATCCAATGTCTTGCGGCGCCGTGCCGATGGATGAGAAGTGGTAGATCTTGTTTCTGGCACCTATCACTGTAGGACCTTCTATTACCACATGGGCGCCGATCTCGGTCATCTCCCCGATCTGCACCTTTTCCCCTATGATGCTGTAAGGGCCCACTCGAACTCCTACAGCCAATTCGGCCTTGGGACTAACAACAGCTGTGGGATGTATCTCCATCTGATATTTACCTCTCAGAGCATGTTCAGGTCTTTTTCTGTGTTGCCAAGCTATGGCGTATTGCAAGCAAGAGGTTACTACCCAATGGTGGCGGTAAATTCGGCCTCTGCCACCAGGGCCCCCTCCACAAATGCCTTTCCTGCCATCTTCCAGACCCTGGATCCACTCCTTAAGGTCTCCACCTCGAAACGGAGCTGATCACCAGGGACCACGGGACGCCTGAACTTGACCTTGTCTATGGCCATGAAATATATGGTTCCCTGCCATTCTCCAACTTTATCCAGATCTCCTGCCACAGAAAGCCTTGCCAACACCCCGCCCACCTGGGCCATGGCCTCTACGATCAAGACCCCTGGCATTACAGGATTTCCTGGAAAGTGCCCTTGGAAGAAAGGCTCGTCTATCGTGACATTCTTTATGCCCACAACCCTTTTCCCCATTTCAAGCTCCACCACCCGGTCAACGAAGAGAAAGGGATACCTGTGGGGCAAAATCTTCTTGATTTCAGAATATTCAATTGGCATTTTCATGGGTTATTTACCTTCATTCAAGTTTTTCTTCAATTTTTTGAAGCCGCTTCTCAAGCTCTCGAAGCTTTTTGTTCCAATCAGGCAGCCGCTGCAACAGCCTTGAGGACTTAAGCCACAGCCTGTGGGGCATGGCAGGAGTGCCTGAGACCATCTCACCCGGACCCACTGACTGCGCAATACCTGCCTGAGGGCCCAACATGGCCCCATCACCCACTGTCAAGTGGTCAGCTATCCCTACCTGTCCTGCAAGGACCACCTCTTTTCCAATCTTTACGCTACCTGAAATCCCCACTTGTGCCACCACCAAACTGTGCTCTCCAATGACTACATTATGGGCGATTTGGACCAGGTTATCTACCTTGACCCCTTCTTTTATCCAGGTTGTGCCAAGCGCTGCCCTGTCTATGCAACAGTTTGCACCCACCTCCACATCGTCATCTATCCTGACCGTCCCAATCTGGGGGATTTTCAAAGCCTTAGAACCGTCTTTCAAGTAGCCGAATCCATCGGCTCCAATCACAGTGCCTGCATGAATGATTACCCTGTTGCCGATCCTGCATCGGGCAAGCACCGTCACATTTGGATACAGGATACAATCCTCTCCGATTTCGGTCTCCTCTCCCACATAGACCCCTGGAAACAGGGTGCACCTGCGACCGATCCTGGCCCCTTTTCCAACATACACGAAAGGGAAAATGGAGACATCTTCCCCAAGGGCCGCATCCTTGTGAACAGATGCCATGGGGCTCACCCCTGGGGAATGTTCCATGGGAGGCTGGAATAGTCTTACGATTTGTAAGTAAGCCGCCCTGGCATCTTCAACCACGATCTGGGGGGCTCTAAACTCTGGAATCTTGGTTTGGGTGAGAAGGGCGGAGGCCTTTGTGGTCGAAACTGCTGACTTGTAGCGTGGATCCAAGAAAAAGGAGAGCTGTCCCGGTTTAGCATCTTCGAGAGAGCTGACTCCATGGACCTTGACCCTTGGATCACCATGCACCTGACCACCCACAAGCCCTGCCAGTTCCCCTAGGGTTATCTCCAATTCAAATCCTCCCGAGTGCTGAGCCTATTTCTTCTTCATCCTGTCGTAGGCCTTCACCACCTGGTCTGTGATGTCTATTTCATCCCTGTAATAGACGAGCCCCATGGTCTTCCTCTCCAGGATGATGGTGAAGCCCTGTTTCTTGCCTATTTCTTCCACTATCTTTTCGATCTCTTTGCCTATGGTTCGCCTTGCCTCTAGTTCAGCATCTTTCATCTGATGGCTGTATTCTTCGTACAAATATTTGTAATAACGCTTTTTCTTTTCCAGTTCCTTCTTCTTGGTCTCTTTGGCGTCAAGGCTCAGCATCATGCTCTGTTTCCTGAACTCTTCCTCCAGTCGCATAAGCTCTTCCTTTTCTTTGTCAAGCTTTTGCTGGAGGCTCTGGTACTTGGCCCTCAGCTTGTCCCTGATCTTTTGAAAGGCCACCGACTTCTCCTGAAATGCCTCCATGTCAATAATCCCGATCTTACACGGCTGCTGGCACTGTGCAGGGGCAGCTAACAGGCCCACAAGCATTAATCCCGTGATTACGACCAATAGTTTCTTCATCTATTATCTCCTCCTTGTCTGAGCAAAAATGGTACCCTGAATTATTTCCGTGGTCACTAGACTCCGGTCCCATGGGCTCAGAACAGCCCCCCAATGGAGAACTCCCAGTTGCCCGAGGGCTCTCCGGGTTGCCGGTTGAGCACCTTGCCGTATTCCAGGCGCAAGGGCCCAAGTGGGGAATACCACCTTATCCCCACACCCACAGAGCGCTTTATTCCGCTAAAGGTGTAACTCTCGTCCTTTTCAAACACATTTCCTGCATCAAAGAACACCAAGCCCACCAGGCCTGCCTCATACAACAGCGGAAATCTAAATTCAACATTATAAACCATCATCTTTTCGCCACCGATCCTGTCGCCAGTGGCAGGATCCACGGGGGAAATATCCCCATAATCAAACCCTCTAACCGTGTTCAGGCCGCCCAGGCGGAATTTCTGGTAGACTGGGAGCTTTCCCCCGCTTCTTTGTGAAATATAGCCCCATCTGCCCTGAAGCACGAACACATTCTTCCCCCACACAGGGAAATACCAGGTGCTCCTTGCCAGGTACTTGTTGAAATAAACATCCCCTCCCAGGAATCCTCCTGCATATTCAAAGGAGAGGGAGTTGACAGAACCTCGAGAGGTGTTCCAGGGCCTATCCCGGCTGTCCCTCCTGATGCCAAGGGTAATGCTGCTGGTCACATTGCGGCCTGCCATGTCCTTTATGATCAAGGAGGCCGTATCTGCTATGTCGTCCACATGGGCCCTATCAAAGGCATACCTCACCGAGCCACGAGTATATTCGTCCAGCCCCAAGGGGAATCCCAGACCCACAGAGCTGCCCAGGCTGTCCTTGGTGTATTCATCGTATTCCCTCTCCCACTTGTATATGTCCAGGGAAAGGGACAAGGGTTTGTCAAAAAGCCAGGGCTCCACAAAGCGGATGTCAAACTCGCTGCTCTTTCCACTCAACTGGGCAGAGGCGCTGAGCCTCTGGCCATAACCCAGGAAGTTGTTCTGCGATATCCTGAACATCACCATGGCCTTGTCAACGGAACTGTATCCGGCCCCCAGGCTGAAGGAGCCCGTGGGGCGCTCTTTCACGGCTATGTCCAAGACCATGGTATCTTCTCGGCTTCCTTTTCTGGTATTCACCTCCAGGTCTTCAAAATACCCGAGCCTGTACAGATTGGCAGTGCTTTTCCTCAACTTGGTTGCACTGAAGTAGTCTCCTTCCGCCACCTTCAGGGCCCTGCGTATGACCTTGTCTCTTGTTACAGTATTGCCTGTGATATTTATCCTCTCAAATACCACCTTGGGGCCCCGCGACACATTCAAGGTGATGTCCACCCGCCTTTCCTTTTCATCTTCCTGTGTTCGGGTCTTTACCTCTGCATAAGCAAAGCCCTGGTCAGCATAAAGGTCCCTGAGGGCAAGGATACCCTTTCTCACCTCCTCGCGGCTGAAGTAATCGCCGGACTTGAGCTTCAAGGCCTCAATGAGTCTTTCTTCTTCATCTATCAGGTCTCCGGAAATCCTTATCTCGCCGAACCTGAAACGCTCCCCCTCTGAGATCTCTATGAGTATGTGAAGACCCTCGTCCTCTTTGTAGGTTATCTCCGGCTCACCAACCTTGGCCCTGATAAACCCATGGTTTTGATAAAAGGCCTGGATCTTCTGAATGTCAAATTCCAGTTTCTTCTTGTCCAGGTATCCTGAGCCGGTGATCCAGGAAAAGACCCCTCTTTCACTGGTTTCCATCAGGTCCTTCAATTCATCGTCGTCAAAGTGCTCATTGCCTTGGAACTCAATCTTGGCAATGTGGACCTTTTCGTGCTCCTCAATAAGGTATGTCAAGCCCACCTCGTTTTGAGGCAAGGGATCGAGCCTGTAATCAATTTCCACGTTATAGTATCCCTTTTGCCTGTAATATTCCCGGAGTCGATTGACGCTCTCCTTTATCTCTTTAGGGCTCAAGATAGAGTAAAGCTTTATGCCCACCTCTTTCCTGAGTTCGTCGTCCTTTACTTCTTCGTTGCCTGTAAAGGAGATCCTGCCGATGGAGGGCTTTTCCTTTACCCTGAAAACAACCACCTTGCCCTTGGGACCGTCTTGCGTCTCTATTTGAACATCCTTGAAATAACCCATCTTGTAGATTCTTCTCAAGTCCTTGTCCAGGAGCTCGTAATCAAGGGGCTGGCCGGGCTTTGTCTCTATCATGGCCAGGATGGCATCTTTTCCGATTCTCTGATTCCCTTCCACCCTGATCATATCCACTTGGATAAGGCCTGCAATATGGGCGTGGATGCTGGATGCCACCCGCTTCATGGCCTGGCCTAGTTCAGCCATGCTGTCTGCTGTTACGTACACGAAATATGGAGGCCTTTTCTGATCCCTGTCCACCAGTACAAGGTCCAGGCTTATCTTCCTCCCGATCTGGGTGAGGCTCCCCTTTACGATCCATCGGGCCCCCAGGTCCTGGCCTATCCGGACCATGCCACTCGAATCAATGGCAGGGAGCAGGGCTTTTGGATGCTTGTTCAGGATCTCCATGGGGACGGGAAGATACCCTTTCCTGGAAAGGAGTTCCATGAGCATCGCCTGGGCTTCAAAGGGGAGTTTCTTTGCCGGGGCGGGGGTGTGAACCCTGAAGGGGAGGACTGCGATGTTTTCACCTTTTTGGGCAACAGTCCTGAGTGGAGTGAGAAGCAAGACCAATATCAGAGCCCCTGCCAGGCCCCAGACAACGATTCTACCATTTGTTGCTACTTTGAAAAACGGCATACGGTCAAACAACATTCCCTTCTACGATCTCCACCTCTCTTGACATCATTGAGGCCAGTTTCATGTTGTGGGTTGCAACCACCAGGGTTGTTTCATCTTCTTTGTTGAGTTCCACCAATAGGCGGGCAACGCTTTCACCCGTTGCCCAGTCCAGGTTGCCTGTGGGCTCATCTGCCAACAGTAGCTTGGGGCTCATCACCAGGGCGCGGGCTATGGCCACCCTCTGCTGCTCACCTCCCGAGAGTTCACCTGGCCGGTGTTGCAGCCTGTGGCCCATGGCAACCCTTTCAAGGATACTTCTGGCCATGCCTTCGGCCCGTGATTTCGGAATCCTGTGAATAAGGGCAGGCATCATAACATTTTCAAGGGCTGTAAGCTCAGGCAGCAGATGGTGGAATTGAAACACAAACCCGATATTTTGATTCCTGAATCTACAGATTGAGTCTTCGTCCATGCTGTAGAGGTCCTGGGCCATGAATTCAACTTTCCCTCGGGTGGGGGTATCAAGGCTCCCCATGATGTTCAGGAGTGTGGTCTTTCCCACACCGGAGGCCCCAATCACGGCTATACTTTCTCCGCTTCGAACCTCCAGGTTGACCCCTTTTAGGACCTCAATGGTCTGGCCATCGTGCTCATAAGACTTGTGGACATCCCGGAGGGCGAGCAGCAGAGGCCGAGAGATATCATTCATAACGCAGGGCCTCCACAGGATTCACCTTTGACGCCCGGTAGGATGGGTAAATGGTAGCAAGCAATGAGATAACAACAGCCGCCACTGCCACAAATACCACATCTACCCACTGGACCTTGACCGGGAGGGTGGAGATGTAATAGACGTCTGCAGGCAAGCTGATAAATTTGTATTTGGCAAGGAGATAGCAGAGGGTGAGACCTGATATAAGTCCTGCCACTGTGCCCAGTATGCCCACCACTACCCCTTGCACCATGAAGATGGCCATTACACCTTTGGCCTTTGCGCCCATGGCCCTCAAGATGGCTACCTCTTTTCTCTTCTCCATTACAAGCATCACCAGGGTGTTTATGATATTGAGGGCCCCCACCAGCACTATCATGGTGAGGATCACAAACATGGTGATCTTTTCAAGTTTTAGGGCTGCAAAAAGGTTGCGGTTCATCATCATCCAGTCCTTTGTCCAGAACGGGTATCCAAGGGCCTTTTGGATGTTTTCTGCTATCCTGTCAGCCTTATAGACGTCTTTTACCCTTACTTCCACACCTGTCACCCGGTCGCCCATCCCGAGTAACTCCTGGGCCTCCTTGAGGTCCATCCAGACCATGGAGGCATCGTATTCATACATGCCTGAATCAAAAAGGCCCACGACCTTGTATTTCTTGGAATAGGGGGCCCTACCCAGGGGCGTCACCTTTCCCTCCGGGGCCACCACGGTCAAGGTCAGTCCCGGGTGCACCGCTAGCTGCCTGGCAAGCTCTTTACCCACTATAATGGTGGGATAACCGTCAGAGCGGGCAGTCAGTGATGTGATAGAGCCTGACTTTATCATGGGCTCTAGGTATCTCAAGTGGTCCTCATCAGAGCTGTCAACCCCCCTAAGTACGGCGCCTGACACATTGCCGGCATGATTCAACATCACCTGCGCATAGATGAAAGGAGAGGATGCTTCAACCCCTTCCATCCTTTCCACCTGGTGGCCCACCTGGCGGTAATTGTCGAACGGGCCACCATAGCTCAGGATTAGCACGTGGGCGTTCACGCCCAGGATCTTTGACATGAGGTCTGCCCTGTAGCCGTTCATCACTGAGAGCACCACTATGAGAGACATGACCCCCACCATCACCCCCAGCACCGAGATGAGGGTTATTACTGATATGAAGGCCTGCTTTCGCTTTGCCCTCAGGTATCTCAGGCCTATAAATATTTCGTAGTACATTTTGAGTGAAGATCTTCCTCTGGCATCAGTTCTGCCTAGGTCTCATGTGGGGAAATAGGATCACGTCCCTGATGGATGGTGAGTCGGTCAATAACATCACCACTCTGTCAATCCCTATCCCTTCTCCAGCGGTTGGAGGCATCCCGTGCTCCAGGGCCACGATGTAGTCCTCATCCATGAACTGGGCCTCTTCGTCGCCCGACTCCCTCATGGCCACCTGTTGTTCAAAGCGCCTTTTCTGGTCATCCGGGTCATTGAGCTCGTTAAAGCCGTTGGCGATCTCTTTTCCGCCGATGAACAGCTCAAAGCGCTCAGCAATATCTGGGGCCTCTTCGCTCCTGCGGGAAAGCGGGGAGACATCGATCGGATAATTTACGATAAAGTGGGGCTGAATCAGCTTGGGCTCCACGAGATGATCAAATATCTTTGTAAGGATCTTGCCGTGAGTGTCTTTTGCATCTACCTTTATACCCACCGACTCTCCAAATCTGACAGCCTCTGCTCGGTCTTTTAGAACTTCTTGGCTGACTCCTGCCATCTCGGTCAAGGCACCAAAAAAAGAAAGTCTGGGCCATGGGGCCTTGAAGTCAATGATATTACCCTGGTATTCAATCTGTGTTTTTCCTAAAACGCTTTGTACCACGTGCAGGAAGAGTTCTTCAGTGAGCGACATGAGATCCTCGTAGGTGGCATAGGCCACATAAAACTCCAGCATGGTGAACTCGGGGTTGTGTTTTATGGAAATACCCTCGTTCCGAAAATTGCGATTCAGCTCAAAGACCTTTTCAAATCCCCCCACGATCAGGCGCTTGAGGTAAAGTTCGGGTGCCACCCTCAGATACAGCTCCATGCCAAGGGCGTTATGGTATGTCTTGAAGGGCCTTGCCGTGGCCCCTCCCGGGATGGGCTGCATCATGGGGGTTTCTACCTCCATAAACCCCCGCGATATAAAGAAATTCCTGACCTCCTGTACAATCTTGCTCCGGGTCCTGAACACCTCCCGGACAGGGTCATTGACTATGAGGTCCAGATATCTCTGCCTATAACGGGTCTCCACATCGGTGAGGCCGTGCCATTTCTCTGGCAAAGGACGAAGGGATTTGGCCAGAAGCTGAAGCTCATGGACCAAGATGGTCAACTCCCCTGTCCTGGTCCTAAAGACCTGGCCCTTTACTCCGATGATGTCTCCCAGGTCCATCAGTTTAAAATTATTGAACTTTTCTTCGCCCAGCTTGTCCTTCCGCACATACAACTGGATCTTGGCGCACTCATCCTTTATGTGTAAGAAGCAGGCCTTGCCAAAATCTCTCCAGGCCATTATCCTCCCGGCTACCGTGCAGACGGCATTTAGGTCTTCCAACTCCTCGCCAGTTAGGTCTCCGTATCTTTTAAACACATCGCCGATGGAGACATCGGGTCGAAAGCCTGTGGGATATGTATTGATTCCCCTTTGACGCAGTTTTTCTGCCTTCTGACGCCTCTCTTCAACTAGATGAGATCTTTTCTCCATCTGAAAACTTCTCCATCGCACCTCTATTAGCTAGAGCTCCAGGCTATTCGGATCCTGATTGTTCAAATATTATAAAATAGTTGACAAGAATTTTAAGTTGAGCAAATTAAACGAAAATTTCTAATCTAAATACAGATGGGAGTCAAGGTAAAACGGTCGCAAGAGGGAATTCCGTCGGATTCGGTCCAAAAGCCGGTAAGACCAAGGCAATGGAAAAGCCGTAGGAGCCGGGGAAGGTTTAGTTGAAAAAAAAAGGCCTCAATGCTATAGGAAAAATGCCTGATTTTAGTCAACTTTAAGGAGGTGCCTATGTCCAAGATACTGTGGGAGCCAAGTGAAGAGAGGGTCAAAAATTCCAATATGTACAAGTTCTTGACCCTTATTAATGAGAAGTATTCAAATGAATTTACCGAGTACGAAGAGCTTTATCAGTGGTCCATAGAAAATATCCCACAGTTCTGGGCCGAGATGTGGGATTTTGCCGAGATAAAGGCCTCCAAGCCATACGACACAGTGGTTGACGACCTGGCCAAGATGCCAGGGGCCAGGTGGTTCATAGGCTCTGAACTCAACTTTGCACAACACCTGCTTCGTTACAGAGACGAGCACGTGGCCCTGATTTTCAAGGGAGAGGCCATGGAGGAGAGCCGCAGGCTCACTTATAAGGAACTATACGATGAAGTAGCCCGGGTTGCAAAATCTCTTAGGGACATTGGTGTGACCCAGGGAGACCGGGTGGTTGGCTTTATGCCCAATATGCCGGAGACCATTATAGCCATGCTGGCTGCCACTAGCGTTGGCGCCATATGGTCTTCCTGCTCCCCTGATTTCGGTATAAAGGGTGTGCTGGACCGATTCGGCCAGATCCAACCCAAGGTCTTGTTTACTGCCAACGGTTACTCCTTCAAGGGCAGACAATTTGACTCCCTCGCCCGGATAAGAGAGGTCTTAAAGGAGCTACCCACCACCGAGCGCGTTGTGGTGGTGCCTTACACCGATGAAAATCCTGACATATCCGGTATTCCCAATGCCGTGATGTACAATGATTTCAAGTCTTCTGAAACAGGCCTTAAGGTCGAATTTGAACAGCTACCTTTCGAGCATCCCCTTTACATCATGTATTCTTCAGGCACCACAGGCCTTCCCAAGTGCATGGTCCAGAGTGCAGGCGGCATATTGGTCCACCACATCAAGGAATTGATGCTTCATACTGATCTGAAGAGAGAAGACACCATCTTTTACTTTACTACCTGTGGCTGGATGATGTGGAACTGGTTGACAAGTTCACTTTCCCTAGGTGCAACCCTTGTCCTTTTTGATGGAAATCCATTTTACCCAGACCCTGGAGCCCTGTGGAAAATGGCCCAGGATGAGAAAATTACCATCTTTGGTACCAGCGCAGGCTACATAAGCGCCTTGATGAATGAAGGGGTTAAACCAGGTCAGGACTATGATTTGAGCCCCCTTAAGACAATCCTTTCCACAGGATCACCCTTATCCGAGGAAGGCTTCGAATACATTTACCAGGAAGTGAAAAGCGACGTGCAACTTTCATCCATCTCTGGGGGGACTGATCTTAATGGCTGTTTTGCCCTTGGATGTCCCATGAAGCCGGTTTATGCTGGAGAGCTTCAGTGCCGTGGACTTGCCATGAAGGTGGAGGCCTGGGATGAAAATGGAAGGCCTGTAATAAACAAACAAGGAGAACTGGTATGTACCGCGCCCTTCCCTTCCATGCCCATATACTTTTGGAATGACCCTGATGGGAAAAAGTATCATTCCGCTTACTTTGATGTCTATCCAGGAGTGTGGCGTCATGGAGACTATATCCTGATAAATGACCGGGGAGGCGTGATAATTTATGGTCGCTCGGATGCCACATTGAATCCAGGGGGAGTGAGGATTGGCACAGCCGAGATATACAGGCAGGTGGAATTGCTTGAGGAGATTGAAGACAGCATCGTGGTGGGCCAAGAGTGGAAAAACGATGTAAGGGTCATATTGTTTGTCAAGATGAAGCCTGGCTATCAGCTCACCGATGAGCTGAAAAAGAAGATCCGTGACGTGATTCGCACCAATGCGTCTCCCAGGCATGTGCCTGCAAAAATAATAGAAGTGCCAGATATCCCTTATACCCTTAATATGAAAAAGGTAGAGCTGGCGGTTAAAAACGTCATTCACAACAGGCCGGTCTTGAACAAGGATTCCCTCAGGAACCCTGAGGCCCTTGATTTCTATGCCAATATCCCTGAACTCCAAGAGGACTGATGGGATATGGCCGAGGGTACTGGCGATTTAAGAGTTCTCATTTTTCCTCACCTGTATCTTTCTGAACCCCGCATAAAAAGGGTTGCAGGGCTCTTTCCTCGCATCTTCGTGGGAGAGCCGTGGTATTTGGAAGCAGAGGTCATAAAAGAGGCACAAGAGTTTATCTCTAAGATACATCCTCCAACTGAATACAAGCCCCCTGCTGAGTTCAAAAAGACTGTGGCAGAAGTCCGGATGTGGGCCCAGACAAGAGGGGAGTTGAATTTTAGAGATTTTTTGAAAACCTTTGCCTTGATGGATCAAGACCAAGACACCATGTGGGAGATCGTATCCTTGATCAAAGGGGGCAAGGCCTCACTTCCTAAGGAGGAAGGGATTCGACCATCTGCCCTTTGGCACCTGGCTCTTTATCTCTACTTCGAGTTTGAAAAAAATCAAACAGCCGCTGACGTTGCCCTTCAGGGCATTGCCTGCCTTCCCTCTCCATTGGAGGGTGCCCTGGATGAGCTTGTTAGCACACCTCCTTCCGCTTTGGATGCAGCCCTTTCCTCCGGGCTCACGCCAATGGGCCATGAACAACTGGAATTTATTGTGGATGCCTGGGTACGGCTTTTCGGCACGGGTCTCAAACAATTTTCCCTGGTTGTTACCTTTTCACAAGAGGTATTCCAATTTGTGAAGGACCGGTTTGAAGAGTCAGTATCTGGAGATATCATTTCAGCCGAGCCGCTTCGATCTGCGGAAATCCTGTTGCCCGATTGCTCAAAGCTCCCATTTGAGAAGATAGCGGCCATGAGAGAAGGGGGTTTTTTTGAAATTTCCCCTACTTTCTGGCATAACTTACTGGATTCTCTAAGTGGTGAGAAACCTCCAGAAGCAAAAGAGTTGGATTTTTTCTTTGACTATTTTGATAGAGTGGGAAGTATAGAAAAAACAGCTTCAATCATCACCCTTCTTCCTGGTGATGTCTCGTCAGGCACAAAGTCCTGGCTGAGGCATTTTGCCGGGAAGGGATTACTTTATATTTAAGGAGGAGGATAGAACGCCATGTCCATAAGTCAAGAACTTCTCGAGATCTTGGCCTGTCCCAAGTGCAAAGGGGAAATCCACCTCAACGAGACCCAGGATGGCCTGATTTGTGAAAATTGCAAGTTATTGTACGAAATTCGTGACGGTATCCCCGTGATGCTCATTGATGAAGCCAAGCCAATTTCATAGTGAATAGCCGGGCACCGTTTTTTATGATCAAATCCTCTCCGAATTCAGGCCATTTCGGCCCTGAACGTATTCTGCCCAATGTCATCCAGTATATCCAATAGAGCCCTCCAGATCATAGGCGGCCTCCTGGGAGACATTGCATACCTGCTTGACGCCCGTCACAGGAGGATAGTCAGAAGAAATCTCCGATTTGCCATGCCCGAAAAAGACCCTTTTTGGGTAAGGCGCACAACCAGAAAGGTATTCCAAAACGCTGCAACCACTTTCCTTGAGGTTCTCCAGATAGCAACTTTATCAAAAGAGGAAGTATTGGCAAAGGTAAGTATTGAAGGGGGAGAGCATCTTCGCCAAGCCCGAAAAAAGGGGGCTGTAATAATCTCCGCACACATGGGAAACTGGGAAATGGCACATATTTTTGTTGCCTGTTATCTGGAGGACCCATTGGTTTTGATAGCAAGAAAAGTAAAACCGGAAATGGTCAACCGTATGCTCAATCATGTAAGGAGTAGGTTTGGAAGTGTCATCCTCGACAAAAAGGGGGCATTTATCAAATTGGTGCGCGCAATACGCCAAGGTAGGACCATCGGGATCTTGATCGATCAAGGGACAAAACTCTCTGAGGGAGTCGAGGTCACCTTTTTCGGTAAAAAGACCGCTGCTACACCAGTAGCAGCCATACTTGCCAGGCGCTATGGCGTTCCCGTGATACCTGCATTCTGTATTAGGGGTGACGATGGATCCTTGAAGTTAGAAGCCGGCCCCCCTTTATCCTTGGTAAAAACAAGTGACTACAACCATGACATAACTACTAATACTCAAAAAATGTGTGATGTCATAGAGGATGCTATTCGTCGCCGCCCGGAGCAGTGGTTCTGGTTTCATAAGAGATGGAAACGCCATTACCCATACCTGTATTTGGAAGACATTGCACGCAAGATGAGACAGCGGCAGAAAAGAAAAAGGCATAAGAAAACCATACCGCCTAATACTTTCTCAGACTAAAATGATAAGGAAAATCTTAGAAACAAAATATGGCCTATTCTTTACATTACTAGCTTCTGTTATCCTCAAATTATCCCTGTGTCTGCCAGGAAAGGTGATAAACCCAGATGCTACCCTTTATTTGGATTGGGCCAGGCAAATCGCCCTCGGGGAAATCAAAGAGGTTTTCAGCCAAGCCTCTCTCCCTTTTTATTCCTTACTAATAGCTGGGTTGAATACGGCAGGGCTGGACCTTATTTGGGCCGGAAGGGTCATTTCCATTCTAGGGATGACATTGGTTCTCATCCCCCTTTATCTTATGACAAAAGAGATGTTCTCATCAAAGGCGGCCTTCTGGGCATGTCTTGCCTCAGCAATAAATCCCCTTTTCAACGACTGGGCACTGGACATTATAAGAAATCCCATGTTTGTTTTCTGCTTGTTGTGGAGCCTATATTTTTCACAACGGGCACTGATGGATGGAAAAATATCACAGTTTTTGCTGGCAACTGCATTCGCATTGCTGTCAGTCATGTTTCGCATCGAAGGCATTCTGATCTTCCCATGTTTTGCTCTCTTTCTGGCAGCAGTGGCTATTTTCAAGTCCGGAGAACTTCGCAGGCATTCTATGAAAGGATTGATTGTCTGGGTGGGCCTGCCCACTATATTGGCCCTCGCCTGCCTACCGCTATTTGGCACACAGTTTTTGTCAGCCACCCGCCTTGATCAGGTCATTGATTGGTGGCTAAAACTCACATCGGGCGGTTTTTTCGACAGATACACTCAGATATATGAGTCTTTGAGAAGTCTGGAAGAATCCTCTTATTTCCCTGGCGGAAAGCAAAATTTTGCTGAAATAGCCCGTCACCACATGCCTCTTATCTATTTTATGGGTGTGCTGAGGGCTTTCATTAAGGTCTTTTTTCCTTTTTTTATTATACCGCTCCTGTGGGGACTCAGGCACTCCTGGAACATACGCCACGTATGGGTTCTTACATTTGCAATTGCTTATATCGGGCTGATCTATCTCAGTTTGCTCAAGCGAGATTTCCTGGAATATCGTTTTTTGCTGGCGCCTGTCCTCCTTATCTATCCTTGGCTGGGGGCTGGCTTTGAAAGGTTAGCAGCTACATCAGCCGGATCCAAAAGGCATTTCTTCCTTACATCAAGCCTGATAATTTTTCTCATTCTTACGGCCCTTTCAAAAAATATCTACTATGTAATAAAACAAGACCGCTCAATCCTTGAAGCCGCGGAATGGCTTAAAGCATATGCAGGTGCCAAAAGGATGAAGCTGGCAACAAATGATCCCAGAATCGCCTTTCATGCTGGCCGATATGATTGGGTACAGTTGGACTTGGACATTCAAAACCGAAAAACAAAAATTGATGGCCTAAAAATCACCCATCATGAAGGACAACCCTGGCTTCTTGTTCTGAGGGCCAAGGCAAGGGAGCGCGAAGCGATAGAAAAAATACTCCAAAATCACCGTCTGATGTCCCTTTTTGAAGGTCGAAAATATGCAGTAGCCATGATTTTGATGGTCCCCAAAGTTATCGCAAAGTAAAAGCAAAATGAAAATGTCGCAGGAATAATAAAATAAGGTGGATCCCAATACACCAAGTGACCCCACATTACATAACCTTACAATGTTGCTTTTCTCCACTAACTTTCCGTACCAGGTGAAAAAAGGCTTTGAGAACCATCCTCGTAGTGAGCAATAAGCTCCAATGCCGGTGTCCTAATTTTCCGGGAATGATTATCTTTGGGTATATAACTTCTGCTAAATTCCATCCAGGTCGCCAGTACATAGCTGTGCCCTTACGAGAAAAAATAGATAGTGTTGGAATACCTAAATTATTGGCTAAGTGACCTACACCAGAATCGTTCCCAATCATCCAGCCCGCTTCGCATAAGAGTCTTGCCAAGTCATCTAAGCCGTTTGTATGTGGAACTGAGAATCTATTGCCAGCCATATCGATCCACGACAGCCTCTCTTTGGGAGACATCACAAAAACTACCTCGTAGCCCATATTTTTCAGTTTCCTAGCCAAGGTCAAAAATTTTTTTTGAGGCCAGTTCTTGGCAGGATCTTTGCTCGTAGGATGTACGATTATCTTATTTTTATGTCGTCTTAAAGTCAATCCTTTGGGTATTTTGATCCCATTGTGCTTTACCAAATTCTTGAGATTCAGAACGCTCTTGCAGAATTCTAGGATCTTATCCACAAGACTCCCAGGATGAGAGATAACTCTTTTGTCAAAGACATAACATTCGGAACCTATTTTTTGAGCGATAATGCTAGCTTTGGAGTGCGCCTGTGCGAAGACCAAATCATAGGAACTCAGGGCATCAGGCAGCTCGTGTAGTTGAGGTGTCTTAAGCATAGGAGAACCGGGAAACCAATCTTGCAACTCAGAACCAATTCCGGAAAACAGGACCGCCTCATAACCATTTATCCTAAGGTTATGTGCAAGGGTCATGAAAATCAGAGCATCCCCGACCCCATCAGAACATACAACTGCGATTCGATTGACAGATTTCATCAGATTTGCTAAGCGATTGTGCATGGAAGCCCGATTTCCACTCACCAGAATATTTTCTTTATATCCATTTAACCCCTTCTCTCAGAACTTGCAATACTTCTTGAGGATCATGGATTAATAGACTGCAAAATAGCATTATGCGAATCTCTCTCGTGTGTAACACAACAGGATGGATGGGGACCTACATGGGTCATGTGGCAGGAGGATTTCGGGCCCTTGGCCATCAAGTAACACTTATAGACTATCACAATTGGGATGCCAGCTCTTGGACCAAATTTCTCAAGTCACAAAAAATCTTACTTAAAAACAGGACGCTTGGGCTGCTCAGTCACCTTAATGAGATTAAACCAGACATCGTAATCTTTGCTTTGGCGCACCTCATATTTGACTTCTCCCTCATAAGAGCGCAGTATTCCGGCATCGTGGTATTCTTTGATATGGATGGGCCCGCACTCCCCTGCTTTAGAGACGACCTTAATTGGATAAATAACATAGACCTCCTTGCCACGGTGTCCCGCCTGACTGTAAACCATTTGATGGGCCTAGGCTTCCCAAATGTCCTCTATTGGCCTCACGCGGTGGACACAGGATTTTACAGGCCCTTATCCCTTTCAACAACAGACAGACAAAGATTCCATTCTCCTCTTTCTTTTGTGGGCCGCCCCTCTAAGAGGCGTGCAGAGTTACTCCAGCAGCTTCCAACAGAGTCCTTGGCAATTTGGGGAGAAAGGTGGTTCAGGAATCCATATGTGAATAACCCGAAGATCAAAAAGGCGTTACGTCTAAAATCAGATATACTGGGTGAGGATTTGGTAAAAATGTATAATGCTTCCACTGTGGTCTTGAACATCCTGAGAGAGCCCTTTGCTCAGAAACGCACCATAATGAACCTCCAGGTTTTTTCCGTGCCAGCCTGCGGCACATGCCTTCTTACCGAGTGGGTGCAGGAGCTTGAACAAGCATTTGAACCAGACACTGAAATCCTGGTTTTCAAAGATCGCTCAGAATTTATTGAGAAAGCAAATAAATATGCTTTTGAGACTAAATCGGCTCAAAAGATAGGTGATGCAGGTAGACGCCGCTGTCTGGCACACCACACCCACAAACACCGTGCCCTTGAACTTTTAAAACAACTATAGGGACCACTGGAAAAATTAAAATTTGGCGAGACCAAATGGATATAGTTGGAGAATTGGCAAATCAAAAGCTGCAATGCCTACCCAATTGATCACAGACTCCAAGGGGCCATGGCTTATACGAAATTTCTTTATCTTTCTGGCCTTGTACTTTTCCGCCCACATTGTTCTCCGACTAGTATCATCTCCTGCCCTTGAGCTCGACGAAGCCGAGCAAATATTATTGAGCCAGTGGCTGCTGCCAAGCTACTCCACTCATCCCCCCCTCTACACATGGCTTCAGTTTGTATTTATCAAAGTCTTTGGCATAGGGGTCCTCCCTCTCAGTCTCTTAAAAAACATGCTTCTCTTTACAATGTATCTGTTTCTATACCTTGGGGCGAGGAAAGTTATCCAGGAACCCTCAGTTGCTATAATAGCAGCAAGTTCCCTCTTTTTTATTCCACAGATCTCATGGACCGCCCAAAAGGACCTCACGCACACTGTCCTACTCCTTGCTGCATCTTCAGCATTTTTTTACGCTACCCTCGTGATATTGGAAAAATGTTCTCTTAAAGCGTATACCCTCTTTGGTCTAACCATGGGAGTTGGGGCTCTTTCAAAGCCTAATTTCCTGATCTTTGCAGCCGCCTTGATATTCTCATGCCTGACTCTCCGGGAGTATCGTAGCAGATTAATTCACCCAAGAGTCCTTATCTCCTTTTCCATAGCCCTCCTAATCAGTTCACTTTATCTCTACTGGCTGATTTACAACAACCTGTTCACCGGCGCTTCAGTTACTGCCTCGCAAATCAGCATTTCTTATGGTCTGGTCAAGATGCCCTTCTCCCTTCTTTACAGCATAGGAGTCATATTACTTCCCATGATTGCCTTGTTTGCTATTATTCTTCCTCAAGGATTCAGGGGGGCCAACAACAACGCTCAGAGCAGTACCTATTCCAAGCTGCTATCACGCTTTTTCATTATATTGCTGGTCTTGTTGGTATTTCTAGTCTTAGCCTTTCAAATTGAAAAGTTGAAGAACAGATGGCTTGCTCCTCTATTCATACTCCTACCCATCTATTATGTGTCAAGAATAGACCTAAGAGCTGTGCCCGAGGCCAGAGTGAAGCTTTTTTCAAAAACCGTCATTGCAATAGCTGCGATCATTCTATTAACCATGATTATAAGAAACTTAGGATGCCCTGTCACCGGCCGAGAATCTGATTTTAATTTCCCTTCGGCCGAACTGGCAAATCAAATGAAAAATGCAGGTTTTAAGAATGGCACCATCATTGCCGAAGACCGCCTCTTGGCAGGATCATTGAAGATTCAATTTCCCAACTCACTTGCCTTGTGCCCTGAACTTTCTTTCTTGGAGCCCAATCATCTCAACCATCATAAACAAGTAATTATATTGTGGAGGGGCTCCAGATCAAAGCCGGTTCCTATCCCCTTGAAGACATATATCCTGAACACCCTTGGTTTACCAATTAACATCACTTCAATTCATCATGAGGAAATACCCCTGCATTTCTGTCCAAACAAAACCACAAAAATAAATATGGCTTTGATGTCGCCTTAGCATACAAGACAACTTTTATGAAATCATGGGCAAAGCAAATTGTGCGACTGTGTCATCCACATTTTTAAGGCCTATTTTAATGCATTCTTAAGATCTCTTTTACATAACTCCCAACTCCTGGAGGGACTCGATGACTTGTGATGTCGATATATGATCCATAGATTGTGCAGTGATGACCTTTACAGAATTCTTGGAAGGAAATGGTCCTGTGCGCCTAATATTAGTTGGTCCAAATAACGCTACAGTTTTCGCATTCCTGGCACATGCTACATGCAGAGTACCAGTGTCGGGAGAGATACAAACATCCAAAAAATCCATAAGAGCGGCTAAATCCAAAACAGAGGTTTTGCCAACCATATTAATAGAATTCCTTACCGCATTTGAACATTTCTTGGCCAGCCGCCTCTCCCCCTTGCTGCCAATCAAAACCAACCTAATTCTCTGGTCTATCAATTGCAGCGTCTCTCCAAGCTCAATGAACTTCTCCAAGGGCCATACTTTATCGTGCCTTAATCTCTTCCAAAACTTATTACCTTTTTTTGCTATACCATGGCATCCGACCTGAGCACCTATTAATATATCGCGCCCCCACTCTACCCCCTCTGCCCTCAGCAGTTTTTTAACTCGTCCAAAATTACTTTCTTGGGGATATATGGTCAATCTAAGATCCTTTTCACGCACTTTTTCTGATATTAAAGAGCCGATAAAGGACAGGTTTTGATAAGCCTGATGAATATTGTGATCCGGAGGTGGACAATGGATGACATCAAGTTCAAGATACTCGAACAAGCTTCTAGCTTCATCACTGTCATGCAAATTTACACCTATTTGGTAATACCCTTTCATAGCGGCTAGCTCTTTCTTCCTTGGTCTGAATATTAACTTATTGATATAGGGATTAAACTTGAGTGTTTCATGTGCAATTTCAGAAAGGGCAATAATGTCTAATTCAATCTCAGGGCGATGTTTTTTAAGGAAAGTGATGGCCGGGGTACAGAAAATAGTGTCACCCAGTCGTTTAGGGGAAACAATAAGCACTCTTTTGTAAGGAAACTTCATGACTTGTCCCCGAGACGTTCATCCAGGTCCTTTAGTAGTCTTCTGAATAGTTCCAAGGTATCCTCTATTCCCTCCCAGTTAGCCATAAACCTTTCCACATTCCTCTTAAATCTTTTCTTAAACAAAAACCTATGCCTATGAATTTTCATACCATCCAGGTCCAAAATGTAAGGACCACAAGGAGCTATTATATAGTTGGTAGCTTTGGTATCGCCATGTGAAATACAATAACTAGCCAGTGCCTTGAAAAGTTCGGCTAACTTAGTTGCCATTAAGATCTGTTCTTCCGCGATGCCACCCATGAAAAACTTTTGAGCCTCAATACCTTCAACATACTCGTATACATAATAGGAAATCCCTCGAAAAGGACCGAGTCTTTTTTCGATCATGGCAATTGGCTTTGGTGTTGGGATACCTATCATTTCTAGAACATGGGCAAGGGCCCATGACTTGCTTGCCCGGGAGGGTGAAATAGCCTTACGTATGACATGAAGAACTCCCTTCGTGTTGTATCGTTTGACCACAACGGGTTTTCTTCCCAGGTTGATAAGAAAAAGGGTGCTGGTCCTGCCTCCTTTCAGGAGGGTGCAATCTTTGTGTTGAATTTCCCTCTCCACCATTGTTAAGGGATCGGCTCCCTGTCCAAACCATTCTCTGTCATACAAAACTCGATCCCAAAAAGACCTTGACATCGCTATCCGAGTAGATTCACGGAAGACCTTTTTATAAAGTTTTCTCAAACGAATATTTTGATACCTCTCTATGTTTTTTAATTGTGGCGTTATAGATGATTCATTACAA
>JALVMN010000071.1 GCA_027027005.1 Desulfobacterales bacterium | reverse complement strand
ATATCTGATACCCATTGTGCTCGTAATGCTGGTGGCAGTGGCCGTACTCTTGCCCCTTTTCATCTTTTTCATGAAGGGCCAGGCCCTATCCGAATTTTTCCCGTTTCACAGTATCTGAGAGCGGTTTTTTCCATGATCCAATACGAAAAGGCACTCAATCCCAAACAACTGGAGGCAGTGACCACCCTTTCAGGGCCATTGCTGGTGATAGCCGGTGCCGGGAGTGGAAAGACCCGGACCCTGATCTACAGGGTGGCCCGCCTGGTGGAGCACGGTGTGGACCCTCAGGCCATCCTGCTCCTCACTTTTACCAGAAAGGCGGCCCAAGAGATGCTGGACCGTGCAGCTCAGCTGGCCGATCCCAGGTGCCGGCTGGTCTCAGGGGGGACCTTTCACTCCCTGGCCCACAGGATCTTGAGGGCCCACGCCTCGATTTTGGGCTTTTCCAATGGCTTTACCGTGATCGACCGCTCTGACATGGAAGAAATCCTCCACTCTCTCTTGCCCGACCTTTCCCTCTCCAATACAGGCCTTCGGGTCCCAAAGCGGGGCACACTGGCCTCCATGATGAGCAAGGCGGCAAACCTGGAGGTCCCTGTGGAGCAGTTGGTGGCGGATGAATATCCCCAGTTCATCGATTTTGCCGTCCATGCCGGGCGTCTGGGCCGATTATATGCCCGCTACAAGAAAAAAAACCAGCTCATGGACTATGACGACCTCATCATTTATCTCAGGGCCCTGCTCATGGAGCACCCTGAGCTGAGACAAAGGCTGGCCCGCCGATACGGCTACATCATGGTGGACGAGTACCAGGACACCAACCGCATCCAGGCCCATATAGTCAAGTGGCTGGGCCATGAACACAGAAATGTGATGGTGGTGGGCGATGACTCCCAGTCCATTTACTCCTTCAGGGGGGCTGACTACAGGAACATGTTCCAGTTCCCAAAGGAATTCCCCGAGGCCAGGATCATCAAGCTTGAGGAAAACTACCGCTCCACCCAGCCCATCCTCACCTTCACCAATGCCATAATGGAAAGGGCGAAAGAGAGGTACACCAAGTGCCTGTTTACCAGGCGCGAGGGAGGGGCCAAACCCCGGGTGGTAAACACCCTGACAGAGCCCGAGCAGGCGGTCTTTGTGGTGCGCACCATCCAGGAGATGCTGGGCCGGGGAAGAAGACTCAGGGATGTGGCAGTGCTGTTCAGGGCGGCCTACCATTCATTCGAACTGGAGCTAGAGTTGGCGAGAGCCGGCATCAGGTATGTGAAATATGGAGGCTTCAAGTTCATGGAATCGGCCCACATTAAAGATCTTTTGGCACATCTGCGCGCAGTGCTCAACCCTGATGATGCCGTAAGCTGGGGCAGGATCTTGCGGCTGATCCCTGGGATCGGGAGGGCGAAGAGTCAAGACATAATAGAGTGGATCAGACAGACAGGCACTGGGCCTTCAGCACTCAAGGAGTGGCCAGGCAGGGCGCCTGAAAAGGTAAGGAACGCCCTAGCTCAGCTATCAGAGCTCCTGGTGAAGCTAACCCAAAGGGATATCACCCCTTCAAAAGCGGTTGAAATGACACTGGAATACTATGGCCCTTTTCTGGAGCAGATGTACGACGACTATCCAAGGAGGCGCAAGGACCTGGAGCAATTGGCCCTCATGGCCTCGCGCTACCAGAGGCTTCGGAAATTCGTGGATGAGCTGGTGCTGGATCCTCCCACCAGCTCCGTCGATCTTACCCAAGGGCTGCCAGATGACTTTCTTACCCTTTCCACGGTCCACTCTGCAAAGGGCTTGGAGTGGTCTGTGGTATTTATCATCTGGGTTATGGAGGGGCGATTTCCCTCGGCCAAGGCCCTTAACGATCCCCTGGCCGTAGAGGAGGAGCGAAGGCTAATGTATGTGGCATCCACTCGGGCAAAGGACGAGCTGATCCTCTGCTATCCCAGCAAAGAGGATTCACACCCCTGGGGTTACGAACACTACTTATATGGACCTGGCAGCAATGGCCTCTCATCCTTTGTAAGTGGACTTCCACCCGAGATCGTCTCATACGAAAATGCAGATAGGGTGCATGTCCGCGAGGAGTTTACACGGCAGAGCCCCTGGCAACATCCAGACCCAACGGCGGCTTCGGCAGGGGATAGCGATTTCATGCCGGGAGACAAGGTGGAACATCCGGCCTTTGGACCCGGGGTGGTTTCAAAATTGGTGGACCGAGAAAAGGTGGAGGTTCTATTCCGCAACGCCGGCCGCAAACTGCTCCACCTTGCATATACCACGCTCCACCGGATCTGAACCCATATTTGCCAAGAAATAGGAGGTCTTCATGCAAATTCTAAGAGTGGACATGGGCACCAGGACAACCAGTTGGGAGCCTTTGGACCCTGCCTACCAGGAGTTGGGAGGTAGGGGGCTCACCTCTGCCTTGATCAATAGAGAAGTGCCTGCCCGATGCGATCCCCTTGGCCCTGAAAACAAACTGATTTTTGCCCCCGGACTTCTCACCGCCACACCCCTGGTAAATACCAGCAGGATCTCGGTGGGGACCAAGAGTCCGCTTACCGGCGGCATAAAAGAGAGCAATGCGGGAGGGGTGTTTCCACTGGCTCTTGCAAGGTGCGGGATAGCCGGCCTGGTGGTGGAAGGAGCCCCCGGAGATCAAGGCCCCTTCCTGCTCCATATCCAAGAGGGAGAGACATACCTGGAGGAGGCCCAAGACCTCAAGGGGATGCGAACCTACAGGCTGGTGGAGATCTTGAAGGAGAGGTTTGGAAAAGACGTAGCAGTGATGTGCATAGGGCCTGCAGGGGAATACGGGCTTTCTTGTGCCTCCATCCAGTCAACGGATGTGGATATGAGGCCTTGCAGGGCCGCAGGCCGAGGGGGGCTGGGCGCTGTCATGGGCTCCAAGGGGCTCAAGGCCGTCTTGGTCAGCACCAAAGGGAGAAGCGGCCCCACGCTTTCTGATGAGGCCTCCTTCAAGGAGGCTGCCAAGCTCTTTTCAGCCCTTATCAAGAAAAATCCCTTTACAGGCCGGATGCTCCCCACCATGGGCACTGCCTGCCTCGTGGCCCCTGTAAACAACTTGGGGGCATTTCCCAGCTACAATGCCAGGAAAGGGGTCCTGGAGGGATGGGAATCGGTAAGCGGTGAACGTATGGCCGAGGTCATCAAGGAGCGCAAGGGGAGGCCCACGCACATGGGCTGCTCCCAGTGCATGATCCATTGCTCCAATGAGTATGTGGACCCGGACGGAAACTATCTCACCTCATCGCTGGAATACGAGACCATCTGGGCCATGGGGGGTATGCTCGGGATAAGTGACCTTGATACCATTGCAAGACTGGACTTCCTGGCAGACGACATCGGCCTCGATACCATGAGCACGGGAGTGGCAATGGCCGTTGCCATGGATGCCGGATACAAGCGCTTTGGCGACACAAAGGCGGCCATAGAGATGATGGAAGAGATTGCCACTGGCACAGATATGGGCCGGGTGCTTGGAAACGGCCCCTCAGCAGTTGGCAAGCATTTCGGCCACGACCGGGTCCCGGTGGTAAAGGGGCAGAGCATTGCAGCCTATGATCCCAGGGCCATGCAAGGCAACGGGGTCACCTACGCCACCTCACCAATGGGAGCTGACCACACGGCCGGAAATCTCATTGGACAGTATTTGAGCGGGAACCTGGACCCCCTCTCACCAGAGGGGCAGGTGGAGGCATCACGGAGGGCGCAGGTCTCAGTGGCTGCCCTTGACTGCACTGGCCTCTGTCTCCTGGCAGGCGGGGCCATGTTTTCCCCGGAAGGCTCTGAGCTAATGGCCAGGATGCTGGGAAACAGGCTCGGAAAAAAGATTGAATGGGAAGATGTACTTGAGATGGGCCGCTCTGTGCTCAAGGCCGAAAAGGAGTTCAACAGGAAGGCCGGATTCACCAAAGAGGACGACAGGCTTCCAAGGATGTTCCGCAACGAGCCCCTCCCCCCACACAACAAGGTCTTCCTCATAGAGGATGATGACCTGGACAAGACATTTGATTTCTTGGAGATATGATAAAGGTAAGGGTCAGACTTTTCGGGACACTTCCCAGGGTGGTTTCGGGTTATGATCCCAAAAAGGGCCTATGGGTGGAGCTGCCAGATGGTGCAACCGTTAAGGAGCTAAGAGCCGCCCTGGGTATCCCGGAGCACTACAAGACAGTGGCCACTGTGGAAGGAAGGATACTCAAGCCTGACCAGTCCATCTCCCCAAACTCAGAGGTGAGCCTTCTCCAGGCTGCCTCGGGAGGATGATGTGTCTAGTGCCACGGAAACCTCTTCAGATCAGGGCTGTATCCTTTGAACAACTTGTGGATTCTCACGGCTTCCCGTTCCCCGCTTAACAGGGCGCCGTGGACCGTGCCGTAATGCTCAGGCTCTGTGGACTCCCCTGCAAAGAACAGCTTGCCTTGGACCGGCTGGGAAAGGGTGCGCCTATCATCCTCAGTGGCTCCCACCACACCAAACGAATAGGCCCCCCTGGCCCAAGGATCTGATAGCCACCTGGTGATAAGAAACGGCGGGCCTAAGCCCAGCCTTTGGCCGAACATGGTCTCAATCACCTTGGTTGCATGGGCCACTACTTCTTGGTCCTCCATCTCAAGGTCCATCCTCTCTGCCCACTCACCACTTGCAAATCCCACCAAAAGGGGTGAAGCAAGGTCTTTGTCCAGGTCAATCCAATAAGTCAGGGCACCCCTTGTCTCAGGATCTGGAGGGAGGTGGGCAAGCCTTTGGTGTTTCGGGGGCCAGTATCTTTGTTCAAGCCTCAACACCACCTTGTTGAGCACCCCTTGCTCCCCCAGCCGCTCTATTGCAGTGACCTTTGCGCGTGGCAGCGGGGGATGGAATTTGACTGCCCCGGCCCTCAATACTCCTAAGGGAAGGGTGATCAAGGCGATGTCTGCCTCAAGATTTCCCCTGTTGGTTTTAACCATTACGCCCCTGCCATGCCACGAGAGAGCCTTTACTTGGTGGCCGGTCAGTACATCAAGCCCTGCTGCGGCGTCTTCCACCAGTTGAGAAAAACCGCCCACCAGAACCAGATTGTCCCTGAAGTATTCAAGGGGATCTAGCTCCCGTAGCTGAAGCCTCTCAGCCCTTGCCCCATTTATGCCTTCCACCATGGCCATGAGCCACCAGATAAAACTATCCCCACGACCTTTACTTCCATGGGGATTGAAAGAGAGAGCAATGGATGCTTGGGACAATCGGCTCTTGAACAGGGACTTGACTATCCTGAGGATGGCCCTGAGTAGAGGGCTCCTTGCCCTCCACAGGAGCTTGGCGAAAGGGGTTGCCTTACCGTTTTGGTAAAAATATATGTACCCCCTCGGGTGTTTCACGGTAGGAATGCCAAGGGAGCGACACCACCGGGTTAACGGATTTCCCCTCGCCCCATGTATCCATGAGGCCCCCAGGTCGCAAGGATACCCCAAGGAGGTATCTGTCCAGATCCTTCCCCCCAGCCTGTCCCTGGCCTCCAGGACCTTTACAGAGAAGCCGGTTTCCTCGAGGATGCGGGCAGCCACCAGCCCTGCCATGCCCGCGCCCACAACCACTACTGAGGGAAGAGACTTCTGTCTGGATTGCCCCATTGTCTGTGATATCTTGGATCTCTCCATGGCCTATTGATACCAACGCGCCACGCGATCAAAAGTCATATCCCCTTTCCCTTGGCTTATTACCACAATATGCCATGCCATGGACTAATTATGATTGGAAAAATGGGGGCAGCCAAAAAAAGATTTTCCATATCCCATTGAGTAACGTATACATAAGCTTATTCTCTATTCAGGGCCATACCTGTCCAAAATCGGCTCTTTGGCAACAGCAGGGGAACGGGATGTTCCCGGAGCGGCGTCATTACAGCCCTGGAGCAGGATAGCGGAAGGGCTGGAATCCGCAGTGAGCGGAGCCATGGATGGCGCAGCGAGCGTAGCGAAGGGAATGTGCCGTTTCCCTGCCAAAATAGTTCAAATTGACAACCTGGTTTGCTGAATTATCGCGCTAAACTTATAACTTATTAATAATATTGGACCGACTTGCTGAGTTCATATTTATTTTGGACAGCAGTGATTCAGGGCATAGAAAAGAGAGGAGGAACATGGGCCGTGAGACCCACCCGAGCCATTGTGGATCTAGGTGCCATAGCACATAACATCAAGGGAATAAGGGAGGCCATTGGTAAGAGACGTCACCTCATGGCCGTGGTAAAGGCGGATGGATATGGCCATGGTGCAGTGGAGGTGGCAAAAGCGGCCCTTCAGAGTGGCGCAGACTACCTGGGGGTGGCCCTCCCCCAAGAAGCCAAGAAGCT
>JALVMN010000070.1 GCA_027027005.1 Desulfobacterales bacterium | reverse complement strand
CATAAATTCTCCCATCCTGGAAGGAGACGCGGTGAGGATCCAGGACGGCCTGATCCACAAGGTGGGCAGGCTGGAAGAGCTGGACGAGGCATCGGCAGACCTTGTGATTGATTGCAAGGGCACCACTCTCACCCCAGGGCTCATGGATTCACACTGCCACGTTATCCTGGGTGACTTTACATCCAGACAGAACCAGATAGGATTCCTGGAAAGTGAACTCCACGGGGGTGTCACCACCATGATCTCTGCCGGAGAGGTCCACCTCAAGGGCAGGCCAAAGGACCCTGCAGGGGTCAAAGCCCTGGCCATCCTGGCAGCCAAGTCTTTTCAGAACTTCCGGCCAGGTGGAGCAAAGGTGGTGGGTGGGGCAGTGATCCTTGAGAAGGGGCTCACAAGGGAGGACTTCCTGGAGATGGCAAGAGAGGGCGTGAGGACCGTGGGTGAGATCGGCCTTGGCAGCATCAAGGACCCTGAAGAGGCCGCCCCCATGGTCCAGTGGGCCAAGGAGGCGGGCATGACCGTGATGATGCACACCGGCGGCACCTCTATCCCCGGAAGCAGCACCGTGACTGCCGAGATGGTGATAAAGGCAGGCCCCCACATCGTCTCACACCTAAACGGCGGCCCCACCGCCATCCCCATGAAAGAGGTGGAAAAACTGGTCCGTGAGACAGACCTTGCACTGGAGATGGTGCATTGCGGCAACCCAAAGGTGGCGGTAGAGGCCGCCCGCATGATAGTGGAGGCAGATGCCCTCCACAGGGTGATCATAGGCAATGACGCTCCTTCTGGCACGGGTGTTATCCCCTTGGGAATCCTGAGGGTGCTCAACCTCTTGGCCTCCCTCAGCCCCGTGCGCCCCGAGCAGGCCATCTGCATGGCCACGGGCAACACGGCACGCGTTCACAAGTTGAACAGGGGGATGATAGGGCCCGGGAGAGAGGCAGACTTGGTCATAATGGATGCCCCCATGGGCTCAGTGGGAGAGGATGCCCTCGGGGCCATTGAGGCCGGGGATACGCCTGCGGTCTCCATGGTCCTGGTGGACGGCGAGGTGGTGGTCCATAAAAGCCGTAACACCCCACCTCCCAAGCGCATGCCAGAGATCATTTCTCCTTCCAGCACCTGAGTAAGCCATCCCCTTAGCCCGATCCAACAGGCCGAAATGCCGCTAGGGGGAAAGGCAGTGGAATCCGGCTATGAAGATCGATGAAGAAAAATGCACTGGATGCGGCTTGTGTGCAAGGGACTGCCCGGTAGGGGCCGTTTCCATGCGCCGCAAAAAGGCGGTGATCCGGGCGGATCGGTGCACCTGGTGCCGTGCCTGCCAGCGGGTATGCCCGGAAGGGGCGGTCCTGGAGGCTGAATCCATGCCTCCGCAGGCGGTCCAGTGCCAGGCATGTCCTGTAAATTGCAGGATTAATCCAGGATTTAAGGGGGCTTGCCAGCGCTATGAGAACCGTGGAGGGGATCTGGTTCGGATCACCCCGCTCCATACCTTCTCCCTGGTGGAAGAGACGGTTGGAAATCAGCCTCCGGAATTGATCCGACGCCCCATCATTACAGGGATTGGTGCAGGCACCACTTATCCTGATTGCAAGCCCGCCCCTTACATCGTCCACCACAAAAGACAAGATGTGGATGTGGTTACAGTGGTTACCGAGGCGCCCCTAAGTTACAGCACATTGATGATCAAGATCGACACCGATCTCCCCGTGGGGGAAGAGGGGGCCACGGTCCAGGTGGGAAAAGCCAGGGTGGGCACGGTGATGGCCGAACAATACGGCTCCAAGATGCTCACCATGGGAGGAGTAAACCTCCTCACAGGCCGAGACGGCTTGTTCGTGGCCAGGGTCATGACCCGTATGGCAAATGGAGAGCCTGTAAGGCTCAAGGTTAAAGGAGGCGCCCGCCTTGAAATCCAGGTGGGTCAGCCCCCCTTGATAGATGGAAAGAGGCCTGAAAAGATGAGGGTGGGCTGTGGCAGTGCCACCATGGGCCTTTTTGCACCCCTTTTCAAAGAGGCGGCAGACGAGGTGATAGTGCTTGACTCCCACATCACCAGCCTCATGAGCCTTCATGAAGCCGGAAGATCAGTGGGTGCCAGGCCCACCGGGGTGAAACTCAGGTTCCCCATGAGCACGCCCGGCCGCTATTTTGGGGACAAGGGAAAAGGATGGGGTGGAACATCCATAGAAAATCCCTCCGAGGCCATAGAGAGCATTGACATGGCGATAGCCCGGCCGGGCATGCGCATCATGATAACCGAGACCACAGGCCGAAAGGCAGCCTTCTTTGTGCTCCAGCCGGACGGCTCCCTCAAAGAGAGGCCCTTGCCAGCGGAAGCGAAAAAGGCCGTGGAGGCCATCGCCCAGACATGCGAGCCCTCACTGGTCTCTGCACTCTTCATGGGGGGCACAGGAGGGAGTGCCAGGGCAGGTGTGGTGAAATACCCGCTAAAGCTCACAAGGGCTGTTCACCATGCAAAGGCATGTCTCACCGTGGGTGGTGCTCCTACCTTTATCATGCCGGGTGGGGGCATAAACTTTATGGTGGATGTGGGGAGGGTAAAGAAAGGGGCCTTTTACTGGACACCCACCCCAGCTCTCATCTGTCCTGTGGAGTACACCATGACCCTTGAGGATTACAAAGAGATGGGGGGACATGTGGAGGCCATGAGGCCTTTCAGTGCAGTGGTCCCCCACGAAGTACTGGATTGAGCCTTATGGAGACGAGAGGTTCCATACAGATTTTGGACCAGGGCCGCGTGCTGGCAGAGTTGGGCCCCATGAGGTTGGTGATACAGGGCTCCATTGGTGGGATCCCACAGGTGGGCGATTGCCTGAAAGCCGCCCGCAAGGGATTTTCTTGCCTTTCTAGGATCGCATCTGTGAGGGCCGAGCTAAAAAGGCCGGCGGCCCAAATAAATGGAGGCCTCAAGGAGCCGTTAGCCAGGAAGATGATGGAGGCCGCCTCCTTGGTGGACCCCGAGGACCTCACACCCATGGCAGCAGTGGCAGGTGTCATTGCTGACTCTGTTGCAGACTGTCTGGCCCAAAGGGGCATGACCCGCGTGGTGGTAAACAACGGCGGAGACATTGCCATAAGGCTTGGCAGAGGAGAGTCGGTTCGGGTTGGAGTCGTGGACAAACCGGATAATTCGGGGCCGTCCCGATCCATCCGACTCGGCCCAGGCTCCTGGGGCGTGGCCACCAGCGGTCTCGGAGGCAGGAGCTTTACATCAGGGGTGGCCACAGCCGTCACCATAGTGGCCACAAGCGCTGCCATAGCCGATGCAGCAGCCACATCGGTTGCCAATGCATCCTTTGTGGATGATCCCGGGGCCGTTCAGGTCCCTGCCCATACACTTGACCCGGGCACAGACATCCCACATAAGCTGGTTACGGTAAAGAGCCACCTGTCCCCAGCAAAAAGGCAAAAGGCCCTTGAGCTTGCCCTCTCAAGGGCAGCCCGGTTGCTCAAGAAGGGTGTCATCCTTGGGGCATATGTAAATGTCCAGGGCACAAAGGCATGGCTCGGGTCTGCGTATAAAATGGTTTGAATGCTCAAAAAGGAGGTCTTGTGAAATGGAAGTGAGAAAATACATGACCATAGTGGAAGAGGTGAGATCTGAAGGCGGCAAAGAGGTGGATCCCCCCAACAGGAGGGCTGCTGCCATTGCAGTGATAAAGAATCCCTTTGCAGGGAAGTATGAGGAGGATCTCACCCCTCTCATGGATGTGGGCGAGGCCCTGGGTGGCATCCTGGGTAAAATGGCGCTGGAGGCCTTGGGGATAGGGCCCGAGAAGGCGGAGAGCTACGGAAAGGCCGCAATAGTGGGAGAAAAGGGCGAAAGGGAGCATGCCGCCGCCATCCTCCACCCGAAACTGGGCAAGCCCTTCCGCGAGGCCCTGGGTGGTGGCAAGGCCATCATCCCTTCTGCCAAGAAGATGGGGGGCCCTGGGACACCCATTGATGTGCCGGTGCATTATAAGGACGAAGCCTTTGTTCGCTCCCACTTTGACGCCATGACAGTGAGGGTGGAGGATGCACCCTGGGCTGACGAGATAGTGGTGGCCTTGGTGGTCACAGCGGCCGGCAGGCCCCATGCCCGGGTGGGCGGCCTCACAAAGGAACAGGCCAATTCCAAGTAACTCATACGGCAAGAAGTCAGCTCTCTCTCCCTGGTGGACGATGAAGGGTCAGGGGAAGGACCTTGGAAAACAAGGTGAAGTCTTTGTCCAAGGTAAAAATGCTGAACTTGGCCCTAGTGGCAACTGCACAGATCAAAAAATCGGTATTTGAACCCTGGATCCCTTTTGCCCGGCATTTATTGAAATAGCTGGCCGCAGTCACATAATCCTCGGTGATTATCGGGAGGTCAGGGAAACTTTCCAGGTGGTTTTTGAGTCTCTCAAACTGGGCTTCATCTCGAATACCAGAGAGTATTTCTTGTCGGATAGGGCCAATCATCTGAACCCGATGATCCAGAATCAGGTTCTTGAGCTCTTTAACCGGTGGAGACACTACCGTATCATTTCTGCGCCTAAGGGCCAGAGACCAAACACTCGTATCAACTATTACTTTCATCCACGACGTCTTTGTGCCTTGTAGTCATAATCGGGGGCGTAATCTATTTTTCCAAAAAGTGAAATAATTTTTTCCTGCTCCAGATGATTTATGTATTCAATCAGTGCCTTTGTGACAGCCTCCTTCTTGGTCCTGTGCCCCCCAAGCTCCACCGCTTTTTCAATTAATTTGTCATCCACACGAAGATTAGTAGGCATATCATCTTACCCCCATAAATATTTTACACAATTTACACCATTGGTGCACATCCTTTTTGTCTGAAAGCCTTATTACCAAGTTCTGTTAATGGCACACTTTTAGCTCCCTGTTGTTTGGCTCCGTAGACAACGCGCCCATTGCAGAGAGAAAAGGTGAAGTGGAGCGGTTCTCCGGCCTAAGATGACTCGGTCAAGGGGAATCAAGTTCTCTGAAAAGGTGGAGCATCCTGGTTTTGAGGGTGCGGGCCGTGGCGTATGACTCGACCCTCAGCTCCCTTGCCTCCTCTCCATCCGGTCTCAAGAAGACTATGGTGGGAACCCCCCTTATTCGGAAACGCTTGATTAGTTTATCGTGGGCCGGGTCCTTGCGGGTCAAGTCCACCCTCACGGCCTTGAGGCGCGAGGCCAGCTGCACAACCTCTTCGTCCCTGAAGGTGGTCTCTTCCATCTCCCGGCAAGGCGCGCACCAATCGGCATAAAAATCCAGCATTACCGGTAGGCCTTTCTCCCTGGCCTCCTGGAGAATACCTTCCCTGTAAGGGATCCAGGTAATGCCTTCCTCAGGGGCCTTCAGTCCACTGAGCGCCCAAAACACACCAACTCCCATGAGGAGGACACCCAGGCCCTTCTTGACCACCAGGAACCTCCTGGCAGGAGCAGAGGCCTTATCGATCCAGCCCAAGTGTATGCCTGCAGCAAAAAATGCAGCCGCCACCAAGACTGCCCTCGTGTCGTGGCCCGGCACAAGGGGCATAACCATGTAGATGGCCATGCCTATGAGGACCCAGCCCAGGCACTTCCTGATCCAGAGCATCCAATCTCCTGACACGGGCAGCTTCTCAATGGCCCCTGAAAAGATGCCAAGGAGGGCAAGGGGCAGGCCAATGCCCAGGCTCAACACAAAAAAGTAGATAAAACCTAAGAAAAGGTCGCCCTTTTGCCCTACGAATGTCAGGAGGCCCAAGATAAAAGGCCCCAGGCAAGGGGCTGCCACGATTCCCAAAGTAAGTCCCATGAAAAATGTCCCACACAGGCCTCCAAAGCCCTTAGATGCAACCCTCACAAGGCGAGGGGGAAGCCGCATCTCCCAGAGGCCGAAAAAACTCAATCCCATTGCAAGCAGGATCCCGGCCACCCCAGCCAACACGATGGGGCTCTGAAGGGCCTCTCCCATCATCCCGCCGCCAAGGGCTGCCGCCACACCCAGCGCTGAATTGGTTATGGAAAGGCCGGCCACATAAACGGCTCCGTGCACGATCCTGACTCCCAAGGCCATTGCGCCCCTCCCTCCAAAGTAGGAGACCGTGATTGGGATGAGTGGATAGACACAAGGGGTGAGGTTGAGGGCCACCCCCCCCAGGAACACACCCAACAGGCCCAGCAGCATCCCGCCGCCGAACCTTGTTCCAAGAGAACCAGGGGCCTGGGGGGCTTCTTGGTCCAGGCTTGCATAAAGCTCCTGGTTCAGGGGCCTCACAGATGCTCCAATTGGGGCAATCTCCACCCTTATCTCAAAAGGGACGGTCTCAGGTGCAAGGCAGAGGCTCTCAGAGCAGGGCTGGTATTTCAATATCCCTT
>JALVMN010000069.1 GCA_027027005.1 Desulfobacterales bacterium | reverse complement strand
AAGCTTTAAAAACCGCACAAGTCCCAACCTCTGAATCTTTCTATATCATGCCCTTCCAGGCCCGTGTCAAGCACGGCCCAACCAACATGGAAGGGGTTGACACATGCCCTCCCGCCAGGCCACACTTAGTGCTAATTTTATTTGACTAGAAGGCAAGGATCATGGACGAGCGGGAGATCGAACAAGGATACGCCAATTTTCATCGGAGACTCAACCGGATATTGCGGAAACGAGACGTCAAGGCCTTCAAGGCCCATGTGGCCGCCCATCCCGGCCAGGCCGGCAGGCTCTCGCACTGCCTTGGGCTAAGCGACGAGCTGGCGGAGATCGAGATGTACAAGGCCATACTGGTCCGCTCTGCCCTCAAAGACATCCACCAAGAGGCCATCTCCTGGCTTAGAGAAAAGGGGATCTCACCAGGGTACAGCCCAGGAAGCGGTAAGAGAAACAGGAAAAAGAGGAGGAATAGAGGTGGAAGAAAGGCAACACAGTGACATCCCGCCTTGCCTGATTTATATAGACAAGGAAGGCAACTGGTATCATAAAGGCGCACCCATGATCCACAAAGGCTTTGTCCAGCTCTTCTACAAGAACATGAGCCTGGACCCGAGCGGCAGGTACATCATTGAGATGGACGGGCAGCGCTGTTATGTGGACGTGGAGGACACGGCCTATGTGGTAAGGGGGGTAACGCGGAAGGGAAACGGCCAGGAGGAGAAGTTCCTGCTGGAATTGAGCGATGAGAGCCAAGAAGAACTGGACCCCGAGACCCTATATATTGGAGAGGGCGATGTGCTCTATTGCAGGGTCAAAAACGGCCTTTTCCCGGCTCGATTCACCAGGCCCGCCTACTACCAGTTGACTAGATATGTCCAGGAAAAGGATGGGGAATTTTTCCTGCCAGTGGCCGGGAAACTCTATCCGGTAAAACCTAAAAGATGACAGAAAAGGTAACCTCCACTGGCTCAGTCCTCATCCACAGGGGTTACGATCTCTATCTGGGCCTTTTGTCTTAAGGCCTCCAGCCACTGCTTGAAAATCTCGTTGTGCTTCAAATACATCAGGGAAAATTTGTACCTATCCTTGTCTTTTTCGTATTCTTTTGGGTCTATGCCCTTGAATCCTTCCCATCGCACCACATATGAACTGTTGCCCGACACATAGACCTTTTTGGGATAAGGCTCTTTCTCACTCAGGGCAAAGACCATCTCCTGGAGGCCAGGCTCATACCCGATATTGGGCACAGGCCCCCGCCTGGTAAAATAATCCGTGCTCTGAGCTGTGAAGCCCTTCTCCTTTGCCAGCTTGTTCCAGTCTGCCCCTGACCTCACCTGGGCCAAGAATCGCTCTGCAGCCTCGTTTGCCATCTGGGCGGCCTTTTCCTCAATGACCCTTTTCCTAACCTTTCCCTCCACTTCTTTGAGCTCTGGCAAATGGGATGGTTTTCTTTCCACCACCTGGAAGATGTAAAACTTCCCCAGGATCTCCACCAGATCGCTGGTCTCCCCCTTTTCCAGGGAAAAGAGTACTTCTCTGACCTTTTGCCCGGCAGGGACCCCTGGAATGGGTTTGTCCATTGAGAAAAGAGGCGTGGTTTGCACTTTGAGTCCATGCTCCTTTGCATAGGAGGCCAGCTCCACATCGTAAGGCATCTGGTCCATGAGGGTGAGGCCCTTTTCATGGGCCAGCTCGGCTGCCTTGCTCTTTTTGAGGGTCTTTATGATCTCGTCCTTGACCTCTTCGAGGGGCTTGGTGCGCCGAGGCCTTTTGTCTTCCACCTTTATGATGTGATAACCAAACTCGGTCTTAACCAGATCACTTATCTGCCCCTTTTCAAGCCCAAAGGCCGCCTCCTCAAAGTCCTTGACCATCTGCCCGCGGGAAAACCACCCGAGATCTCCTCCCTTGTCCTTGGTGGGGCCCTCTGAATACTTCTTGGCAAGTTGGGCAAAGTCTTTGCCCTCCTTCGCTTCTTTGAGAACTGCTTCGGCCTTTTTCCTGACCGCCTCCTCTTCCTCTTTGGATGCCCCTCTTTTCAGACGAAACAAGATGTGCCTTGCCTTGACCTTTTCTGGTTCTATGAAACTATCCAGGTTGTATTCGTAATACTCCTTCACCTCCTCGGGTGAAATGCTCACATCCTTCTCAAACTCCTTTGGATCCAGGCGGATATAGGCCACCTTTATCTTCTCCGGTATCCTGAACTCCTCGCGGTGTTTTTCGAAAAATTCCAATACATCTTCCTTGCTCACCTTTACTTGTTTTTTGAATTTATCTGCCTCAAACCTGACAAAACCGATCTTTATCTTTTCATTCAAATAGGAGTAGTGGGACTTCACCTCTTGATCTGATACAGGACAAAAGCTCAACAGCAACTGACGGATCTTTTGTTGGAGCAAATCCAGGGCCATGGCGTCTTCAAAATCTTCGGGCTTCATCTTATTCCTGCCTAGCAGCGCCCGATACCGCCCCATGTCGAATCTCCCGTTTACCTGAAAGGCCGGATATTTCAATATGGCCTCCTGGATCTCCTTTTCTGTAACCGAAAGCCCAAGCCTCTTTGCCTCGTAGCTTATGAGCTTTTGCTCTATGAGTCCTTCAAGCGCCCTGGTCCTGAGCTTCAGGGTCTTTATGAGCTTGTTGTTCCAGGCCTCTCCGTACTGGCGCATGTATCTATCCAGGAGGTCTCTATAGGCCTTGTCATATTCCACCCCAGTTATGAACTCTCCGTTTACATAGGCGATCTTCACCACACCGCCGCTCCTGAAGGAATATCCAAAGTAGAACACGAACACGATGGCGATCATACCGATCAAGAACTTTATGAGCCACGACTTGGCATGCTTTCTCATCAAGCTAAGAACCATCTCTCACCATTCCTCCACTGCAATCTCCCACACGGGTGCCCCGACACATAGCACAACACCCCATTCATGACCACAATTTATTTAGGATTGGCCTCTGTGGCTATCACGCCTTTGCCGGCCTCTTCCTGGGAGGAAGCACCCCCTCCTTAGCCAAGTGCTCATGGATCTGGTGGGGCGAGAATTTGGTCATGTCCTTGGGACATTCAATCACCTTGAGGCCCTGGCGATGAAGGAGGTCAAACTCCTGCCTCAATATTCCAAGCATCCGCGGGGGCGCGACCATCACCAGTTTTCTTGCGCCAGAGGCCTTGGCCATCCCAGCGGCCTTTTCCACCACGGCCCTGGAAAACTTCTTGTCCAGCTCATCCTCGTGCCTTGAGCGATGGTCGTCGTAGCCGTGGGCAGGCCCCCCTCGAGGTGCCCTGCCTCTCCCCGACTTTGTATCGGTAAACAATTCCCTGTCAGGCAGGCGCTTTTCAGGATTCCGGATCTCTTCCTTTGGCGCCAGCCTGGGACCGGATTCCAGCTCAGGGAACTCCACCGGCTCCAGGCAGAGAAAGCGTGCCTCAGCCTCACTGGCCACCACCACACAGTATTCACCCATGGCACCCCCTCCATTGTCATAGGGTTAAATACGCCACAGTCCTCTTTCCTCACGCCTGTTTTCCTAATACTTAGCACACCACTCACTTGGCCCTCAACCATGAAAAGGGCTAACCTATATCACTTACACGCTTTTTGTAGATCAGAAGCCCCAGGAAAAGGGCTCCTCCGGCCACCAGAAACAAGCCCTGAAAACCAAGCACCTGACCCACATATCCCAATATGATAGAGCCTGCAAAGGAGCCCCCGTCAATACCGCCGGTAAAAATCCCGGTAATTTTTCCCCTTATGGATATGGGTTCATCCCTTATTATAAAGGCATTGAGGCATGGGAACAGGAATCCGTGTCCGCAGCCCGACATGAGGCCTGATAGCACGAGGATCAGGTCTCCTCCCAGGAGGATGAGCACCAAGAGACCACCTCCAGTAAGGACCAGTGCATAAGGTATAACAGAGTCCTCCCCCACCCTGTCGGCTATCCTGCCGCCGAAGAGCCTGGTCACCACTGCTGCCCCTGAGTAACTGATGTAGTAGAGGGAGGCCAGGGCCAGCCCCCTCTCCTTTGCAAAAGGGGCCACAAAGCCTCCAGAGGCAGCCAGCCCGAACCCAAAGAGAAAGGCAATGAGTGCAACCGTGAGTATCCTTTTCCTCTTCAATATGGAAAAAAAGGGCTCGCCCTGCCCCTGCCCCGAGCTCGGGGCAAAGGACTCTGGTAGTGTGAACTGCATCAAGAACCCGATTATCCCAAGGGCCGCTGACGTGAGGAAGAAATGATCAAACCCTGCCTTTTTTATGACCAGTTCAGCTATGAGGGGGCCCACGGCAAGGGCAATGAGGCCAGTGGCCCCAAACATGCCGATCCCCTCGTTCAGCCGCTGCTCGGGCAGGATGTCCGCTGCATAGGTGAAGGAGGCGGTAAAACAGATGGCCAGACCTATCCCGTGAAACAGCCTCACCAGGAGCAAGGGAAGATAAAAGTGATCCAACTGGCCCTTGAAGAAAAGATAAAGGAAAGGGGTGAAGGCCATTATGGCGGTGCCGATTCCATAGGAACGCCTCCTCCCGATACGATCCACCATATCAGAGATCCAGGGCCTGCAGAGCACTGAGGAAAGGGCAAAGCTTCCCATAATGATCCCAATATCCTTTTCTTGCCCTCCCCTTGCCGTGACAAAGAGGGGAAACAGGAAAAAACACCCAAAGCTTGAGACCGTAAAAAAGTTTGAAAGCGAGATGAGGACAAAGGGCTTACTATATGGAGTGGCACAGGTTCTGTCTGGTTTCATCGGGATATGGTCTTCTTTCACTTTTAAACAATTTTTTTCTACAAGACCAGGGACTATATCAAAAGAGGCAACAATGCTCCACCCTGCCTACCCACTCAGCAGCTTCTCTCCTTGACTCGGCCGGCAGGTTATGTCAGAAATGATATAAAAAATTAATGGTTGCATATCTGTCCAAAATCGGTTCTATGGCAACAGCAGGGGAAGGGGATGTTCCCGGAGCGGCGTCATTACAGCCCTGGAGCAGGACAGCACAAGGGCTGGAATCCGCAGTGAGCGGAGCCATGGAGGGCGCAGCGAGCGTAGCGCCTGCCTGCCGAAGCCTCGGCGCAGGCAGGAAGGGAATGTGCCGTTTCCCTGCCAAAGTAGTTGTAAACTAACAACCTGATTTTCTGAATTATCACGCTTAGCTCATAACCTATTGATAATATTGGGTTAACTTGCTGGATTTAATTCTATTTTAGACACATATGTAATGGCTGAGATCCTCAATGGAAGGCTTTTTTAATGTAAAAACAACTGAAGAGGTCCTGGAGATCCTTGACGGCTTTGGGCCTGTTGGACAAGAGCAAGTGGAGCTCTTGGAGGGCCTGGACAGGGTATTGAGTGAAGACCTGGCCTCACCTGAAGACCTCCCTTCATTCAATCGTTCCTCCATGGACGGCTATGCGGTTCGTGCAAGGGACACCTTCGGCGCCTCGGAGTCGCTCCCCGCACTGCTGGAGGTGGCTGGCGAGATACCCATGGGCCAGGCCCCTGCCATGGAGCTTGCCCCCGGGAAGGCCATAAGAATCGCCACTGGCGGAATGCTCCCCAAGGGGGCTGACGCAGTGGTGATGATTGAATACTGCCACCCCCTTGATGCCACCACCATTGAAGTCACCCGGAGCGTCTCACCCTTTGAAAATGTAATAGCCGCAGGGGACGACATCAGAAAAGGCCAGGTGGTATTGAGGCGCGGGCACAGGCTCAGGCCCCAGGACCTGGGCATCCTGGCAGGCCTTGGCATCAGCAAAATAAGTGTATATTCCCGCCCTCGGGTGGCAATCATTTCCACGGGCGACGAGGTGGTGGATATCCACACAAGACCCGGGCCGGCCCAGGTTAGAGATATAAACCGCTATACCCTTTCTGCATTTTGCCGGAGCTTGGGGGCAGAGCCGGTTTGTCTTGGGCTCTGCAAGGACGATTTTCAGCAGATGCGCTCAAAGGTGGAAAAAGGCCTGGACCTTGCCCACACCGTTTGGATCTCTGGAGGAAGCTCTGTGGGGACCAGGGACCTTACCTTGAAGGTGCTGGAATCCTTCCGGGGCTTCCAGTTGCTGGTCCACGGTGTGTCGGTAAGCCCTGGAAAACCCACCATTATCGGCACGATTCAGGAAAAACCCATCGTGGGACTGCCAGGGCATGTGAGCTCAGCACTGGTGGTGGCACACATCTTTATGGAGAGGCTGCTCCTAAATCTCCGCGGTGAAAAGAGGTCTGTCCCGCAAAAGGGACGTGCGGTGGAGGCCCGGATCAGCAGAAACGTGGAGTCAGCTCCTGGTAGGGATGACTACATCAGGGTAAAGCTCATCCATGGGGCTGAGGGACTTGTGGCAGAGCCCTTGTTCGGGA
>JALVMN010000068.1 GCA_027027005.1 Desulfobacterales bacterium | reverse complement strand
CTTGGTCTTTTTCAGCTGGGGCAGGTTTAGTTCCTGGAACAAGACCTCTGCAAGCTGCTTTGTGGACTTGATATTGAATTCATGGCCGGCGAGCTCGAATATTTCCCTTTCCAGTTGTTCAAGCCTCTTTGCGAATTCCTTTCTGAGTTCTGCCAAACCGGACCTGTCCACCAAGATCCCGTTCATTTCCATGTCTGCCAAAACCGGAATAAGGGGGATCTCTACCTCTGAATAGAGCTTCCAGAGACCCTTTTCCCTGAGTTCCCGGTGAAACTTCTCCTTGACCACGCACGTAACGTGTACGTCTTCACAGGCATACTCCTTTGCCTTTTCGAGGCTGACGTGTGAAAAGTTCTGGCTCCTGGTAAGGCCCCTGGTGACTTCCTTGTAGGAAATCATCTTGTGCCCCAGGGTGTCCCTTGCAATCTCGTCCAGATTGTGTCTTCTCCTGGTGGGGTCCAGCAGGTAGGAGGCCACCATGGTATCCCCGGAAATATTCCGGATTTCAAGGCCGTACCTCCTGAGCACTATCAGGTCATACTTGATGTTCTGGCCGATCTTCTTAAGGGATTCATCTTCCAGAAGAGGCCCGAGCTGCCTTGCAGCAGCTTCCATGTCCAGCTGGGCCTCGCTGGTATCATGCCCAATGGGCAGGTAGGCAGCCTCCGGGGGATCAAAACAGAGGCTTATTCCTACAAGGCGTGCTTCCATGGGATGCTGACTGGTAGTCTCTGTATCTATAACGAGCTGTGCCTTTCCCTTGTTCTGCTTCAGCCAGTATTCAAGCTCTTTTTCCTCCTGGATGAGCCTGTATGCGTCATAGGACAATACCTTTTGTGTTGAAACCATGGGGATAAGGCTTTCAAAATCCAGTTCCCTGAAGAGTTCCAGCAGCCTCTTTTCATCCATATTTCTCCTTCGGTAGGCATCAAGCTCAAGTTTCACCGGCACCTGCGAGTCAAGGGATGTAAGTCTTTTCCAAAGTGGAAGCTCCTTTCGTGAATCAAGAAGCCTCTCCCTGAGCCTGCCCTTTTTAAGGCCTTCCAGTCTTTCCAGGAGATTTTCCACTGACTGGTACTCTGAGACGAGTTTCACTGCAGTCTTGGGACCTACCCCCGGGACTCCGGGGATGTTGTCAGAACTATCTCCTGCCAGGCTCAAGACATCCTTGAACTGTTCCGGTTTTATCCCGTATCGCTCCTTGAAGAGCCTGAGATCAATGGTCTCATCCTTCATGGGGTCCCAGATGGCGATGTTTTCCGAGATCAGCTGCATCAGGTCCTTGTCGCCGGAAACTATGATCACCTTTTTGCCCAGCTTTTCTCCAAAGTATCTTGCCAGGGTAGCTATGATGTCGTCTGCTTCAAAACCCTGCACCTCAAGCTGAGGCAGTCCAAGGGCGTCAACGAGTCTCCTCACAAAGGGGACCTGAACGGAGAGATCCTCCGGCATGGGCGGCCTGTTTGCCTTGTAATCCTTGTAAAGTTCATGTCTGAAGGTGGGCCCCTTGGCGTCCCAGGTTACGGCTATGTATTCGGGAGACCTTTCCCTGAGTATCTTAAGCAGCATGTTGGTGATTACGTAAACGGCCCTGGTGGGAACTCCCTTGGAACTGGTAAATTCTCTGGGTGTGGAGAAAAAGGCCCGGTAAAGGTAGGAGCTGCCGTCTATAAGGTAAATGGGTGAGTCATCTCTTTTTTGTTCCATTGGAACCGCCTTGTGGCCCTTGCAGGAAGCCCTGGTGCAGTACCTGGAACCACCTGAGAGCTGGTTTGACTTTTTATAGCAGTTTAAGTATCCTGCCGGGTTGGAAAAGTAAAGGGAGAGCAGGAAATATGTCCACAGTAGTAGTTATAGGAACCCAGTGGGGAGATGAAGGCAAGGGCAAGATAGTTGACTTGCTCACGGAATACGCTGATCTGATCGTAAGATTCCAGGGCGGTAATAATGCAGGCCATACCCTGGTGGTGGACGGTGAAAAATTCATATTTCACCTGATTCCCTCGGGCATTCTCTACCAGGACAAGAAATG
>JALVMN010000067.1 GCA_027027005.1 Desulfobacterales bacterium | reverse complement strand
TGGCCGAGGTGTGTGAGGACATAGGAGTGATGTATGCAGGGCAACTGGTGGAGTATGGGCCCAAGGAGGTGGTCTTTGACTCACCGGCCCATCCTTACACCAAGGCACTCCTTGCCTCCTATCCCACCCTTATGGGTGACAAAGAGAGACTGAGACCCATACCAGGAGAGCCCCCAAATCTGGTGTTTCCCCCAGCAGGGTGCAGGTTTTGTGATCGTTGTCCTTTATCTAAAGAGACTTGCAAGGAGCAATCCCCTGAATGGACCGCAGTGGGCCCCGGGCACAAGGCCCTCTGCAAGGCCCTGGCATAGGGAGAAAGGCGGCTGGATGGCTGTGGAGCAGGAATACATAGTTGAGTTTCAAGGGATAACCAAGAGATACAAGACAAAGCAGTCGTTGTTTGGCAGGGGAACCAAGGAGGTAACAGCCCTGGAGGATCTTGACCTGGGTATCTGCCGGGGGGAGATATTCGGCCTTGTGGGAGAGAGTGGGAGCGGAAAGACCACTGCAGGAAGGCTCCTGGTAAAACTGGAAGATCCCACAGAAGGCTCCCTGGTGGTGGAGGGAACAGACATAAACCAATTAAAAGGAAGGGCCCTTAGGGAGTTCAGGCGAAAGGTGCAGATGATCTTTCAGGACCCCTATCAATCCCTCAACCCCCAGGTCTCCATATTTGAGGCGGTGTGCGAGCCGCTCGTCATTCACGGAATAGGGACTCCTGACACAAGGGTGGACATGGTCTCAGAGATGCTCTCCCTGGTGGGTCTCTCCCCCCCTGAGGACTTTTTTCACCGATTTCCTCATCAATTGAGTGGGGGGCAGCGCCAGAGGGTTGCCATTGCCAGGGCCATGATTCTCAGACCTTCCTTGCTGGTGGCCGATGAGCCCACTTCCATGCTGGATGCCTCCATATCGGCCCAGATCTTCAATATCCTCCTGGAGATGAGGGAGAGGTTCGGGGTGACCATCCTCTTTATCACCCACAGCCTTGCTGCTGCCAGATACCTGTGTGATCGCCTCGGGGTCATCTACAAGGGAAGGCTCATGGAATTGGGGCCATCAGGGACCCTGATATCAGGGCCGAGACATCCCTATACCCAGGCACTCATAGACGCGCTTCCCAAGTTTGGCCAGTGCGGCTCCGTGGTTCGATACAACACACTGCTGGAAAGGGAACGTGAGGGGTTTAAAGAAGGTCTTTCAAGTGGTAACGCTCGCTGTTGCCCTTTCTTTCCAAGGTGTAGGCGCGGCGAGGAAGATCCTTGTGGCCTTTCTGTCCCATCTTTAGAAAACCTCGCTCCAGGGCACATGGTCCGGTGTTATTTTGCATCCCTAGTCCCTGGCCAGGGGGTTGCCCTGGACACCGATGCTGGCCAAGGCGGCAAGTGTTACTACGGTACCTAGAAGATGTGAAAAGGGTGTTGAGCCGGCTCCGTGGGACCATGGTGGGGGTTGGAATCACTGCCTTTTCCCGCATGGCCCTAGCCGGCCTTGTTCCGTCTTACAGGATCGTATGCGGACGAGACACCTCTGATATGGAGGCCCTTCAGGAAGTGGTCCCCGTATGGTGTTTGGAAAGAGATGCGGGCAAGAGATTGCCCCCAACTGGGCTCGATTCCTACTCCATCCTAAGCCATCCAAACACCCTAAGATTTTTGGACGGCCTGAGGAGACCTGTATCCTTGTTTCTCTATCAAAGCTACTCCAGGCTGGAGGCACTGGCCAAAGGACAGGGCTGGCTCCTTTTGGCAAACAGAGCCTCACTGAGAGGACAAGTGGGGGACAGGGAATTCTTTCAGACACTCGTTCGCACCCTTGGACTACCTGCCATTCCCGGCGGAATATATCCCATGGAGGCCTTGCTGGAGCGGCAATACCGGCACTGGAGGTCACGGCTGGGGCCAAGGCTGGTGATCCAACTCCCAGAGGTGGACAAGGGTGGTGGAAAAGGCACCTTTTTTGTGGATACCGAGGAAGACTACGAAGGCCTAAAACAGAGACTGGAGAAGAGGCGGTGGAGGGGTGTATCCGTAAACAAAGTCG
>JALVMN010000066.1 GCA_027027005.1 Desulfobacterales bacterium | reverse complement strand
TGCATTCTCGGGGTCAAGTTCCAGCACCCGATCAAAGCAGGGCAAGGCTTGCTCCCAGTGATTTAGGGCAACGAGACAGGCTCCTTTGTTAGACAATACGGCCACGTTCTGTGGGTCAAGATCCAATACCTTGTCGAGACAGATGATAGCCTCATCCCAACGGCGCAGTTGGATGAGCAAATACCCTTGCCGCTCCCACGCCGAGTTGTCCTGTGGGGTACGGGCGGACGCCTGGGCGTAACTTTCGACCGCCTCCTCAATGCGTCCCATATGGGTCAGGCAAAGGCCTTTGTTTTTCCAAGCCACTGCCATGTCGGGGGCAATGGATAGGGCTTGATTATAGCTGTCAAGCGCAGCATCAAGACGACCCTGATGGACAAGGCAAGCCCCCTTAGCATTCCAGGCTTCTACAATGTGAGGATCGAGGGCCAGCGCCTGCTCCAGACAGACAAGAGATTCATCATAACGACCAAGCCCTACGAGATCAATCCCTTTATTGGTTAAGACGCTGGCGTCTTGTGGATTGTGGTTCAATATTTTATCGTAGGAATCAAGGGTCTCCTCACGACGATGCAAAGCGGCAAGTGCAATCCCCCTGAGATGTAATATATCCACATTCTGTGGATTATGAGCCAATACTTTGTCGTAGCAGGCGACGGCCTCATCATACCGTCCCAAGTGGGCAAGGCAAAGTCCCTTTCTGCTCCAGGTGATAACGTCGTCTGCCCCCAGGTCTAATACTTGCTCAAAGCAGGCGAGGGCTTCCTCCATGCGCCCCAGTTCGGCCAAGCAATTTCCCTTATTAGACCAGGCCACTGTATCCTGGGGTTTGATAACCAACATCTGATCCCAGCAGGCGAGGGCCTCCTCCATACGCCCCAACGCGGTTAGGCAATGCCCCTTATTAAACCAAGCATCCGTGGCCTGGGGGTCAATTTCCAGCACTTGATTCCAGCAATCAAGGGCTTCTTTGGTCTGGTCAGTTACAGTGAACTCTATAGCCTTGAGATACCAGGTCACCTTATCTTGTGGTTGGATTTCTAATGCCCGGTTAAAACTTGCAATAGCTTCAGTTGATCGCCTCATGGCTATAAGGACCACCCCTCTCTGCTTCCAGGCACTCGCGTTCTGCGGATCGAGAGTCAACGCCCGGTCATAGGCGACGAGCGCTTCCTCGTGACGTTTCAGACCAGAAAGTTTTTGCCCCTCATTAATCCAGTCGGCTGCGTTTCGCGACGATAGATCATGTGTGGAATCGGATTCAACAGAATCATGGGGTTTCACAGTAGCCGCTTTGCTCTCTGTGTGTACGCCCAGTTCTTTAAGCCGTTTTTGGGCAACGGCAATTTGCTCCACATCCTCGGTCGGTGAAACCGCGATAAAACGCATGTAGGAAGCGGCCGCATCCTGTTTGCGCCCAATATGCTCTTCCGCTAACGCTTTACCAAACCAGGCACTGGCCATTTGAGGGTCAATCGTCAAGGCCTGCGCGTAGCAACTGACAGATTCTTTTAGCCGCCCTAAAGCGCCCAGAAAGAGTGCTTTGCTGTACCAATCGCTTGCACATTGCGAATCGATATCTATTGCTTGGTCAAGGCGGGAAATTGCGTCTTCCCACTGCCCTCGGGCTGCAAATCTTTGCGCCTCCTTTCGCCAGGCAGCCGCATCTAGCGGCAAGGTTTGGAGCGCGGGATGCGAGGCGTCGGCTTCAGGCAATATGGGCCTGTGATTCTTGTCTTGTTGGCTCATGTCACCACCGTTGTTTTGTGGTTTATGCCCCACGCTTGAACGCAAGGATAATGCAATCGTATCCCAAACCTTTTCCCTTTGTGAAAACGTTTTTTTATCATTGCAACTTGCGGTGATCGCGTAGCCTTTTCCATCTAAAACTATCATGTATTTTTTAGACCACAGTGTATTATCAAATAGATATCGTGACCATGTATGCACCTTACCCCCAACCATGATTCTGCCATATTCGCAGTTCGTATAATTCATACTCTGAGCATAAACACGAAAGAAACGCTCAGTATCATTCGGGGTTGG
>JALVMN010000065.1 GCA_027027005.1 Desulfobacterales bacterium | reverse complement strand
ACGGGTGTTTGGCATTATCTCTGCCCCGTGGTTTTTTGCGGCCTCCACCAGGGCTTGGTCAAAGTGCTGGCGCATCACCATGAAGATGAGCGGCCCAGGGCGCTGGACCACGAGGGAGCGGCCTCTGTGGGCAAGGTGCACCTCTACTCTGGCGCATTCCTGTTCCACCGAAGAAGACACATGCCGAGGGAGGAGCCTGAGGGTCCTCAGGGTCACCCCGCCGCCGCAGACCTTGTAGCGGGGGATTTGCTCCTTTTCCAGGAGCACTACTCTGAGCCCTGATTTGGAAAGCTTCAATGCAGCCACAGTGCCCCCAGGACCTGCTCCCACTACGGCCACATCATAAATCAGGTCTTTGGACAACGGGGTGGAATCGGCCATTTTACCTTGCACCAAGGATAGCTAATTGTTAGCCTTTAAACCAGAATGGATGGTCATGGTATATCAAAAAATTGGCAAATGTAGTAGAAGGTGAGACGTGAAATATGAGGTGTAATTAGTGTGCCTTTGTTAATCAGGGTAGGGGAGGGTGGATGATACCCAGCGTGGAACAATGCCTCAGGCTTATGGATGACTACCGCATGCCTGAACATATCAGGGCCCATAGCATCATGGTTACCAAGGTGGCGAGAGTAATCTCCCACTCCCTGAACGCCCGGGGGGCCCGACTGTCCTTAGATAAGATAACCGCCGGGGCCCTGCTCCACGATATCGGCAAACACCAGGCCTTGGAATACGGCGGAGACCATGTAAAGATCGGGCAGCGTATCTGCTTAGAGCGCGGCATGCCTGAGATAGCAGAGATAGTGGAGCAGCATGTAATACTGAAGCCGGAAACCTTCGACGCCCCTTTTTCGGAAATCCAGGTAATTTATTATTCTGACAAGCGCGTCAACCATCACAGGGTGGTCAGCCTGGAGGAACGACTTGAATACATCCTAGATCGGTATGGGACCAAGGGGCCGGATATTTCAGAGGCCATAAAGAAGAATTTTGAGGTCTGCAAGGAGTTGGAGCAGAGGATTTTCGAAGTCTTGGAATTTGAACCCTCAGAGCTTGCCGTGCTGGCGGGCAGGGAAAGGATCGGAGGAGGATCATGAAGGTCAAGGATTTGTGCGCAAGTTATCTGGTTATAGTCACCCTTTTATCTCTGGGGCTCCTTATGTCTGCCGGGTGCCAGGAAAATGCCCTCAGGCTGAAGATAAGGTTTCATGATGCAGGCAGATTGGTGAAGGGCGACAGGGTGGTCTCTGATGGCCAGGAGAAGATCGGTGTGGTGGAGGGCGTCACCTACACGGAAAGGGGTGACTTCTTGGTGAGTGTGGCGATTTTAGAGAAGTTCAAGGACTCAATTACCACAGAGAGTGATTTCTACATCACCGATGACCCTGAAAGGGAAGGGAAGGCGGCTGTGGGGGTCACCCTTTCCGAGGGGATGGGCACCCCGCTCCAAGAAGGGGCCGTTGTGACAGGGACTTCCAAGCTGGAGGTGATGGCAGCAGGTATCTGGAAGGATCTTGAAAGCACGCTCAAGGAGTTTCAGGAAGGAGTCAAGGAATTATCAGAAAAGCTTTCCAAGGATCTAAGGGAACTGCCCAAATCCGAGGAGTTTAATCGGCTCAAGAGGCAGATGGACCGGCTGGCAGGAGAGATGAAGAAGGCGGGCAGGGAGGCCAAGGAGAAGCTCCAAAAGGAGGTCATCCCAAAGATAGAAGAGGAAATCCAAGAACTCAAGAGGTGGCTTGAAAGACAGGGCAGGGAGGGGGAAATAAGACCCCTGGAGGTGCAACTGAAGCAGTTGAAAGAGATCTAGGGGGCTTGGCCATGTCCATCAAGATGATTGCAAAAGACCTTTATCGGGCACAAAAGGAGGTCGAGGCGCTGGAAAAGGAGTTGGCTACGTGCCCGCCCGAAAACAGGGAGGAATTGGAACAAAAGCTTGCTCGGGCCAGGGCAGAGTATCAACGGCTGCGAGAGGCGCTGGAAGGGGCTAAGACTCCGCCAAAATACAAAAAACCGCTCAGATAAAGAACTGTGGCGATTGGTTGAGGGGGCTATGGAGATT
>JALVMN010000064.1 GCA_027027005.1 Desulfobacterales bacterium | reverse complement strand
ATATTGGTATATCCGAACTTCTTGGCCCACATGGCTCCGTTGTGGCTCCGGCCGCATTTTGTAAAGCCACAGTAGATAACTATAAGCTTGCCTTTGTCAGGGCCCAGGAGCTTGGCATAATCTTCCTTGGTTTTTCCTGCTGTCTTGCTGGATTCCCATTCCTTCATTTCTGGGATGGGAAACTCGAATTGCACTGCCCCTGGGATGTGGCCTTTCTTGTAACTGGCTTCATAGGGCATGGTATCTACGATGAGCATTTCTTTGCCCGAATCCAACCATTTCTTGAGTTCATGGGTGGTGACAACTTTGTATTTGCCTCTTTGAACTTCTCTTACAAGTTTTACGGCAATGGCTTCTGTCTCCACTTCCTTTTCAAACTTGTTTCCAAAAAAGGCTGAAGCAGGAGCCACTAGAACCAGCAAGACAAACAGGACAGAACAGTACTTAAGCATTTTCTTGAATCCATTCATCTCTCAACCTCCTCTATTTATTTTTGCCAACAACTAGTTCCGTCAATCCAATGGGCCTGATTTCTTTTGTTCGCCTCAATGTGAACAAAAGAAGCGCCATCGTAAGCATGACCACATCGCGCAAAATGGCTTCCCTGAGCCCTCTGAAGGCCTCAGCCTCGGGATCACCAGGGCCGAAACAGCCACAGTCAATATCAAGCCCCATCCCAATGCCGTAAGCCAGCACAGCGATAAAGAGGATAAGCATCCCAGAGACCAAGGATAAGCTGCCTTTGATGTCCAAAATCAGGCCGGCGCCTGCGAAAATCTCCAGTAAGGATAGAAGTACAGCAACTGGCATCAACAGAACGTCCGGGAGCAATCCATACGCTTCGATTAGCGTGGCAAACCTTTCCGGGTGAAGTATCTTTGTCAGCCCAGCATACGTAAAAACCACTCCAAGACTCCAACGGACGATCCTATACACCCATATGGTAACTGGAGGCATCAAGGAATGTCGTGATCCTTCATATGGCATAGTGGTGGAAAATAATATAGGATTTTCAAATGTGTCAAACTGGAAATTCCGATTTGTTTTGCGAAGTTTTATCGCCTTTTTCTATGGCAAATCGTATAGTGGAGCCCAAAAATGTCTGTCTGTGTTTAAAGTCAGCCACACACTGTACTTGGAAAGGGTGGTTGCCAGTTGAGGCCCAAGCTGTTATAGGGATTTAGGAATGATGAAAGCTAAGAAATGGGTTAACGGAGGAATCAGCGACATGGGAAACAGTGGCACAACTTGCGGTTTTAAAAACATTGAGCAGCAGCAAAAGGAGCAAGACAAGGAAATCCAAGAGAGGCTCAAGAACGTAAAACACAAGATCCTTGTGATGAGCGGCAAAGGAGGGGTGGGCAAAAGCAGCATAGCCGCATATCTCTCAGTGGCATTGGCCATGGCCGGCAAGAGGGTAGGGCTCATGGATGTTGACCTTCATGGCCCGAGCATCCTTCGGCTCCTGGGGCTTAAAGGGAGTATAGGCCCGGGGACTCAGCCCGGAAAGGCATCTCCTGTAAAATACATGGAAAATATGGATGTGATCTCAATTGAGGCGCTCATGGGGCCTGACAAAGACAGGGCCACCATATGGCGGGGGCCGTTGAAGATCGGCGTCATAAGGCAGTTCATCTCGGACGTGGAGTGGGGAGAGCTTGACTACCTTGTAATTGATTCGCCACCCGGCACTGGTGATGAGCCCCTTACCGTGGCCCAGACCGTCCCTGATGCAAAGGCCTTGATAGTGACCACTCCACAAGAGGTATCCCTTGCAGATGTAAGGAAGTCCATAAATTTTTGCCATCAGGTAGGGATGGAGATCCTGGGGCTGGTGGAAAACATGAGCGGATTCACATGCCCTCATTGTGGAAAACACATTGAGCTATTTAGCAGTGATGGTGGGAAGGTGCTGGCGGGCCAATTCGGGATAAGATTCCTTGGAAGCCTACCCCTTGACCCCCGAGTGGTCCAAAGCGGGGACCAGGGGAATGTGTCGATCCTGAAGGACAAGGAATCAGAATTTAGCAAGGCCTTTTCCGAACTGGTCCAGAAGATAGCCGAAAT
>JALVMN010000063.1 GCA_027027005.1 Desulfobacterales bacterium | reverse complement strand
CCTTGCGGAATTGAAGGCAGAGCTCGCCATGCTTGAAAGCAGGTACACGGAGCGTCACCCGGATGTGATCCGGCTGCGCGAGACCATTGCCAGACTCGAGGCCTCCCAGGGCAGCATGCCGGGTGAGAGTGCCAGCCGAGCAGGCCCTCCCAGTAGGCAAGAGGAGGGAGTACTTCACTCTCTCAGGCGCCAACTGGAGGAGGTAAACCTTGAGATCAATCAGCTCAAAGCAGAGATAAAGGAGACAGAAGCAGAGATCAAGGTGTATGAAAAGAGAATCGAGGAGACCCCCAAGAGGGAACAAGAACTCTTGAGCCTCAATAGGGACTACGAAAACTTGAGAGAGCTTTACAACTCCTTGCTTAACCGCAAGCTGGAGGCAGAATTGGCAGTCAGCCTGGAAAAGAAACAAAAGGGGGAGCAGTTCAGGGTGATTGATCCAGCCAAGGTTCCCAGCAGGCCTGTTGAGCCTGACATGAGAAAGATCTTGCTGGCCACTTTCATCTTGGCTTTGGGACTGGGTTGTGGACTTGCCTACCTTGTTGAAATGATGGATACCTCTTACAAGGATCCTGAAGAAGTGGAAAAGGATCTGGGTTTGCCCGTCTTGCTCAGCATACCCATCCGTTACACCAAGGGGGAACTGAGGAGAATGAAATTCAAGACCATCTTGGCGTATTCTTCTGTCTCCATTGGCTTCCTTGCATCTGTGTTCGGGATACTTGTGGCCACCAAAGGCCTTGACAAGACCTTGCGGTTTTTTACCGAACTGGTGACAAGAAGTGGAGGTGGTTAGGACACGTATCCATGTACACCGAGTTCTACAATTTAAAGGAAAAACCTTTTGAGCTCACCCCTTCACCCCGCTACCTTTACCTGGGTGAGGTACATAAGGAGGCGCTCGCCTTTCTCACATACGGGGTGGTGGAGCGGAAGGGCTTTATATTGCTGACCGGTGAAGTGGGCACAGGAAAGACCACCATGGTCCAGGCCCTTCTTGCCAGCCTCAACAAGGATGTGGAGTGCGTTTATGTTTCTAATCCCCTGCTCTCGTCTCAAGACTTTTTTGACTATCTTGCCTTTTCCGCCTTCAAGAAAAAGGTCAGATTTAAGTCCAAGGCCGATTTTCTGGTGGAATTTGAAGAGTTTCTTAAAAGATCCCTCAGGGACCAAAAGACCTTTTTGCTCATCATAGACGAGGCCCAGCGCCTCTCCTTTGAACTCATGGAGGAGATCCGGCTGTTGTCCAACATGGAAACGGCCGATGAAAAGCTTATAAACATCTTCCTGGTGGGTCAGCCCGAACTGAACGATAAACTGGCCGAACCCCGCTGCAGGGCACTTCTCCAAAGGATAAGTGTGAGACATCACATAAAGCCATTGGACCTGGATCAGACCAGGGAATATATAGAGGCCCGGATGAAAACGGCCGGCTGTGAAAATCCTTCAAAGATCTTTCCCAAAGCAACAATCAAGGCCATTTACCATTACTCTGAAGGATATCCCAGGATGATAAATATCCTGGGAGACAATGCCCTCCTTTTGGGTTATTCCAGGGAAAAACACAAGATCACGGCCTCCATGATTGAGGAGTGTTATGAAGAAATCCGCTTCACACCTCCTGGCAGTGAAAAGGCTCCTTCCGCCCCGCAGCAAGAACCCAAACAAGAGGCAATATCCCTCCCGGGCAAGGGAAGGTTGAAGTGGGCCGCATTGTTGTTCTTGATCGCCCTCTTTACCCTTGGTGCAGTCCTGATCCATACGGGCCGAATGGAAAACATCAGAAAATATCTAAATGAAAAGTTTACCGCTTCTTCAAGCAAGGCGGAAATCAGCGAGAGGACGGTAAGCAGCACTGAACCACCATCTTCACCTATAAGGGTTGTAAAGGAATTGAAGGAGGCACAATCCAATCCTGTGGTTGGTATTCCCGAAAAAGCACTCCCAAAGCCTCCTTCAGGGGCTCCAGTATCTGAAGAGGCCATAGAATCTTCTGGCCCGCCCACTGAGCCCCCTCTCCAGGAACAGGCGGAAGGAGAACAGGAACTTACACAGGAGGCGGTTACCG
>JALVMN010000062.1 GCA_027027005.1 Desulfobacterales bacterium | reverse complement strand
GCCACTTCTGTAAGGGCCGAAGTGCAGGAGCTGCAAAGTGTACAAAGATCCAGCCCCTTTGACTCAGAAAGGGCGAGATTGTATGCCCCCATAATCCATGCGCTGCGCTGATGGATCCCCTTCATGGGAAATCCACAGCAGATCATCTCCGGGATATCCACTAGCTCTATGCCCAGGCGTGTTGCCACTGCCCTGGCTGAAAGTTCATAGTTACGTGCCCTTGCCGGGATGGTACAGCCTAAAAAAAGTGCATACCTCATTATTCTTACTTTCTGGATTCCTCTGCTGCGGTTTCAAAGATTTTTTCCACTATGGCGCACGTAGTGGGAAGCTCAGGGAGCCCAACCTTGGCCCTTTTCTTGTTATCAAAGTCATCCAGGGGATATATGCGACCTGCCCCTGTAATTATCTCCTTTTGTGCCTTGACCCCTGCCGGCGCCTTGCCCCTTGACATGGCAATGTTTTTTAGACGAGTGATAAGATCTGTCACCATAACTCCTTGAGGGCATCTCTCCTGGCATGCATAACAACTGGTGCAAAGCCAAAGCTCTTGGGATTCAATAACATCTTCGCCCAGTCCATAGAGGAGCATGCGGATGATCTTTAAGGGATCAAATTCCTTGGCCACTGCTGATACGGGACAACTGGAGGTGCATGTCCTGCACATAAAACACTTGAACACTCCCTGGGATCGCAACAAATCTTCAAATTCTCCCCAAAGGCCCTCCTCGGTTCGGCTGGAAAACACAACAGCCGCTTCTCTTCCCTTTGAATCCATGCCTATGCCCATATCTGTCCAGGATCGGTTTCTAAACAGCAGGGGAACGGTATGTTCCCGGAGCGGCCTTTTTTGACCCCGTAGCCAGGAAGGTGAAGGGGCCAAAAATGGCAGTGAGCGAAGCCACGGACGGCGCAGCGAGCGTAGCGAAGGGAATGTGCCGTTTCCCTGCTATAGTACTTGCAAATCGAAACCCTAATCTTCCTAATTATGAGACTGAACCCGGAACCTAAAGATATCACTTTTTTCACCTTCTTGGTCGATACATATCTTAGAAATCAATCTAAACCCACTGTCTAATGATTCCCAAAAACTCTGCATCGCTTCCAGGGCTGATGGTGTAATAAAGAATCTGCTTGCCATCGGCATCAATGGCCTTCATCTGTTCCCCCAAGACATGACACCTTTGTTGAGCAACCTTGCTCCCCAAAATGGACTTGCAGGACTCATGCGGGCAGACCATAACCACCACCCTCTTGGTCCCATTTTCCAGTTCCTCAAGTATCCTTCTCACCCCTATGCTCCCACCGCAAGGGACCTTTTCCACCCTGATGCCCTCACCAATCTCGGCCCCTTTCATGCTGGCAAGCATATAGGCATCATGGGCCGAATTCTTGCAAGCAAGGATTACCGTTTCTTTTGAGCTGGAAGCAGTTGCACCACCCTCCTCAAGGGATAAGGCCCCACCTGGACACGAAGAAACACAAATCCCGCACCTCAAACACGCCACCGGAGAAAACACAGGCCATCTATCACCCAGCCGAAATTCTACGGCACTGTGGGGACAGCTCCTGAAACAGGTAAGACACATGGCGCACTTCCCCGTATCAATGGTGACACCTGGGGCCTTTTCCTGTTGTCTTGCTTCCTTGAGGATACTCCATATGGCAGTGGCCACTGCGCCGGCCTCTTCTTTGGCCTTCTGAGGGGAAACCAGGCCCTTGGAAGAACCCAATACATATATGCCCCTTCGGGCCGTAAATATCGGAAGATTTCGGACATTGTCCGCCTGGAAATACCCCTTGGAGTCCATATTGATCCTCAAGGCCCGGGCCATCTCCACCCAAGAAGGTGGTGGGTTCACGGTATCCTCCACTATCAAGGCATCGGCCTCTAGTTCCACCCTCTTTCCAATGGTCTCATCCAGATAACTAACTTTAATACGGGTTTCATTCCCTTCCACGTGCGGCTCAGCCCCAGTGAGCTTTACAAACAATACCCCGCTTTCCCTTGCCTGCCTAAACAGCCGCTCCATGGAAGGGGCGGCTGCCTTGAAATGCTCCAACAAAAAAAGCACCTC
>JALVMN010000061.1 GCA_027027005.1 Desulfobacterales bacterium | reverse complement strand
TGGTCCACGAAAAGGTTGCTCAGGGCTTTCTTCCCCCCATGCTGGAGAGATTCAAGAGTGCTGGGGTAGAGATCCGTGGTTGCCCCAGGACCATGCAACTATCAAGTGGAATCATCCCTGCCCAGGAATCCGACTGGCCACAGGAATATCTGGACCTGATCCTTTCTGTAAAGGTGGTCCCCAGCATGGATGAGGCCATAGAGCATATCGAAAAATATGGTTCCAATCACACCGAGGCCATCCTTACCCAGCACTACGGCAGGGCCCAGGAGTTTCTGGCCCGTGTGGACTCCTCTGTGGTGCTTGTGAACGCCTCAACCAGATTCAACGACGGCAATCAACTGGGCTTGGGTGCCGAGATTGGGATCAGCACTTCCAAACTCCACGCCTTTGGCCCCATGGGCCTCCAAGAGCTGACCACCACCAAGTTCGTGGTCTACGGCCAGGGCCAGATCAGGACATGAAAACAAGAGGCTCCAGGATTGGGATTTTGGGCGGCACCTTTGACCCCATTCACCTGGGCCATCTGCGCACAGCAGAAGAGATGGCCTATGAAATGGAACTCCAAAAAATACTCTTGATCCCTGCTGCCATTCCCCCCCACAAGACTCAGGAGCCAGTAACCCCGTTTATTCATCGCCTGGAGATGACTAGACTTGCGGCGGCCTCTTCCCCTGTCATGGAAGTCTCTGATATAGAAGGCAAAAGAGATGGACCATCCTACTCAATTGAAACACTAAAGGAACTGGAGCAGGTATATGGCCCAGGTTCAGAGTTTTTTTTCATTTTGGGGACAGATGCATTTGAAGAAATCCACACATGGAAGGATTACCCGGGGCTCTTTTCGCTTACAAACTTCATCGTGATCCAGAGGCCTGGGTTTGAATACCAGGGCCTGGACTCCGTCTTAACAAACCTTAGGTTAAAATATGAAAAAGGGAAAAGTGAAAAGGCCTACCTTCTGAACACGGGAAAAAGGGTATTTCTCATGAAGGCCACCAACATGGAGATCTCTTCCACCAGGATCAGGGCCCTGGTAAAGTCGGGACGCTCCATCAGGTTCCTGGTGCCGGAGGCGGTGATCCACTATATTGAAGATATGAGGCTTTACCGTGGATAAGATGAAAGCCCTTGAAAAGGCCAAATTGTCTTTGAAACTCATTCGTGAACGAAAGGCTATTGATCCGGTCCTCTTTGAGGTGGGCAAACTCACCTCCATTGCTGACTACTTTCTCATCACCAGCGGCTCTTCCAGCAGGCAGACCCAGGCCATTGCAAAACATGTGCTGCGTAAGATGAAGGAAGCCGGTTTCAGGGTATTCGGCGTGGAAGGCCAGGAAGAAGGCCACTGGATCCTGCTGGACTATGGAGACCTGGTAATCCACATCTTTTACCAGCCGTATCGTGAATTCTACGACCTCGAGGGCCTGTGGCTTGAAGCCCCCAGGGTTGAGTTGGAAGGGTGAAATGAAGGCATGTCCATTGAATAGGGTGCTCTTGGGGGCCTTGAGCTTATGGCTTATATCCTGGATTGCCTTTGGCCCGGCTCCGGCCCTGGCCCTCAGCATAGAGCAGGAGGCAAACCTGGGCAAGGAGTTCTTAGCCAGGATGAAGTCCAGGTTCCAGTTTCTGGAGGATGACTTTGCCAACACCTTTATTAATGAATTCGGCACTCACCTATCAGCGGCCCTGGACACGAGGCCTTTCCCGTTGAAATTCTATATAATCAAGGAGGACGAGCTAAATGCCTTTGCAGGCCCCGGGGGGCATATCTTCTTTTTCTCGGGACTCATCGAGGCCTTTGACAACCTGGATCAACTGGGGGCCGTTATCTGTCATGAAATGGGCCACGTGGCTGCAAGGCACTTGTCTGAAAGAATCCAAAAGGCAAAAAAGATAGGGATCGCCACCCTTGCAGGGATTTTGGCGGGGATACTCATAGGAGGGGAAGGGGCTGAGGCACTGATCACAGGGTCGGTGGCCGCCGGCATCCAGGCCCAGCTCCATTACAGCAGGGAAGACGAGCGCCAGGCAGACCAGCTCAGCTTCAAATACATGAAGAGGGCATGCCTCAATCCAGAGGCCATGATCCAGGTCCTCAAGAAATTCCACACCAAACAATGGACCACGCCGAAAAAGGCCCCTCCCTATCTCCTGACACACCCCACCGGGCCTGAGAGGATGGCCAATCTCGACAGCATGTTGAGGGGGCATGAAAAGTGCGCTCAAACACCTTCTAAGATCAGGAAGTTCAGGGAAGAATTTCCTTTCTTCAAGGCCATTGTAAGGGCCCTTTGCCTTCCTCCCCGAATTGCAGAGGCCAAGTTCAAGCAGGACTTGGAAGACGACCCAGGGGCTGCTTACAGCCACCTGGGGCTTGGGGTACTCTACTGTGAGCGGGGTATGTTTGCCCAGGCCATTGATCACTTGCTGAAAGCTGACAGCAGCAAGCCAAGTTACCCCTTGATAATCAAGCGACTGGGTGAGACCCATCTCCTTGCAGGCAATTATGACAAGGCAAGGGTGGTGCTTGAGAGGGCCCTCGGGATCGCCCCTCAAGACCAGGATGTCCAGTTCCTCCTTGCAAAGGCCTACCAGAATCTGGGCAACTACCAGGAATCCATATCCATATTGGAGCGCCTAAAGGCCCAAGGCGCCAAAGAGGAGGAGGTGTTGTATCAGTTAGGGATTGCCTACGGAAGGCTAGGCCGCCTGGCCATGGCCCATTATAATTTTGGATTGTTTTTCAAGAAACAGGGCAGAAAGGCCAAGGCCAGGTTTCACTTCAAGAAAGCCCTTCAACATGCCTCCTCTGACCCAGGCCTCAGGGACAAAATATATAAAGAGTCCAAAGGCCTATTGAAATGACACCACTTGGCCCGGGCACAGTAGGCTTATCATGCTTCCCGCCTCAGGACGGGATAAACTCCTCTCTTACAGGGGAAAAGACCTCTATTACCACAGAGTCTTCCAGGATCTCTGCGCTGTGCTCCACATCGGGCCCTATACACCAGGCATCACCTGACTCGGCCACAAATGATTCATCCCCCGCTTGAAGCCTCAGCTTGCCTGATACCACGTATCCTGTCTGCTCGTGAGGGTGTTTGTGGGCAGGCACTTGAGCACCTTTTTTCATCCTGAACTCGCACATGAGCGTCTTCTCGCCCCAGACCAGCGTCTTTTGTAACGCCCCCTCCACAGGGCTCTTGTAACCCTCCTCACTTCTCTTATAGAGCATTGATACCTCCATTAGTATTCCTGGTCTCTCTTCATTCCAGCCTAAAAAGGGGCCAACAAACCGACTCCCTAACTTTTGAGATCTCTTGAAAGTAGTGCCAATACTTCTCGGTCAGGAGGGGGAAATGTGTATTTTCCCAGATCAACTGTTTCCACCCACCTGAACTCCTGGCCCTCATTGGCCTTGGGACCTCCCTTCATCACACTGCATTCAAACACATGAAGGGTCACAATCCTGTCATCGTATTCATGGGTTGTGGTGGCGAGTTTCTCCAAGACCCTGATATTAAATCCCAATTCCTCACGGATTTCCCTGGCCAGGCATTCTTCAAGGTCCTCTCCTTCCTTGACCTTGCCGCCGGGGAATTCCCAGTACCCGGCCAGGTGCTTGCCCTCTGGCCGCCTAGACACAAGCACCTTGTTCCCTTGCCGGATAACCGCTGCAGTCACGTGGAGCCAGGGTTTTTCAGCCACCTTCAACCACCTTGAGCCTCATCCTGAGATACCCCTCCCCTGCCTCTTCATGATCAGGCCAGAAATCAAGCACCCGCCTGTAAGAGGCCATGGCCTCTTTGTAAAGCCCCCTTTTTTCCTGGAGCTTGGCAAGTGATAGCCAAAGCTTTGGACGCTTTGGGCTGAGTCTCAGTATATCCTTCATCACTCCAATGGCCTCCACCTCTTTTCCCATCTCCAAATAGGCAAAGAGGAGGTATTCTCTCAGGACGATCTTTTTGGGATTGGCCTTGACGCCCTTCTTTAGGAAGGGGAGGATTTTCTCATAATCCTTGGTCTCCTTTGCCCGCTCAAATATGTAAGTATATAGGGCAAGCTCCCTAGGGGCAAAGGAGAGGCACTTTGCCGCCTGGCTGTAAGCCTTTTCCTTTTCTCCCAGGCCCTTGTAGATATCAAACAAGAGTAGGTGGGCATCCTTGTCCTTGGGTTTTGCCTTTATATAGCGCTCAAGATACAACTTGGCCCTCTTGAGATTGCCGGCTTCGTATTCAAGGGCACCTAAGTTAAACACTACCACCCAGTTCCTGGGCTTTAGCTTCAGGATCTTTTCATAGGTTTTTTTTAGCTCCCTTTTGTCTCCCAGTTTTTCAGCCACCTCTACCATTAGCAGCAAGGCCGCCATGGAGGGCTTCTTTGCCAACACCGCCTTCAGGTGAGCCCGGGCCTCTTTGTACCTCTTTCGCTCAATCAGGCGGGCTGCCAGCTTGAGGCGGCCTTCAAGGTTACCGGCTCGCAAGGCCACGGCCTTCTCCAGGTGGTGGTCTGCCTTCTCTTTGTTCCCTCTTTTTTCATATACAAACGCAAGGGTTTCGTGGAGATCCGGATCATTGGGGTTCAGCTTGAGGGCCTTTAGATAATAGGCCAGCGCCTTCTTGTATTGCTTTTTCTTGGTGTGGAGATACCCCAGGTGCTGATAGAGGGCAAGGCGCTCACCGGGTGCTGTCTTGGAAAGGATCACCTCATATTGCCTTATGGCCTCAGAGATTCTGCCGGACTTTTCCAGGGCTTCGGCCAGTTCCCATCGGAGTTGCAGGTCAGCAGGGGTCAAGTTAAGGAGCCTCTTCAATGTGGATATGGTCCTCTTCTTGTCCCCCATCTCTTTGTATATTTGTAAAAGAGTGATCAGGGTCTCTTTCTCAGGCCTTTCCCCAGCCAACTCCTCCAAGATTTTTACTGCTTTAGTCCACTTCTTTTGAGAGACATATTCTTGGGCAAGCCTCTGGAGGAGGGCATGGTCACCTGGGAACTCCTCTTTTGCCCTTTCAAGCAGCTTGATGCGCTTGTTGGGGTCAATAACCCTTGAGGCCCGCTCCATCCAGTCTTCCACGCTGGGCTTGATCTTCCACGTCACCTGGGCCACGGGGCGGTTGAAGTATTTCACCTGGATTACCAACTCAGGGGTCTCAAACAAGAGGTCATGGCCCAGGAGCTCCTTGACACTGAGCTCCTCGTACCAAAGGGAGTTTATGTCACACCCTCTGCAAAAGAGCCTGATCCCTATGTTGAACGGCACATTAGTGGAGACCTTGATGAGTTTGAGCAGATCCTTGGGCTTGAGTTGCAGTTCCTCCCCCGGGACCAGCTTCTGGGGCTGGCCGTTGAGGGATACCATCAAGAATCTCAACTGGGGTGAAGGGGTGTTGAGCCCCCGCCACACCTGCCAGCCCAAGACCAGCAGGGCCAAAAAGAGGAGGACCCCAAACCAGGTAAGGAGTCTATTCTTTTGCCTTTTCTTTTTTCTCCTACTTGTCGCCAGGGCCCTTCACCGCCAAAAAGCTGGTTAACTTCCCTATTTGGACCTGGTTCCCTTTTCCCACAGCAGCAGCATCGGGCTTGCCACAAAGATGGAGGAATAGGTCCCTACCACCACCCCAACAATCATTGCATAGGCAAAGTCATGGATCACGCCCCCGCCCAGGACAAACAAGGCAACCACCACCACCAATGTGGTGAGGGAGGTAAGGAGGGTGCGGCTGAGGGTCTCGTTGATGCTTTTGTTCATCACCTCTTGGAGGGGCCTTCGCCTGAATCTGCGCAGGTTTTCCCTTATCCTGTCAAACACCACTATGGTGTCGTTCAATGAATAACCCACTATGGTGAGAAATGCCGCAATGATGGCAAGGGAGATCTCTCGATCCGTGAGGGCAAATGCCCCCACGGTGAGGGTGACATCGTGGATCAGGGCGAAAATGGCCCCAAGGGCATAGCGCAACTTCAAGCCCCAGCAAAGCACCAGGGTGACCACGAGCGCGATGACGATCAACCAGGTCACGCTCAGGCCAAAGGAGGATGCAAAATAGACCACAATGGAAAGTGATAGGGCCATCACGATGCTCATGAGCCACTTGAGCTCAAAGCGCCCTGATATGTAAACCGCGATAAAAAGGATGGCATAGAAGATGGCAAAGAGGGCCTTTTGTCTCAGGTCCTCTCCCACCTTCGGCCCCACCATCTCCACGCGCCTGATCTCCACTCCCGTGCCGAACTTGGCAGTGAGGCTACGGCTCACCTCCTGGCCCAGTTGGGCCAGATCCACCTTGCCTGAGCCAGATACAGCCCCCAACTTTCTCACCCGTATCAGATACTCGTTGGCCCCGGCCTCACCAAACTCCTGGATGATGCTGTCGGCCAGGTTTATCTCCCTGAGGGCCTCTCTTATCTCCCCTGGCGTGGTGGGGCGATCAAATTTCACCTGGATCAATATGCCGCCGGTAAAATCCACTCCATAGTTGGGCCCACCTCGCACCACAAGCAAGACGAATGTTAACAGGATCAGGGCCCCTGAGATAGCAAAGGCTATCTTTCGTTTTCCCAGGAAATCAATATTTGTATCGGGTTTTATTAGCTCCATCCCTATTTCACCTCTGTACTCACCTGGTGGATCAAATCCTCAAGACCTTCAACCGCCGCTCCAAATACAGGTAGTCAAATATGACCCTCGTCACAAATATGGCCGTAAAGAGACTGCTTATGATCCCGATACTGAGGGTCACTGCAAAACCCCTCACAGGCCCTGTGCCGAATTGAAACAGGACAAGGGCGGCGATCAGAGAGGTTATGTTGGCATCCAGGATGGTGACAAGGGCCTTTGAATAGCCGCTTTCAATGGCAGCCCTTGGGGTCTTGCCCAACCTTGCCTCTTCTCGTATGCGCTCAAATATCAAGACATTTGCATCCACTGACATCCCTATGGTGAGGATGATTCCAGCGATGCCTGGCAAGGTAAGGGTTGCGCCGAAAAAGGCAAGCCCTGCCATTATAAAGAGGATGTTGAGAAGGAGGGCGATATCTGCAATAACCCCTGCCAGAGAATAATAGATGGCTACAAACACCAGCACTATGATGCCCCCAACGATCATGGATTTTACCCCTTTTTCAATGGAGTCCTTGCCGAGCGAAGGGCCCACAGTTCTCTCTTCCAGGATCCTCACAGGTGCTGGAAGGGCACCGGCTCGTAGCACGATGGCCAGGTCTCTAGCCTCCTCCATGGTAAACCTTCCGGTTATCTGGGCCCTTCCCCCACTGATTTTGTCCTGGATCACAGGGGCCGAATAGACCTTGTTGTCAAGCACGATGGCCAGCCTCTTGCCGATGTTATCTCCTGTTATCTTTTCAAAGAGCCTGGCCCCACGCCTGTCAAAGGAAAGGGATACATAGGGCTCGTTGTATCTGGAATCTATCTGAACCCTTGCATCGGTGATGTATTCGCCCGTAAGCAGGGTGCGTTTCTTGAGCAAGAAGGGGACCTTTCTCTTCCTCCCGGTGGTAGGATCGATCCTCTCCTGGTAGAGGATCTGGTCGCCAGGGGGGATGTTTCCCTTGAGGGCCTCTTCCACGCTGTTCTCCTCATCCACCAGTTTGAACTCAAGTCTCGCGGTCTTTCCTATGAGCTTCTTTGCCCTTTCAGGGTCTTTGACTCCTGGGAGCTGGATCAGGATCCTGTTGTTTTCTTGAGGCCTGATGTCGGGCTCGGTCACCCCGAACTGATCCACCCGGTTTCTGATGGTCTCCAAGGCTTGATCCACCGCCATTTTCATGATCTGTTCTTTAGCCCTGGGCCGGAGGAGCAACTTGAATGATGGAAGCCCTTGCTCAGAGTCCGCAGTCTGGATACGAAAATCCGGATAGTTGGCCTCCACCATATCCAGGAAGGTCTCCTGATCCTTGTCTCTCAGAAGGGTTACCAGGATCCCCTCGGTGCCGGTCCTCCTCAATTCCTTGTACCTGATCCTTGCCTTTCGCATATCGTGGCGCAGGTCTTCCACCATGCGCTCAAGGCTGCTTTCCACCGCCTTCAAGACCTCCACCTCCAGGACCAGATGCATCCCGCCCTGGAGATCAAGTCCCAAGTGGACCTTTTCGTCTGGAAGGAATCTAGACCACCAGGAAGGAAGATCAGCACTCAGAGATGGAACCAGGTAGATTATGGCAGCTATGACAGCTATCCCTACAATGCCTGCTCTCCAAACCAGTCGCTTGGACACTTATCACCCCTCACTTCACTCAACGCCGTTTAAACAAAAATTCCCGGTCTAGCCTTCGCCCGAGCCCTTTCTCAGCACACCGGCAATGGAACCCCTGGAGACCTTTACCCTCACCTTTGGAGCGATCTCCATGGTGACCACATCGTCGCTGATTCCGGTAATGGTTCCATGGAGACCACCGCTGCTCACCACCCGGTCACCTTTTTTCAGGGAGGCGATCATCTCGCGGTGTTGCTTGCTCTTTTTTTGCTGGGGCCTGATGAGTAGAAAGTAGAAAATGGCAAACATCAGGATCAGGGGCACAAAGGCACCAAGGGCACTCCCCTGACCACCAACTCCTGAGGCCCCACCGCCTCCTCCCATTGCAAAAGCCAAAAAATCCATAAATTATATCCTCCTTTTTATTTTGCCAGGTTTTGGGCTTCAGCCTTTATCTGTTCCCTTATCTGCTCCATATAACGGGCATAAAAATGGAGATTGTGAATGGTATTCAGCCTGTATGCCAGGAGCTCCCTGGCCATGAACAGGTGCCTCAGATAGGCCCTGGAGTAATTCCTGCACGTGTAACAACCACATTCAGGGTCCAGGGGGCGTTCATCGTCAATATACCGAGCATTTTTTATTGTCAAGGGTCCTTTGGAGGTGAAAAGGGTGCCGTTGCGGGCATTCCTGGTGGGGAGCACGCAGTCGAACATGTCAACCCCTGCTTCCACTGCCTCCCGTATCTCCTCAGGTCTTCCCATGCCCATGAGATAAACGGGTTTGTGGTCAGGCAAGAAATCACGGGTAAAGCGGATCACCTCCATCCTGGTGGGTTGATCCTCACCCACAGAGAGTCCGCCGATGGCATAACCGTCAAAGTCCAGCTCGACCAGGTCTTTGGCGCTCTTTTCCCTGATATCCCGGTACACCCCTCCCTGGACTATGCCAAAAAGTGCTTGCTCACCTGACTGGTGAATCTCCCTGCACTGCCTGGCCCATTTTGTGGTGAGCTCCACGGAGAGGGCCACATACTGGCGTTCAGCAGGATAGGCCACGCACTCGTCAAATGCCATGATGATATCAGCCCCCAGGGCCTGCTGGATCTCCATTGCTTCTTTTGGCCCCAGAAAGTGTCTTGAGCCATCCAGATGGGATTGAAACACTACCCCCTCTTCGGTGATTTTTCTCAACTTTGCCAGGCTGTAGACTTGGAATCCCCCGCTGTCTGTCAGAATGGGATGGGGCCAGTTCATGAACCTGTGAAGACCCCCGAGGGAGCGGATCAGTTCATGGCCGGGCCTCAAATATAAGTGATATGTGTTTGCAAGGATCATCTTCACAGAGGCCTGAGCGAGGTCCTGACTGCATACCGCCTTTACACTGCCCTGTGTTCCCACGGGCATGAACACGGGTGTCTCCACTTGGCCATGGGGGGTGTCTAAGACCCCCACCCGCGCCCTTGACTTCTTGGATTCATATAGGATCTGGAATTCCATCACACCACGAGCCCATCCCAAAGCTCAGAGGATGACCATGGCATCCCCATAGCTGTAAAATCTGTATCTCTCCTTAATTGCATGGGCGTATGCCCTTTTTATAAGCTCAAGCCCCCCGAAGGCAGCCACCAAGAAGAGCAGGGAACTTTTAGGAAGGTGAAAATTGGTAATCAGTCCATCCACCACCTTGAAACCAAACCCAGGAGTGATCAAAAGTGAGGTGGCCCCCTCTCCGCTCCTCACACCTCCATCACTTTCAGAAGCACTCTCCAGGGTGCGAACCACCGTGGTGCCAACTGCGATCACCCTTCCTCCAGCCTCCTTGCACCTGGTTATGGCTTCTGCAGTTTCTTCGGGAATCCTGTAATATTCCGCTGCCAATTCATGCCTTCGGATATCCTTCACCCTCACCGGCTGAAACGTCCCGTAGCTCACATGGAGGGTGACATAGGCCCGCCTAATCCCCTTGCGCTCCAATCTTTCAAAGACCTGCTGGGTAAAATGAAATCCTGCAGTTGGGGCTGCCACAGCCCCCCTGTGCCTGGAATAAATAGTCTGGTAGCGCTCAAGATCCAACTGTGTTTTCTCCCCGGGGCTCCTTCGTATGTAAGGTGGGGTGGGGACCTCTCCCCTTTTTTCCAGTAGCTCATCCACAGAGCTCACACCTTGAAACGAGACCTTGACCAGTCCTTTGTCGCCCAATTCCAAGATGCGCGCTGTCACATGGGAGTCAATCTGAATGTCCATCCCTATCCTGGGCGGTTTTGAGCTCTTAAGGAGGCACCATCTCACCCGTTGGGCCTCTGGGTCTTTTCTCCCCCCCCACAAGACCAGCATTTCCACCTTTCCGCCGGTCTGCTTCTTCCCGTATAGCCTTGCAGGGACCACCCTGGTATCGTTGAGGACCAGCAGGTCACCTGGGCTCAAGAGCTCGGCGAGCTCATAGAACCTTCGATCCTCAAGGACTCCAAGAGACCGTCGGACCACTAATAGTCTTGACTGATCCCTTTCAGGGGCGGGGACTTGGGCGATGAGTTCTCGGGGCAGCTTATAGTCGTATAGATCCAGATCAAACATCCACACCAGCCTGCCGCACCGTCCGGGCAGGATACACTTTTCTAATAGAACAGCCTAGAAGATAAGCCCTTGAAAGTCAATGGAATTACATTACCCTCGACCGCTTATACGCCCTTTATGTCTTGATATATGGGGAGAGATTGGTTAGCTTTACAAAGTTTAACCTAACGGTTTTGATCAAAGCGTCTGATTGGATGGATTCATGAAAAAGTCCTTGGAAAAAATACTCAAATCCACATATGAGGCCTGTGTAGACCAGAAACTGTTGAGTCCTGCCCCTCTACCTCCCCATGTGATCGAGGTGCCTAACAATCCCGAACACGGCCACTACGCCACCAACCTTGCCCTTGCCTTGGCCTCCTTGCAGAGGCGTCCTCCGCGACAAATAGCCGCAATACTTGCCGAGAACATAATTGATCCCGAGGAACTGTTGGAAGGCGTGGAGGTAGCAGGGCCTGGATTCATAAATTTCAGGATCAGGGACCAGAGGTGGAGAAAGTTTCTGGTCCGGGCGGTGGAAATGGGGGATGAATTTGCAAGGAGCGACCTGGGAAAAGGGTCAAAGGTGTTGATTGAGTTTGTAAGTGCCAATCCCACCGGCCCCCTTCACCTGGGCCATGGAAGAGGCGCAGCCCTGGGCGACACCCTGTGCAGGATCATGGAGCGCTGCGGCTACCAAGTGGTGAGGGAATTTTACATCAATGATGCAGGCAGGCAGATCACCTTGCTGGGAGAGTCCATTTACAGCAGGTGGCGGCAACTGAATGAACCAAACTATCCTTTTCCACAAGAGGGTTACCACGGCCACTACATCCTGGAGCTTGCCCAAAAGATATCAAGAGAAGTGGACCTTGGAGCCTTGGTGCCGCAAGAGGCAATCGAGCTTTGCGCCCAGAGGGGCAAGGATATAATGCTCCAAGAGATCAAGGCAGACCTCGGGAGCTTTGGGGTGGACTTTGATGTCTGGTTCAGCGAGACAGAGCTCCACCGCTCCGGACTCTTGCAGGAAACCCTGGAGCTATTGAGTTCAAGGGGTTACCTCTACGAAAAGGATGGGGCCTTGTGGATTAAGACCACTGAGTTTGGGGACGACAAAGACAGGGTTGTGAGGAAACAGGACGGGGGATTCACCTACTTTGCATCAGATATCGCTTACCACCTGCACAAGAAAAAACGCGGGTTTGACAAGGCCATCAATATCTGGGGGGCCGACCACCACGGCTATGTGCCGAGAGTAAAGGCCGCCCTCAAGGCCCAGGGGATAGATGAGCGTTGGCTCAAGGTGCTCCTGATCCAACTGGTGAAATTGTGGAAAGGGGGCCAAGAGGTCAAGATGTCAAAACGGGCCGGCCAATATGTAACCCTTAGGGAGTTGCTGGAGGAGGTGGGAAGGGATGCGGTGAGATTTGTCTTCCTGAGCAAGAATCATGACTCTCCACTTGACTTTGACATAGATCTGGTAAAAAAACAGGACCCCAACAACCCGGTCTATTACGTGCAATATGCCCATGCCAGGATTTGCAGTATCTTCAGGAAGGCCCAAGAGCAGGCCATGGGGCTCCCCTCAGACCCCAGCCAGGTGGTAGACCGCCTCACGCTGGACCACGAACTTTCCCTCATTCGCCTCATGGCTGAATATCCCGCTCTTTTGGAAGAGATTTGCACTTCTCTTGAGCCCCACCGCCTTACATACTACCTGACTGAGCTGGCCTCCCAGTTCCACAAATATTTCAATCTGGGCACCAAGGACCCATCTTGTCGAGTCGTAAACCAAGACCCGGCCTTGACCCAGGCAAGGCTTGTACTGGCCCAAGGAGTTCGCATGGTCTTGGCAAACGGTCTCAGACTCTTGGGGGTAAGCACTCCGGAGAGGATGTAATTTCATCAGCAATGAAATGCCATGGGAAACACAAAGAAAAAGCGGCGCGACACAAAGAAGAAATATCGAATAGAGCTCACCAGGGGTTCGTTGGTGTTAGTCGGCGTTGTCTCCTTCATTGTGCTGGCCTGGATATTTGTGCTGGGGATATTGGTTGGAAAGGGCCTCATCCCTGAAAAGATAAAAAGGCTTTCAAGCCTGAAGCAGGAAATCCTTGACCTCAAAAAGCCTGGGGCTGGGGGGCCAACAGAAGAGAAAATCCTCAACCAGGAGATAAAGGAACCAGACTTTGAATTTTTCAAGAAACTCCCGGAGAAGAAAAAAATATATACCCCGCCCCTTGAGGAAAAGATATATAAGAAGTCAGGTGGGCCCCTGCATGGGGCTGGACTGTTTACAGTACAGTTGGCCTCTTTTGACAGCGCAAACAAGGCCGCCGCCCTTGTCAAAAGCCTGGTTAAAAAGGGGTGTAAGGCTTACACCCACAAGGCCAAAATAAATGGCAAGACCTTTTATAGGGTTAGATGCGGCAAGTTTAACACCAAAGAGGAGGCCCTTGATTACAAGAAGAGGCTGTCAAAGCTGGTGGGCCTAACAGGGTTTGTTTGCAGGGCAAGTGATTAAGGGCCTGGGGGATGATGTCAGCCACTGGAAGGGATAGATGCAGCAAGAAATCAAATCAACAAGAAAAGGGGAGTTCACCTCCCTGATAAGGAAGGCCACCATCAAGGATGTGGCAGCAATACACAAGCTGCTGAACCGTTACGCTGAAAAAGGATTGCTCCTTGCGCGCTCCATGAGCGAGCTTTATGATCATATCAGGGACTTCACAGTGGCCGAGAAAATCGGGCCCCAGGCCAGTGTGATCGGGGTTTGTGGGTTGGGCATATGCTGGGAAGACCTTGCTGAAATCAAATCTCTTGCAGTTGAAGAGAATTTTCAGGGAAGGAACCTGGGGCGCAAGCTCGTTAGCACATGCCTGAAAGAGGCCGAGGCGCTGGGGATCAAACGGGTCTTTACCCTTACATATGTGCCCGTTTTCTTTGAAAAACTTGGCTTCCACCCGGTTGAAAAATCAAAGCTGCCGCACAAGGTCTGGGCAGACTGCATGAAATGCCCCAAATTTCCCGACTGTGACGAGGTGGCATTGATCAAGGAATTATAGTGGAGCCCGTCTCGGAGCGGGCCGGGAGGCTGAGATGTTTGGCATAGGCATGCCAGAGTTGATCGTCATAATGGTCATAGCCCTCATAGTGATCGGGCCGAGCAAGCTGCCCGATCTGGCAAGGGCCCTGGGCAGGGGAATCGCCGAGTTTCGAAAGGCCACCCAGGAGATAAAAGAAAGCCTTGAGATTGACGAAGAGCTCAAAGAAGTAAAGGAAGACCTAGTGGATTCCATCTCCGGGCTAAAAGAGACAGTAGAAAAGGAGGTGGAGGAAGCCTCAAGCCCCCCTGCTCCCAAATACAAAGACTACGACGAGATGCTGGAAGATTACAGGAAAAAGAGCGCACCCTCGGAAACCCGAGAGGCAGACACAGAACAGGTGGAGGATAAAGAGCCTGATGGAAAATCCTGACGACAAACAGCCCTTTCTCACCCATCTGGAAGAGCTTCGCAGGCGTCTCATCTACTGTGCAATAGCCGTTGGAGTAGGTTTTGCCATTGCCTACATCTTCTCGGAGCAGTTGTTTCAAATCCTGGTAACCCCCCTCAAGGAGGTCATGCCAGAGGGTGAACAGCTCATATTTACCAATCTTCCTGAAATGTTTCTTACCTATCTCAAGGTGGCCTTTATTGCAGGGCTATTGGGTGCGGCCCCGGTCATCTTTTATCAGCTGTGGATGTTTGTGGCCCCAGGCCTCTACCAGCACGAAAAACGCCTCATGATACCATTTGTGCTCTTTTCCACCCTCCTATTTGTTGGGGGGGCGCTTTTCGGATACTTTGTGGTGTTTCCTTTTGGATTCAAGTTTTTCATGGGCTTTTCCAATGAGTTTGTAAGGGCATTGCCCTCGGTAAAACAGTATTTTTCATTTTCCATCAAGCTGCTCTTTGCATTCGGCATAATATTCGAACTCCCGGTGGTGGCATTTTTCCTTGCCAAGATGGGCCTTGTCACACCCCAGTTTCTAAGAAAGCAGAGGAAGTATGCTATCCTCCTCACATTTGTAATCGCTGCAATCCTCACCCCGCCGGATGTAATCACACAGCTGATGATGGCAGGGCCTCTCATAGTGCTATATGAGATAAGCATTTTTGTGAGCAGGATGGCCCGGGTGAAAAAGGTCGAAGAGGCCGAGGCAGAACAGCTCTAGTAAGGCAGGAACTTGCCCCGGGAAACGGTAAGAATAAGAGGCACCCTGGCAAGCTCTCCGGTATCATCAAATTCTATCAGGCCAGAGACACCCCAAAATCCTTTATGTTCCAAAAGGGCTTTTTGGAGGTCTTGACGGGTCTCTATGTTTTCATCTTCTAGTATCTCCATCAGCAGGGATATGCCATCGTATCCGTATGCTGCAAGGAGACCTGGGTTGGACTCAAAGAGGTCTTTATAAGAATTCACAAACCCTTCCACCTTTGGCTCCTTCAATCCCGAATAAAACTCAGAGGGAAACAATATCCCCTCCAGATATTCCCCTGCAAGGTCTAACAACTTCTCTGCCTGCCAGGCACTAGTTCCCAAGATCAACGGGCCCCTCAGTTCGTGATAGATGAGCTGAGGGACTATCATGCTTATGCGCTCATAGTAGTCAGGGATAAATATGGCATCAAACTCCATTATGGGATCTGATTGCAGGGGAGGGACTCTGGCCTCCAGTTCTTCTTCTTCCCACTGAGCCACTCTGCCTTCCACCATCCCCTCTTCCCTGAACTCTCCCATCTCTGAAATCTTCTTGATCTGGAGGGCAAAGTCGGTCTGCTCGGGCTCATAGGCCTCCTTTGCCACCACCCTTCCTCCCAACATCTCGAGCCTCTCTTGGAAAATCCCTGCAAGGAGCCTTCCATAACTGTTGTCTGGATACAGTATAGCCACACTTTCAACGCCCAGCTCCTCCACTGCGAGCCTAACCAGGCTCGCCACCCGGGCCTCTGGTGTCAAAGAGAGCCTGAAGATCATGCCACCAATCCCGGTAACAGCGCGAGCTTGGGAGAGGGCCATCAAAGGTACTCCAAGGGCTTGGGCCTTTTTGGCGGCCTCCAAGGCATTGGATCCCCGGAGTGGGCCCACGATGGCAATTACCCTCTCTTCTTTTGCCAGCCGATCAACTGCTTCCTCGGTGCTCCCTTCCTCCGTGTCCTGTATAATCAATTCCACAGGGTAGGAAGAGGCAGGTCTACCGTATAGCCCGAGGCCCAACTCCAACCCCCTCAACACCTCCTGGCCGTAAATGGAAAAGGGGCCGCTGAGGGGCAGAAGGCATCCCACTCTTGTCTTGTCCACATACAACAGCCACCTGAGCTCCTCCATCAGCCCCCTGCCCACCGAGACCCAGTACTGGTCAGAGGTTGACCGAACCAGGGCCATGGCTGCCTCCCTCGCTGCCTCAAGGTCTCCCTTCTGCTTGTAATTGTGACAGAGACGATAATAGATGACCGGCTCGTAACCGCTCCCCCGGGCCAGGGAGGCCATCTTCTTGAGCTCTTCCATGTCTGCCTGGGCAATGAGCTTTTCCAGCCTCTCTTTTGTTTGTTCAAGGTCTTGGACAGGACCTGATTTCTGGTATTGGGCAAGGCGCAACAGCCAGTAAAATGCCTTTGCCCTCTGGGACATGGCCAGGTGATTATCAGCCAAGAGGGCCAGGGCCCTACCCGTCAGCTTGTGTCCAGCATGGGTTTCCTCCCAATCGGCCAGGACCTCTGAACTTGCCTGGTAGGCCCCTGTGCGGGCAAGGAGGCGGGCCAGGCGATACTTGATCTCAGGGAGCAGCGGGTCGCCTTGGGCAATCTCCAGGGCAGCTTTGAGTTGTCTTATGGCATCCAGATATTCACCCCTTTGGGACCTGGCAAGGGCCGTGTTCAAAAGTTGGGCCGGGGTGACCGCTCTCTCTTTCAGGATGCTCTTTTCAGGTCCCACCAAGCCCTTCATCTGGGGCAGACATCCTGCCAAAATAAAGGCCATCCCTGCCGCCAGGGCAAGGATGGCCTTTATGGGACGCACCTTGCAGGCTATCACTTACTCACTTCCTCGAAGTCTGCATCCACCACGTCGTCACCTTTGGAGGCCTCGCCGCCTGCTGAGCCCGCTCCCCCGCCTGCTGCCTCGGCCTGCTGCTGGCTTGCCTTGGCATACATGGCCTCGGCCAGCTTGTGGGAGGCCTGGGTGAGCTCGTCTGTGAGGCGTTTTATCTCGTTTACATCATCGCCTTCCATGGCCTTTCTCAGCCTTTCAATGGCCTGCTCGATCTCGGCCTTGGTGCTGGCATCCAGTTTGTCGCCCACCTCCTTGATGGACTTCTCTGTGGTGTATATCAAGGAGTCGGCATTGTTGCGGGCATCCACCAGTTCGCGTTTCTTCCGATCCTCCTCGGCATGGATCTCGGCCTCACGGATCAGCTTCTGGATTTCTTCCTCAGTGAGCCCGCTTGACGCAGTAATCTTGATGGACTGCTCCTTACCGGTACCCAGGTCCTTTGCAGAGACGTGCACGATGCCGTTTGCGTCTATGTCGAATGTAACCTCGATCTGCGGCACACCCCTGGGGGCTGGCGGTATTCCCACCAACTGGAAGCGGCCCAGGCTCTTGTTGTCTGCGGCCATCTCCCGCTCGCCCTGGAGCACGTGAATCTCCACAGCGGGCTGATTGTCAGCAGCAGTTGAAAATATCTGGCTCTTGCGGGTGGGAATGGTGGTGTTCTTTTCTATGAGCTTGGTAAAGACACCCCCCAGGGTCTCGATACCCAGGGAAAGGGGAGTTACATCCAGCAACAGCACGTCCTTTACCTCTCCCTTGAGCACACCGGCCTGGATGGCAGCACCGATTGCCACCACTTCGTCAGGGTTTACCCCCTTGCTGGGCTCTTTACCAAAGATCTCTTTCACCTTCTCCTGCACCTTGGGCATCCTGGTCATACCGCCCACCAGGATGACCTCGTCAATGTCGGCAGGGGTGAGGCCAGCGTCCTTGAGTGCAATCCTGCAGGGCTCTTCCACCTTCTGGATCAGGTCATCCACAAGGGCCTCCAGCTTTGCGCGGGTGAGTTTCATGTTCAGGTGCTTGGGCCCGCTTGCATCAGCCGTTATAAACGGGAGGTTGATCTCTGTTTCCAGGGCTCCGGAAAGCTCACACTTGGCCTTTTCTGCCGCCTCCTTCAGGCGCTGGAGCGCCATGCGGTCGTTTCTGAGGTCGATGCCCTGGTCCTTCTTGAACTCATCTGCCAGCCAGTCAATGATGCGGAGATCAAAATCCTCGCCACCCAGGTGAGTGTCACCATTGGTGGCCTTTACCTCGAACACGCCTTCACCTATCTCCAGGATGGAGATATCAAAGGTGCCTCCACCCAGGTCAAATACCGCGATCTTGCGGTCTCCCTTCTTGTCAAGCCCGTAGGCAAGGGATGCGGCAGTGGGTTCGTTTATGATTCTTTCCACCTTCAAGCCGGCAATTCGTCCTGCATCCTTTGTTGCCTGGCGCTGACTGTCATTGAAATAGGCCGGCACGGTGATCACGGCCTCTGTGACCTTTTCTCCCAGATAGTCCTCGGCCGTCTGCTTCATCTTTTGCAATATCATGGCCGAGA
>JALVMN010000060.1:1660-2083 GCA_027027005.1 Desulfobacterales bacterium | reverse complement strand
CTGTGGCCCTTCTGGACCAGGCTCACCCTTGGGTCCCGGAGGTCCTTCTGGGCCTGGAGGTCCCTGTGGTCCCGGAGGTCCTTGAGGTCCTGGTTCGCCCTTGGGCCCCTGTGGTCCTTCCGGACCCGGAGGTCCCTGTGGTCCAGGCTCGCCCTGAGGACCTGGAGGTCCGGGTTCTCCCGGAGGTCCCTGTGGCCCTTCTGGACCAGGCTCACCCTTATCTCCCTTTTCACCCTTGGGTCCGGGTTCACCAGGAGGTCCCTGGGGACCTGGTTCGCCCTTTTCACCCCTGGGACCAGGAGGTCCCTGCCTGCCAGGAGGCCCTGGTTCACCCCTTGGGCCCCTAAGTTCGCCAGACGCTATGGCATCCCTGATCTCCTGTATCTCTTTACGAAGAGATGTGATCTGACGATACGCCATGAT
>JALVMN010000060.1:0-1650 GCA_027027005.1 Desulfobacterales bacterium | reverse complement strand
AAATACGTGATAAAAAATGCCTTTACTTTTAGAAATCGGCCAGGAGAATCAACCCTCGTCTCCCAGTATCAGCCGAAAATTGAAGTTAGACCAGCATATTTTCCATGTCAATAACAAAATATCAAATAAAACCATCAGGTGTGTCCTATTTATCCCATTGTAAAAATTTACACGTTTATCGGACAAGAGACTGAGTCCGGTACCTTGGGAATAGTGAGGCGGCCGCCGGTACCCCCATATTTGATCCCGTTTAGAATGAAGGATTCGTGCTCATGCCCGCTGCTGTCTTCAAAACTCTTCTCACCGAGCAGTGAGGGCACCTCGGTTCACGGTATCATACCGTAGGATATAAAGGCTTGTTCTGCTGACTGTCTGCCCTTTATATTTTTTATCCTTTCCCAGAAGCCGCGCTTGGCCTCAATGGAGGCCCTGGACAGGGCTTTTTGAATGCTGGCAGGGATCCACCAGTCCGAATAGTAATTCCGGCTGAGGCGCTCCAAGACCTCGTCATCCCAATCAGGCGGAGCCGCATTCAAGAGACTCATGAATCTCGGGCCTTCCTGGTAGACCTCCTGGCTGCCGTATTCGGGTACATAGTAGAAATAAGCCATGACCTGGTCATGCCACCATGAATTAAATGTTCCCGACAGGCGGTAGTTTATCACGGGAATATATATGCCCTTCTGGACAACAGATCTTGCCGCATAATACTCAAGCCCTATGCCGGATACGACTGAATCCAGAGAAAAGTAGCCGTTTGGCGTGGAATGTCCTGTCCAAGGGGAGTAGACCCCGCCCGGCTCTATAACGTAGAGGTCCAGGTCGGCCATGGAGCTTCCTGGAGGGATGCTGCTCCAGTAAACTCCCAGCACGAAACCGCCTTCTGCAGCCTCCTCATCAGGTATCAACCCTGTCTCCCCGGAAAATTTCTGCACAAACTCCAGCCAATCCGGGGCTTCCTGAACTGCCTGAACCTGTGCATACTGGTCAAGCTCTCCCGGCACAAGTTCCCTGCCAAGGGGCAGGAAGATACTCAAACCATGTGAGCCGGAAAGATCTGAAGAGCCGGCCAGTACGGACACGTATTCTGCATTATGAAAACCATGCTTTATGACCACACTCTCGTATAGAAATTCCTCCAGGGCCGAAGCCTCTGCCAGGATTTCACCTCCTGCACCTGCCTCAATAAGGCGTGCAAGAAAATCACTGAGATCTATACTTCCCGGAAGCTCCGGAAAGGCCTGTGCAGCCTGCCTGATACCGATAAGCTTGTCCTTCATGTCCTCAAAGGACCTGTTCATAAGACCAGCAAGCCTGTTGATCTTTTCGGTCAGTTCCTGGAGTGACGCGGTGTCAACGGCAGACTTGGTAACACTTAGATCCATGACGCCGAAATTCTGGTAAAAGCCCAGATAATCATCCACTATCTTTTCTGCCACAGCTCTTCCGTCCATCCATGGGTCTGAAATAAGATCAGAAAGTATCAGCCCGTAGGGATCTCCGCTGGCAGGTTCCGTGGCCTGAGAAAAGGTGAGAAAGGACGACCAGTCCTTTACTGCATGGGCCACCTCCCACATGCCCATGAGACAGGCATCGAATTCAATCACGTCAAACCTGGTTCCCGCAGCAGCCAGAGCCTGGTTGAGCTCA
>JALVMN010000059.1 GCA_027027005.1 Desulfobacterales bacterium | reverse complement strand
TGTTAAGTTGCGGCCTGTGTCCCCCCTGCCGCTCTTCCTGAAAGCCCCACTTGCCCAAGAGGATAAAAACCAGGCATGCCGCTGCCAGGGCAGGGACCAGGCCTTTCAACACCACTTTGCTCCTAACCCGTGACCACAAAGACCTTTTAGTCTCAGGGACAGCCATCCTACCCAAGATCTCGGCCCTCATGGAGGCAGCCGCAGCCGGGGCAAGAGAAATTTTGCGGCTTTGCTTTAAGAATGCCTGATTCAGGCTGACCACCGCCTCCCTCTCCCTTCTACATTCCTGGCACACGGCAAGGTGCCCATATAGGGCTGTCTTATTGGACTGGGAGATTTCACCCACGGCCTCTTCATAAATAAGCTTCTGATATTTTTCACAGCCACTCATCAGTGCCACCTCCCTGGTCATTAGCTAGACCCATTCCCTGAGGGCATGCCTCAAGCTCTTCATGGCCCTGAAAAGGTGCGTCTTAACCGTGCCAGGGGCAAGGCCTGTTATGCTCGCCACTTGAGCGGTGCTCATGTCCTGATAAACCCTCAGGTAAAAAATCAGCCTTTGTTGCTCTGGCAATGCGAGGACCTCTCTCCTTAAGGCATCTCCAAACTCTTTGCTCTCCAGTGCTTCAAGAGGGCTTTGGCCCCTTTGCGCCCCATGGCCCTGCCCTGGATTTAGGGCCTCATCCTGCCCTCCCTTGTCCCGTCTGTCTGTGAAACATGATATGAGTTTTTTCCACCTTCCTGCCCTTTTTCTGTTATCCAGGCAGACATTGATGGCGATTCTGCAAAGCCAAGTGTAAAAGGAGGAGTCTCCACGAAAACCTTCAAGTTTTTCAAAGGCCCTGAGAAAGGCCTCTTGGGTGGCATCCCTTGCCTCATCCTCAGAGCCCCCGCACATCCAGAAGGCCATGTTATAGATCTTTTGGTGATAGCGCTCGAACAGCTCTCCCATGGCCCACCTGTCACCCTGCCTTGCCTTGTGGACCAGGTCACCTTCGTCTTCGGCCCTTCTCTTTGAGCCATCGGTGTGAGAAAGATCGCTCCTTAGAGGTATGACCTTGGCTGTCACGGGAAAGCTGCTCCCTTGCTACCCTTGGCTATTTATTTTCACCTGTTCAAGAACCTAGCTAGAGCCCTATTCAATCATGGAATGGTGAAGGACCACCCCACTGCCCAACCGGGCTCAGAGATGAAACCGCTCAAACGGTAGTGGGACCCATACCACCAGCCCCACCTTGGGGGACAAGGCCTCACCCTAGGCCGAGGCGAGGGTATGCAAACCACGCGTGGAGGTCTCAGGCACGCCTCATTGTGCCTGGCCCTGTAAATGTGCCGGCTTGCCCGATCAAGCATTTTGTGAAGCCTTCGCCTCTCAGCCTTGCTCAACCACCCATCGGCCCAGGCACGCCCCTCAGCCCTCTCTATACGATACTGCTCTCTCCTGAGCCTTTCGTATTCCCATCGGGTCAACTCACCCCTTTCAAGTCCGCTCTGGATACGCCGGGCCTGGCGGAGTTGGCGCTCATCAATGGATGTGCAGTCGTCCCAGGCCAGGGCAATGCTCGTAAAACCGAGCATCAAGACTAAACTGATCAATATGGAAAATATGGCTTTGCAGTTCATGGCTCTCCCTCCCTTCATTTTCATTTGTGCTGTTAGACGCATCAGGAGGGGAGTGGGTTTACTATTTTTTTAGAAATAGCGGCTCTTTTTTTCTCCCTCCTGGAGCCTGGCCCTTGCCACCAGGAGTGCCTGGTTGCGGTCTTCCATGTGGAGTGCCTGCTCAAGGCCGCCCACATCCATGTTCACATTTATTGCCTCCTTGGTGAGCCTGAGGCCCATGGGGTTTTTGCTGTTCATAGTGCGGGCTATCTCCATGGCCGTATCCATGAGTTGGCGGCGGTCCACGAGCCTGCTTGCCAACCCCAGCCCCATTGCATCCGCTGCGCTCATGAACTCCCCTGTGAGCATGAACTCATATGCCCTGCCTGCCCCAATCATTCGAGGCAGGAAATAGCTGCAGGCCATATCTGCACCCCCAAGGCCTATGTTGATGTAAGCTGCCGAGAACTTGGCATCATCTGTAATGACGCGCACATCGGATGCAAGTGCAAAGCTGAAACCGAGCCCCACCGCAGCGCCATGAATAGCTGAGATGATGGGCTGCGGGATCCTTCGCATGGCCAAGGTGAGACGCCCCAGGCGTGCCTGGAACCTGTAAAACTGATCAGTACTCATGTTGGGCAGTGTCTTCATGGCCTCGCGCATGTCAAGGCCTGCGCAAAATCCCTTTTCCCCATTTCCCTTCATCACAATAACATGGGTGTCCAAGTCATAGAGCCTCTCCTGCCAGAAGTGTTCCAATTCCTCCATCATCTGGACATTTACGGAATTGTACTTCCTGGGTCTGTTGAGGGCCAAGATTCCTATCCCCTCTTCTGCCGCCTGAAATTCAATGGTTTGGTATTCCATTCCAGCCACCTCCTCTGTCCGGTTGAAAGTACATACCTTGACCAAGCGATTTTTCCCTGGCTGCAGGCCTAATCCCAATCATTTACCTATAGCCAGAACAGGTCAATAAAAATTATCCACCTCAAGGCTTCCGGATATCCCTTGCTTCTCTTGGAAGGCCATAGGGCTGCTCAGCAGCTTTATCTTCTTGAGTTTTTGCCATAAAGTTTATATGGATACCTTTGTGTGAGCGCCAAGAGATTTCGGTGAATCTTGTGGTGATAATTATCATGTCTTATTTCCTTTTCCGGGTTCACTTAGCCTATAAAGGAGTGCAGGCCATCATGTTCACACCAAGAAACAGGAATCCAAATGCAATTGGATCAGGAATTTGCAATGAGTCAAAAGGTCAATAGTAAAAAAATGTCCATTGTGGACAAGCTATCCCTCAATCTCGGCATCGTTGGTGGGGGAAAGGCATGTAAATTTTTCTTGGAACTCTTGGATGCTGGTTGGTTCCACGATCTCAATATCAACATAGTCGGGATATGCGATATAAATCCGAATGCAGAAGGGTTCCTGCTTGCCAAGAAAAAGGGCATTCCCACCTTCAGTGACTTTCGGGACCTATTCAAACAGAAAAATCTCGATATCGTAATCGAGCTTACAGGAAGCCGCGAGGTCCTCCTCCAACTTACCAAATTCAGACCTAAGGGTTTGGGGATCTTAGAGCATAACGTAAGCCGATTGCTCAGAAACTTCTTAATGACCAGCGACAAGCTCCGCTCCCTTGAAAAAGAAAAAATCATGGAAAAAATGGCCCGGGAGTTCTTTTTGAGAGAGACCAACGAAAGAATCCTCGTGATAAGCCCAGATTTTTCCGTTTTGGACATAAGTGATAGTTTCTTGGAAGCGATAGGAAAGCCTAAAGAAGAAGTGATTGGCTCAAAGTGTTACTCAATTACACATAATCTCAATGCACCTTGTGCCACGATTAATCCTGAGCTGGGCTGTCCACTGGTCGAGACCCTAAGGACTAGTGAATCCGCTCATGTGATTCACGAGCACACACTCCCCACTGGTTCGCCTCATTACTGCGAGGTTGTGACCTACCCCATGAAAGGACCTCAGGGTAAAGTAACACAGGTTATTGAAATATTGAGGGATATTACACAGGAGTTCTCGTCACGTTTAGAGGAACGCATCAATGACCTTAAAGAAGATCTCGGGAAGCTGATCCAGGAGGATCGATTGATATCTCTGGGCAAACTGGTTGCCAGCAGTGTCCACGAGATCAATAACCCAATTCAAGGTCTTATAACCTTTTGTAGTCTAATGGAGGAGATCCTGGAAGAAAAAGAACCCGGCCCTGAAACATTACAAGAATTTAAAAAATATCTATCTCTGATGTCGAGGGAATTGGAAAGATGCGGGAACATTATTTCAGGTCTTCTCTCTTTTGCCCGCCAAACTGATATCCAGGTAAAGCACATTGACCTCAATGAAGTATTAACCCAGGTAATATCATTGACACGACACAAGATGGAGCTACAAGGGATCCAACTGGAGGTGCAATTACATCCCCATCCATTGATTCTTAGCGGCGACCTCAATCAATTGCAGCAATGCTTTCTGAACTTGATTTTTAATGCTATGGAGGCCATGCCCAAGGGCGGTAAGATTACTATTTCATCTCGATTGGCCCCTTCATCTAATGAAGCAGTTATTCAGGTAAAGGACTCTGGTTGCGGGATTTCGGAGAAGGATCTCCCCCACATCTTTGACCCTTTTTTCACTACCAAAGGCGAGGGTGAAGGGACCGGCTTGGGCCTCTCCATAGTCTATGGAGTGGTTAGAAACCACGGCGGAGAAATAACTGTCGAGAGTCAGGTGGGAAAGGGGACTGCCTTCACGGTCACCTTTCCACTAGACTCAGCGTAAGAAGCCTTTGGGGAGGAATTTTTATGACCGAGAAAATGAGCATTATGGTCGTGGATGACGAGGAAATCATTCGCCAGTCATTTCTCCACTGGTTTCAAAAATACGGCCATCATGTTGAGGTTGCCGCTTCGGGGTTTGAGGCATTAGAAAAGCTGGAAGACACCCCTTTTGACATACTGTTTGTTGATATCAAGATGCCGGGGATGAATGGAATCGAGCTGCTCAAAAGGGTCAAAGATGAGTATCCAGACACTATTGTGATCATTATCACAGCTTACGGGTCCATTGAGACCGCTGTTGAGGCCATGAAACTGGGCGCTGCAGATTATTTGCTCAAACCCTTTAAGCCGGATCAGCTATCCCTTGTCTTGGAAAAGGCCCAGCAACAGAGAAGATTGATGGCCAAATACAATTACATGAGGGGGAGGTTGGATGAAATAACCCGGTTTGAAAATATCATTGGCAAGTCCCCCCCTATGCAAAGAGTCTTCGAGATAATCCCCGAGATCGCTCAAAGTGATTCTGCTGTGCTCATAACTGGAGAAACGGGGACTGGAAAAGAACTCGTGGCCAAGGCAATTCACGCCAAAAGTAGGCGCGCACATCTACCCTTCATAGCGATAAATTGTGGGGCCCTGCCAGATACCTTGCTGGAGAGCGAACTCTTCGGTCATCAAAGGGGTGCTTTCACAGGAGCCACTCGCATGCGCAAGGGTTTTCTTGAAATCGTATCTGGGGGGACTCTTTTTCTGGATGAGATCGGAGAAATAAGCCCCAAGATGCAGGTGGACCTTCTGCGGGTTCTTGAAGAAAGAAAGATCATCAGGATCGGCGATAGACACCCCATTGATGTTGACTTTCGCCTCATCTCTGCCACATCCAAAGACCTAAAAAGGGAGGTGGAAGAAGGCAACTTCAGAGAGGACTTCTTTTACCGGATCAACGTCATCATGATCCATATCCCGCCACTCCGAGAGAGAAAAGATGATATCCCTTTACTGGTGGAACACTTTATCCAGAAATACAGTCATGAAACCACGAAACAGGTGGACCACGTAACCCCTGATGCCATGAAGATCTTGATGGACTATGATTGGCCCGGAAATGTCAGGGAGTTGGAAAACGCCATTGAACGGGCCGTGGTCCTTTCAAAGTCCAGGACACTTCGCAAAGAAGACTTTGGCTTCCTCTGTGGGCCTTCCATGCCTGCTCCAAAAGATCAGTCCCTTAGGGAGATGGAAAAAAGATATATTCTGAAAGTATTAGAGGGCTGCAATTGGAATATAACCAGGGCCGCACGGGTTCTGGATATCAACCGTGTTACACTACACAAAATGATCAAGCGTTACGGACTGAAAAGACCGGGATAACCACCTTTGAGCCTTCCAATCATGATCTTTGCCAAGAAACCAATTGCACTCCTTCCAATTGGAGAGATCCCTGAGATAAGGATTAAATCGGTGGCAGCCCATATAGAGGGTTACTTCAATTTGTGCACAGAGATCCTTCCACCCCTGGCCAATCCCCTCTACGCCTTCCACAAAAAGAGATTACAATACAGTGCAGCAGCAATCATAGATAAGATGGCGCCCGAAGTGCCTGAAGATTATGAAAAGATAATAGGTCTAGTGGATGTGGACATATTTGTGCCCATCCTGACCTATGTCTTTGGTGAGGCCCAACAGGGTGGAAGGTGTGCTGTGGTCTCTTTTCATAGATTAAAAAAAAATTCAGATGGCTCCTCTCCTACTGAGGCACAGGTGCTGGAAAGATCTGCAAAGATAGCACTTCATGAACTGGGCCATCTCTTTGGGCTTTACCATTGTACGGACGACAAATGCCTGATGCACTTCTGTGGGGATCTAGACGAGTTGGACAAAACACCCCTTTCGCTTTGCAGGTACTGCTCTGTTTTCCTGAGAGAGGCCCTGAGAAGGGGGAGGTAATCCCCCCCCTTCCCAGGCACCTCGTTAAGGTTTCATGTGAGCTTTTCTGTGTGAAGGAAGGTCTTGGTCAGGGTATCCCACTCAAGCCCCTCAATATTTCCATAAAGATCGTTTAGGGCTTCACCACCTGTGGCAGCCAGCCTCTGGTATTCAGGTCCTATTAGAGACATCAGCTTTTGGATTTCCATCTCCATCCACTTTGCGCTGTCATCTGC
>JALVMN010000058.1 GCA_027027005.1 Desulfobacterales bacterium | reverse complement strand
ATGGGGATCGAAAGGAAGCCCTTGGGCCTAAATATGAATGTGGTAAAGACAAAGAAATTACTGGAGAGGTTTTACAAGGAAGACTGATCCACTGAAGTTACCAATGCTCCTCTTTCAATCTCTTCATGGCGGCATCAAACCTCCTTGCCACCAGGTGCTCAAATTCTCTGCCCAGGAATTGCCTGTTTTCTTGAAGGTACCACTTGATGGTCTCCCAATAATCTTTTAACTCTTCGATATCATATATCTGGCCGAGAAATCCATTTATCTCAAAAAGCTTGTCTTTTTTTAGCTGCTCCTTTCGCAGTTCGTAAATGTCCATTAGACGGTGTTTTTGTTCTTCGGTGAGTCCTATCTCAAAGGAGCGCTCCAATAAGTCTTGGAGCAGTTGGTCTAGCTCTTGGAAATTAGTGATCAGCTCCATGTGTTCTTTTGCCCGTTGGAGTATTTCTTTGGTGATGACCTGGATCCTGCGGTCGTAAGCAGCCTCTAGGCTCCTTTCGTAGTCCTCTGTGAAAAAGGGATATTTCCGCAATGACCTCAAACTGTAATGATAGTAGTTCTTGAGCTGATCCATGTTGTTTATGGTCTCAATATAAGAGATCTTCTGCTCTATATCTATCTTGTCCCTAAAATCAATGGAAAGGACTCCCCCAAAAGAAGCCTTGTCAAAGATAAGTCCTTTGCGGGCCTTGAAAAGTGTTGAGACGCCTCTGGTATGTTCCCACATCTCTTCAAGAGAAAGATTGTTCAGGTAGTCGTTAAGGGCCTCGTAGCGTCTTTCCACCTTGGAGGCAAGGGGCAGGAAGTTGATGTAGATGGGCCTGGATCTAAATTTCAGTCTCTTAGAACCCATGAGGGAGAGCAACAGCAACTTTATCTGATTTTCGTGCCTCAAATAACTGCTCACTTTTTCGTATCCACAGATCCGGACCCTGTCGCCAGAGAGCTTTTCCAATATAAAATGGCGCAAGGGTTCTGAAAGGGCCTGTAGGCTATTGTAAATTCTTAAGGCCTCATATAATTCCCTTTCAAAGGTGGCATATCCCACACTTGTAAAGTTTCTCTTCTTATATATGTACCTTATGGGTTTTCGGAGTAGTAGGTCTGAGATGTCTCCAAACATTATGTATCGAATCCCGTGGAGTCTGAATAGGCGCTCTGTAGAAAGGATCATTCTGCCTGCTGCGACTAATTTATCTTCTTCAGTACCTTCTTCAACATTCTCCTCCTTATCCATTAATCCATAGAATATGAGGCCTCTTTCAAGGCAGAGTTGGTCAAAATATCTAGAGAGAGTCGTGTTACCCTTGAGTATCTGGAGGCAAACTCCTCTTAGTTCAAACAGAAACTCTGCAAGATCTTCAAGGATAAGATCCTCGCGGATGGCAGAGAGCATGATGAGGGAAAACAGGAAAAAGGCCTCAAACTTTTCCTCGTCCTTGGTTTCCAAAATCCTCTGTAAGGCTAATATACAGAATTCCCCCCTCACAATATGATGGAAAAGCCCGTGGTTACGAACCAGAAAGCACAGATCTTCTTCTTCGGATTTGGTGAGGCCATATTTGCCGGCTATTTCCTCTTTTTCTATCAATAGGGCGCTGGCCTCAGAGAGGTCTGCAGGATGGATTTCTGCCTTGTATTTGTCCCTTAGGGTTTGAATCCTTCCAATATCCTGGAATACCAAAGCCCTCAAAAGCGCATTAAACAGTGGACGGTTTTTCAAGAGCCGCTGGGTGAGGCGCTCAAGCTCTTGGAGCTGAGATTCGCTGATACCGACGGTTCCAGAGGCCAGGGGGCCGAATTCCAGTTTCGCCAGACGGTGCAGATAGTGAATGTCATGGAAGGCCTTTTTGTTTTTATTGATCAGGGCCTGTAATTTTCGCGCACTGGCCAGAATGTAGTCCGTTACAGGAGAGGTCATATAGACGTGTGCTGAGAGGTCAGCCTCTTTCAAAGAAGTAAACTCAGGGAGGACAAAGTTTAGCAACGTGGGGGCATGTTCATATAACAGGCTCAGGTGGATATGGATGTCCTCAGGCCTGAAGATGATTTCCAAGAAATGGGCGCGCACCCTTTTCCTAAGATTTCTTATGGCATTGAACCATTGTCTTTGTCTGGCCGGGAGTGTGACCCGCCCGCCGTTTTTTTCTAATAGGTAAAGGTGGCTCTGGTAGAAACTCTCCAAACTTGAAAACAGCTTTTCGAGATCTTTGAGCGCTTGAATAGATACATCCTTGAGCGTATGTCCAGAAAACCTGCCAATCAGCTCATCCAATTCCTTGATGCCCTTGTCCAAGTCAATGTGTCTTACCTCCAAGGCCTTGGAATCAGTGTTTATCATGAGCTGAATGCCTGTGCCCACTATGAAGGTGCTTTGCTTTTGGTAAAGCTGGACTGAGAGGTCTCTCAGATAATTAAGGTCAAGATATTGAAGCTTGATCATTCCCACTTCATGCTCAAGATGAGCAATAGCCCTTTCAAGATCCTGGCGCCCTGGATCACCAAGGAGTGGATTAAAATTGATAATTTCTCCTTCCAGGACATTTACGGTGATCCACAAAAGAATGAACATGCTCTTACTGCTCAGCATGGGAAACAATCTTCCTGTGCCGTGGAACTCTACATGGAGTAATTTCCTGTAAAAAGAGGCCAATTCCAGGGGAAGGGCCCTTAGGTATGCCTTTTCAAATTCTTCTATGGTCTCCAGCAGTTCAATGACCTTGTGGATTTGAGCAAGCTTGTTGGGGTCGTAATCGGCAAGGGCCTCTCTTTCCATTTCACCCTTTTGAGGTAGTTCGGACCAACTCCCCAGAAAATGATATAAATCGGCCATCCTGAGCAGCTTTTGTATAACCTGATTTCGGGCACCTCCCATGGCAGCGGTTTTTTCATCCATCAGAGAGTCCCAGTCCAACTCCCTGGTCGTAACAAGCCTTACTGATGCCTCATAGAGGTCAAACAGCTCTTTGAATTGTTCGGGTTTAAAATTTCCTTTTTGAGAGGCCACAAGTTCTGCCATGGTCATGAGCCTGCAATACCGCAACAAGTTCAGGGCGTTTGCAATATCCAGGGTTCTCACCATATCCGTCAGTGGCTTTAAAGATCTTTCGTGGATTTTTCCTGAGATTATCCGCCCCATGGGGGTATGGCCCAAGATAATGTACACAATCTCCTTTAATTCTTCTCCACTAAAGCCAAGAAGGGAGAGGGCCTCCAAGTTCTCTATTACAGGGGTCTCCTCGCCCAAGATACCTTCAGGATTGAGTTGTTTTTCAATCTTTTTGAGTTTGTTTAACCTGCCCATGAGCTTGAGCACATGGCTCATGGAGGGATGTCGGCGTGCCTTGTTCTGAAGGGGTTGAAGCAGCCTTTCCGTAAGCACCCTGGGATGCCAGTCCACGGCGCCTGTTTTCAAGCTGTTCAGTAGTTCTAAGGTCTTGATTACGTATCCAAAGGTATTGCGATATTCGGCAACAAATGAAAAGGAGGCACCCCTCAATGGCGAATTTTCAACCTCCCTTTTTAGTTCAGCCACGTCAAAGTCAGGCGATCTTTTCTCGCCCAGATAGATGAGCATGTAAGTGGGCTGGTATTCTTCGCAGGAAAACCTCTCATCCCAGTGCTCTTTTATGAACTTGGGGAGCAGGGGTTTTAAAAAGATCTTATCAAAAAATGGAGAAAGCAACTGAGACCAGGTTTTTTCCTGCTCTCCGCTGTAAGGGCGCTGCTGGAGATCGAAGTTGAGGTATGGCAAGGTATCAAAATCTTCAATACTCATCTGGCTGATATCTCGCCCGCCCAAAAGCCTATCCAATACCTCCTTTTCCACATAGAGCCCGCTCAGATACTTCTGAAAATCGAAGATGTTAACCTCAAGTCCACTAACTGACCTCTGGTATTTTTTCCTGGTCTTAAAGATATGACTGAAGAGGAGGAAATTTTTTTCCTCCTCTTGGGTCTTAAATCTTATCTGAGCGGTTTGAGCGGTACGGGAAATGTTGTGAGTTGAGATAATGAAGATTTCCCCCTCCTGCCTTAGCACATTGTATATTTTCCACAAAAGGAAGCTGGCATATTGGTCCATGATCTTTCGGGGAAGGGGCTTCTCGGCAGGGGGTGAAAATCTCTCCAAAAGGAATATCTCATGAATATCCCTGGTTAGGATAACCAGGTCAAGGTCAAGCTCAAGCCCATCGAACGAATCAAAAGAGTCCAGCACAACGAATTGGTGTTCTTTGAACCTTAAGGCCAGTTCCTGGACCAAGATATCGTCGGTATGAGAGACGATTCCTATGGTCTGGCGCTCTTTGAAATATTTCTTACGGTGAAATTTGATTATCTTGCTGATCTCTTCGAGCTTCGCCCTTACATTGAGGAGGGCATTGCTAAGCACGTGGGTGGGTATGAGATAATAAGGCTTGCCGAACCTGGTGAAACGAATGAGAAGCCCCAGCTTCTTATACACCCTGTTGATTTTTTTGTGGTGTTTACTTATCTCCTGGGGATCTTCCAGGGAAAGCTCTTGGAGGATCTCCAGTTCTTTATCATCCAGACGACCCAAGAGTTCAAAGATGCCGGCCCCATAGGCATTTCCACCAAATCTGCTGGGAAGATTTGCAGGGTGTCTTAATGCAGGGAAGGTCCCCAGGGGAATGTCATCTGGATCAATGCCTAAGGCCTCAAACTCTTCGGCCTTGATCAAGCGGAAGGCATCCTTGTGCCACCCGCCATCACTTAGGAGTTCAGCGGGTTCCATGAGGGGCCAAGAGGGTGGTTAACTTTTACAGCCAGCGCTTACGCCTTTTGTAAGCCTTTACATCCTTATAAGACTTGAGTGCGCCAGAGGCCGCGGTACCGAGATAAAATTCCTTGACATCAGGATTTTCACGCAGCTCCTCGGCAGTGCTTTCCATGACGATCTTGCCGTTTTCCATCACATAGCCGTAGTGGGCGATCTGGAGGGCCATGTTGGCATTCTGCTCAACCACCAAAAGGGTGGTGCCTTGCTCCTGATTTATCCTCCTAATTATCTGGAAGATCTCTTTTACCAGCAAGGGGGCAAGCCCGAGGGAAGGCTCATCCAAAAGAAGCAGCTTGGGGTGTGCCATGAGTGCCCGGCCGATAACCAGCATCTGCAGTTCGCCGCCGCTGCAGTATCCGGCCAGAGAGTTTTTTCTGGCCAGCAGGGCAGGAAAGTAATGATAAACCAGTTCCAGGTCCTTTTTGTACGGTTTGCCCCACCTGGTGGCAGTCCCCACCCTGAGGTTTTCCTCCACTGTGAGGTACTTGAATTCCTGGCGGCCTTCAAGCACCTGGATGATTCCCTTGCGAGTTATTTCTTCGGGCGATGAATTATGAATGGGCTGGCCATCATAGACGATTTCCCCTTCAGTGACCTTGCCGTTTTCCGGTTTGAGCAGGCCTGATATGGCCTTTAGGGTGGTGGTCTTGCCGGCCCCATTGCTTCCCAATAAAGAGACCACTTCACCCTTTGTGATCTTCAAGGACACACCCTTTAAGACCTGTATGACGTCAGAGTAAACAACACTTATGTTATTGATCAAGAGTCGAAGTTGGTTGTCTGTCATCTCTTTGAGCGCCTCTTTTTAATTTTAGTAGGAGAAAGGCCAGAGTCTGAAACTGGACCTGACTATTCTCCATACCTCTGCCAATCCCTTTGGTTCAAATATTATAAAGAGGATAATGGCCAAGCCAAAAATGAATTCCCTCATGGGCGCAATGGTTAGTGCAATATCAGAGGCCACGCCCAGGTTCATGAGATACTGGGTGGAGGCACTCAGGATCTCGTTGAGGGTCACGATAAAGATGGTCCCGAATACGGCCCCTGGTATGTTACCCAGGCCCCCGATTATTATCATGGCGATGAATTCTATGGAGAGCCAAAGATTAAAAGGCTCTGGCGTAATACTCATGGTATAATAGGCAAAGAGCCCGCCAGCAAAGCCCGCGTAAAAGGAGCTGATACCAAAGGAGAGCAGCTTGTATGGAAATAGAGGAACTCCCATTCCCTCTGCAGCCCTGTCGTTATCCCTTATGGCAATGAATGCCCTGCCATATCTGGTCCTCATGAGGTTGACCGCAATCCAGGTGAGGGCCACAAAGCACACAAATATAACGAAAAAGAAGTTTCGGTCCTGTCCAAGGTCAAGGCCAAACAGGGTCCCCCCCATCACGATGATACCGTCAGCCCCGCCAGTCATGCTCTCCCACTGGACAAAGACGTATTCTATGATGAACTGTCCTGCGAGAGTTGCGATGGTGAGATAAAGGTGTTTGAGGCGTGCTGAAGGGATCCCGAATACCATGCCCACAGCAGCGGTAACAAGACCTGCCAGCGGGACCGCGGCCAGGAAGGGAAAACCAGCCTTAGTGGCTAGGATGGCCGCACTATAAGCCCCCACCCCAAAAAAGGCGCCATGCCCCAAAGAGATCTGCCCTGTATAACCTATCAGGATGTTCAGGCCTATGGCGGCTATGGCGTATATCCCACAGATGTTCAACACATAGAGGAGGTAAGGGCTGGACACAAATGGCACAAC
>JALVMN010000057.1 GCA_027027005.1 Desulfobacterales bacterium | reverse complement strand
CTGGAAAATGATATGCGCCGCATCCTGGCTTACAGCATTATTAACCAGGTGGGATTCATGGTGACAGGTGTTGGCATTGGCACTGCCATGTCCATCAACGGGACCGTGGCCCACGCCTTTTGCCATATTATCTATAAGGCCCTGTTGTGGATGTCGGCAGGCTCTGTGCTTTACATGACCGGCAAGAGCAAGTGCACAGACCTGGGCGGACTGTATAAGACCATGCCCTGGACACTCCTTTTCGGATTGGTGGGGGCTCTCTCCATATCCTCATTTCCGGGAACCAGTGGATTTACCAGCAAGTCCCTGATCATAGAGGGTGCTGTGCATGAACACCTTTTCTGGGCATGGATGGTGCTGGAAGTCGCCTCTGCCGGTGTATTCCTGCACGCAGGCATCAAGTTTCCATACTTTGTGTTTTTCGCCAAGGATAAAGGCCTAAGACCAGGAGAGGCTCCCAAGAGCATGCTCTTTGCTATGGCATTCATGTCCTTCTTGTGTCTCTTCTTGGGAATCTATCCTGATCCACTTTATCACATTCTCCCAAATCCTGTTCACTATCACGCTTATGGATTTAATCATGTGGTGACTCAACTGCAATTACTCATGTTCTCAGCCCTCGTGTTCTTCCTCTTCCTGCCGCTGCTAAGGAGGACCGAGACCATTTCCCTTGACACGGACTGGTGTTACAGAAAAGGTGGAAGGCTTTTTTACAAAGCCGTTGATCATGGTCTGAATGGAATCAATCGATTCTTTGCCCATGTGGTTTTTGAAGGGCTGGCCCCTTACCTTGCCAGACTTTCGCGAGATCTGGTGGCCAGAGCCGCCCTGATCCCTTTTGTCACCATATGGGCCACAAAAGGCATAAGACACACCAGGCTGGAACTGAAAAAACAATCGGTCTATTTTAGCATCATCAAAGGAGCGGTCCCCATTGGAATAGGCGCCGCCATGGCATCCTTAATGATAGTGATCATGTATCTAGTGGCATAGTAGGGGTGAAAAACTAGACCCAAGACTAAATGGAGAATAGACTATGGGCTTTGTGGATGACTTGAGGAGGATCCATATATTTGGAGAAGTGCCCGCTGATTTACTGGAAAAACTTCAACCCATCACACAGGTTACCATATTCAGCGAGCGAAATACCATATTCCGTGAAGGTCAACAGGCTGAGTATTTCTATGCCCTCATCAAGGGAAAGGTACTCCTGGAGGCGGAGCTTGCTGAAAACATACTGGTCACCCTTGATTCCATAGACCCTGGTGAGGCATTTGGATGGCCAGCCCTCTTCCCAAATGCCACATATTGTATGGACGCACTGTGCACTGAACCCTGCGAGGTGTTTCGATTCAAAGGGGCTGAAATGGCGGCCTTGATGGATGAAAATCCATTTTTGGGGTATCATCTGGCAAAAGGTGTCATGAATCTATTAAAGTCAAGAGTGGACAAAAGGACCGATCACCTTTTGAAGATACTAAGGATGCACCCTGACTTGGGCGAGTTGTTATCATCGAGCGAGACTTCTCAGGGTGTAAAGCGAGATTATTAGGACCGTGGGCTCTCTCCCTATTCTGGCCCTGGCCGGATGAACCGTATTAGGAAGGATATGCCCTATTTTTGGTCCCAGCCATAATCTTGTGGTTTCCTCAATATCATTAAACACTCTAATGCCCACTCATCCCTCCTGTCCTCTTTCTGATGGCATAGAGCGGAGTAAAGGAATGGAATATGGATAGAGGCAGGAAAGCCATTTGGGGATGGGCCCTTTATGATTGGGCCAATTCTGCCTTTGCCACAACGGTTATGGCAGGCTTTTTCCCCCTCTTTTTTAAGCAATACTGGAGCATTGGCACTGATGTAAACACCAGCACTGCACAGTTGGGGCTGGGTAATTCCATTGCTAGCCTTGCCGTTGCACTTTCAGCGCCAATCCTGGGCGCCATTGCCGACAGAAGCGGTTTGAGGAAAAAATTCCTTCTAATGTTCACCTATCTGGGGATCTTGATGACCACCGCCCTTTTCATGGTAGGAAAGGGCCAGTGGAAACTAGCTATTGTGGTTTATGTTATGGGGATAATTGGCTTTTCAGGGGCCAACATCTTCTACGACTCCCTTCTCCTTGCGGTGGCACCTAGGAACAGGCTGGATTGGATCTCAGGGCTTGGATTTTCAATGGGTTATCTTGGAGGAGGGCTCTTATTCTTGCTGAATGTTCTCATGACACTCATGCCGGAAAGGTTCGGCATTGCCGACCCAGCCCAGGCCGTAAGATTCAGCTTTGTGTCGGTTGGAATCTGGTGGGCTGTCTTTTCTATACCATTAACTGTATGGGTGAAGGATGAGCCATCAAAGGTAAAAGAACCCCTACTGGAGTCAATCAAACGGGGGCTCACCAAGTTCCTCTCCACCTTGAAAAAGATTAGACAGTTGAGAACAGTATTTCTCTTTTTGCTTGCCTATTGGTTTTACATTGACGGAGTGGATACAGTAATACGCATGGCCGTGGACTATGGGATATCACTGGGTTTCAGCTCCACCAGCCTGATAAAGGCCCTTTTAATGGTCCAGTTTGTCGGGTTTCCCGCTGCCCTGGCCTTTGGTAAGGTTGGCGAACTATGGGATGTGCGAAAGGCCATTTACCTTGGACTCGTGGTATATGTTGGGATAACCATTTGGGGCATGCTCATGGCCCAGGAATGGGAATTCTATGTGCTGGCCCTCATGGTGGGCTTGGTGCAGGGCGGGGTACAGGCCTTGAGCCGCTCCTTTTACAGCAGGTTGATCCCGGCCGATGAAAGTGCCGAATTTTTCGGGTTCTACAACATGGTGGGAAAATTTGCAGCCATTCTTGGACCAGCTCTCATGGGCATAATCGGTATTACTGTGAAAAGAGTTTTACTCATTTCCACGCCTTACCCTGATCAGATGGAACGCATATCAACAATCGCCACCCGTGCCAGTATCGGCTCTGTGCTCCTCCTTTTCCTCGCCGGGGGCCTGCTACTGTATTTTGTGAAGGAAATACCCGAATAAGAATTTTCTTGACAGGCAAGGTGAAATGGTGTTAACCATTCATATTATGAATCATTTTCCTGAAAGAAAAACAGATGAACTTTTGAAGCTCCAGGCCGGCAGGCTTCAGGAATTGCTCAACGATGTGCTTCATTGCTGTGAAGACCGCAGATTCTATGAATCCCAGAAGTTCGGTCTACCCTACGCTGAGCTCCGGTGTCTGATGCTCTTCAGGGGTGAAAGGTATCTCACCGTAAAGGGCATAGCCCAGAAGCTTGATGTTGCAAAAAGCAGGATAACTAAATTAATAGAGGGGTTGCTCAACAAAGGTCTGGTCGACAGGATGGAAGACCCCAAGGATGCCCGGGTAAAACTCATCAGTCTCACCAAGAAAGGCCGCGAGAAGACAAAAGAGATAGAAGAATTTCAGAGGCAGATCCACGAACAAATCCTGCTCAGGCTTGACGAGGAAGAACGAAACAGGATCTTAACTCAACTGGAAACCTTGAAAATGGCCATGGAAGCGGTCAGGTCAGAGCTTATCTGAGTCCTTACAATTCACTTTTCACCGGAAGCGCAATTGAGCTAAAGAAGGAGATAGAGTTTTTTGTTGCCCTTGTTCATGATATTAACTATTATCATTATATCCTCACATCAGGAGGTCTGAAATGGACAAAGAGATGGAAAGACAGATTGAAGAAAAAGTGAAGGAAATCCTGGAAAAAGAGCTGGAGACCAAAATCAACGAGGCCTTACAAAAGAAAGGGGATTACAATCGGGCAGCCTTCATCGCCTCAAAAGGGACTCTGGATATGGCCTATCCGCCGTTGATCCTGGCTAGCGCTGCAGCAGCCATGGACATTGAGTCTGCAATATTCTTTACTTTTTACGGGCTCGACATCCTTAACAAGAAAAAGAACAAGAATCTGAAGGTCCCGCCTCTTGCCAATCCCTCCATGCCAGTGCCCATGCCCAACATCCTCGGCGTGCTGCCAGGGATGACCGCCATGGCCACCATGATGATGAATAAGTGGATGGGCGACCAAAATGTCCCTTCCATCCAGGAACTGCTCGACGCCTGCATCGAAAGTGGAGTAAAATTGATAGCCTGTCAGATGACCATGGATGTCATGGGCATAAAGCGCGAAGACCTTATTGACCAAATCGAGGTTGGAGGAGCAGCCACATTTCTTGAGTGGGCCTCGGGGTGCAATATCACCCTTTTCATATAGTCTGCCATTGCAGATTTTCCTATATGGGGCCAAGACCCTACGAAAGAGAAAAAAGACATCACTTCCCAAATGTAATGGGGCTGAACCTGGTGTGGTAGTCATAGGTATCCAGCCCCTCTTTTCGTTTCAGGAATCCAACCGCCAGGTATGTAAGTGGAGTGGCCGCCGCCTCATAGGCGCATTTTACCAGCCACTGTGTAAGCACCATTGCCATGAGGGCTGATCCCGGCATGGTGCCTCCAAAGGCAAGGGTCAAAAACACTAAGGAGTCCAAGCCCTGTCCCACCAAGGTAGATCCGATCGTCCTGGCCCACAGCCATCTCCCCCTGGTGGCTATCTTCAATTTGGCAAGGACATAGGCATTCAAGAATTCTCCCGTCAGATAGGCCACAAAGGAGGCCATCAATATCCTGGGGGTATAGCCGAGTATCCTCTCATAGGCCTCCTGGGCGTCGCAGAATTGTGCCGGAGGCAGGACCTTGCCTGCCCAAAAGGCTACCACCACCACCAAGTTGCAAAAAAAGCCAAGCCAGATGGCCCTTCTTGCCTGATCATAGCCATAGACTTCTGTGAGGACATCTGCCAGGATGTAGCTGACGGGGAAAATCACAATTGCAGCAGGCAGCACGACTCCTCCCACTGATATGAGCTTGACCGCCATGATGTTGGCTGCAATAAGGCACGTAACAAAAAGCGTTACGATCCCCATCAGGTAAAGACTCGCCTGCCTCATCTCCTTTTGCCCTTCCCTCATAAGAGCGGTCCACAATATCTATAACACTCTACCTGGCGCCTGGCTGCCACAGGCAAGGTGGACAGGTTTTGTTTGAGTTTAGCTTTCTGCCGCCTGTAGGCATCTCTCAACTCCTGAATTGTGCGCAATGCTTCGTCGTTGGCCCGCAGTCGCTCCTCGGGCGACATCTTTAAGAACATGGCGATTAGCCCGCGGTCCACACCGGATCGCGTATCAATCTTTGTCTCCTCAGACATGATATGCCCTCTTTTGAACTATGAATTTTCAATTAGCAACGTTCGGCATAACCGGCTGGCAATGAATCGTAGCGGAATTGCCAGTCCGGGTTCAGCCGCTTGTTATGAAACTACTGATGTGCTACTGGACGAAGCTCATAGACTCGTCCATATCGTGCAGCCGATTCTAGGTCGCCCCGGCGGAGAGCATCTCTTACGTCATCCAATCTGTAAGCATCTTCGAAATTGAGGTAGGGAGACCACCCAGTGTCATCTTCAATCAGCTCAACCTCTACCTCAGCAACATATCGGCCTTCATGAACATACTTTGTCTTCTTTCGTCGTCGCATTTTCATCGCCTCTTCACAAAGTTTTCGTCCCAACGTTCTGGATCTGGCCTGTAGGCTGCGACCAGAACTGCTGGTTTATTAAAACCCCTGGGGATACCCCATACAACATGGATAGGTTTGCCTGCTCGGTCTTTTTGTAATACCAAGAAGGACCTTTCGCGTAATCGCGGTATTCCTCCACGATAACGGCATCATGAATACCCGCAATCACTTTTCGTGCAGTTATTCCATCTTCGGCCAGTTCGTCATATCCATGCTCAGATATTAGGATATGCCCTTCACTTATTAGTTTGCGCAACAGGTCATGGAACTTGCTCAATCCATAGTCTCCATATCAGGTTTTCTTATGGCCTCGTCTCATAATGTCTAAACTCACTGGTTTTTACGGAGCGAAGCGGAGTAAAAATCCAGTGCAGTGATTTGTTATACGGTATTCCGCAAGCAACCATAAGGCAATATACATGGTACTTTTTTCTTGTATTCAAGATATTTAGAACCAAATATCTTTTCTAAATCTTCTTCTTCTTTTCTTACAAGAACACGTAATAAAAGATACATGAATATCGGAGTAGTTAACCCTATCCAACTATTCACCAATAAGATTATTCCAGGCACAATAAATACTACCCATGATGCATATAAAGGGTGTCTACAACATCTGAAGATACCGCTTGTAACAAGAGTATTAGAATTATACGCTCGCCAAACTGTAATCAGAGAAATAATAAAAAATGGTATCCCAATAACAAGAAGAAAAGTTCCTATAATGACCAATACAAGATATGGGACAATCTCAATTTGGAATTTAGGGTAAAAATAACGATTCAACAAGAACATTATAATGCTATAACCAATAGACAAAAGGACAAAAATTGGACCTATGCCCCATCTGCTCATTTTTTGTTTTGATTTATTTTCCATCGTATAACGGCCGAGCTGAGCGGAATTGTGACGGCCAGAGGTTGCCTCGAATTGCAAGCGATGGACGGAGCAATTTCCGCTC
>JALVMN010000056.1 GCA_027027005.1 Desulfobacterales bacterium | reverse complement strand
ATGAATACGAGGCCCACATCAAGGAAAAGAGGTGCCCTGCGCTGTCGTGCAAAGATCTCATTGCCTTTTACATTGACCCTGAAAAGTGTCAGGCCTGTATGATTTGCATGAGGAAATGCCCGGTGGATGCAATCGAGGGGGGCAAGAAGTTGATCCATGTCATAGACCAGGAAAAGTGCACCAAGTGTGGGACCTGCTTTGAGGTCTGCCCCTCCCGGTTCAGGGCCGTGAAAAAGATCTCTGGAGAGCCTCTACCACCTCCTCTACCCCAGGAGGAGAGAACCATAAAGCGAAAGAGGAGCAAGTAGATGGGCGAGATTACCTTGCAGATAGATGGAAAAGAGGTCAAGGCAGGCGAGGGGATGACCGTTTTGGAGGCGGCCGAGAGCGTGGGCATTTATATCCCCACCCTGTGTCACCACCCGAAACTTGAACCCTATGGTGGTTGCAGGATCTGCACCGTGGAGATCGAACTTAATGGCTGGAAGAGACTTGTTGCCTCGTGTCTCTATCCTGTGCAAGAGGGCCTCATGGTCAGAACCAGGTCAGAGGAGATAGACAGGCTACGAAGGATAATACTTGAACTCTTGCTTGCCCATGCCCCTGATTCCTTCATCCTGGACAAGCTGGCCAAGGAATATGGCGCTCAGAAGGGCAAGTATGACAAAGAAGCCTCCTTTTGTATCCTCTGCGGGCTGTGCGTGAGATACTGCGCCGAGGTAAAGAAAAAGCATGCCATAGGATTTATCGACAGGGGCATCAGGCGTGAGATAGCATTCATCCCTGAGATCGCGGCAAAAGAGTGCTGGAAGTGCAAGGAGTGCTTTCCGCTCTGCCCCACGGAATACCTGCAGGCAGCCTATGTCTTGACAGAGGCACTTGCTTCTCCTTCGCTGGAATTCCGGGGAAAGCAGGATAGCCGCTGACCAATTTGTCCTTTTTGGAAAAGGCCCCTGACATGGAGGGCATCCGATACCCTCACTTCAATAAAGCCTTGGTGTGTCATGGCCTTCCACTTACTGACACCTGTTGAGCTCACATTCCTGGGTGACCGGGACCAACATCTCACCGATCAAATAATTCGAGAACATCATCTGGTGGTCAAGCTAAACGGCAGGCCGTATGTCCATGCCCTGTTGCTCCAAGGTATGGAAAAGGAATTTGCCTTGGGCCACCTCTATGCCCAGGGAATAATCTCAGGGATGAGGGACGTAGAGTCCATGACCGAATTCGAGGGTGGCGTAGATGTGGTCCTGAGAGAATCGGTTCTTTCTTGTACCCCTAGGATATTGAGGAGGGTGGATTCGTCATTGGAGGTTGGAAGAGGGGAAATCTATAGATGTGTAAAACAAATTCTTGACTCCGAGATATTTGCGAGAACCGAGGCTGTGCATTCAGCAGGCCTTTTCCTGGAAGGGAAAGAGCCTGTTGCCATTACAGAGGACTTGGGCCGCCATCATGCCCTTGACAAGGTCATAGGGGCGGGCCTTGTTGCAGGCATAGATTTTTCAAGATGTGTGGCTGCATCCACTGGCAGGCAGCCCAAGGAGATGATTCACAAGTGCATAAATGCAGGTATTCCCATCATTGCCACAAAGGGGGTGCCCACCAACCTTGCCGTGGAGGCGGCAACTGGTTATGGGATAACCATCGTGGGCATGGTGGGTCCTGAGACCATGGTGCTTTATTCTCATCCCGAGCGGGTAAAATGAGTGGTCCCGAGGCAATTACAAAGGTATCCTGCAGGAGTCTCCAGGGGGGCAGCTTCTTGGAGGCCACGGCCACCCTCATCGTTGAAAAGGAGCTAAAGATTCTCTTGGATGAAACCCTTCTGGCTGTGGCCTCGCTCACCCCTGGGATGGAGAGGGAATTTGTGGTGGGTTATCTCTTTAGCCAGGGCTTCATCGAAGGGATCGATCAAGTCCAATCCATTTCCATTTCACCCCAAGAAGCCCATGTAAACCTCCTTGTCCCGGCTCCTCGCCCCGAAGGGCTCAATTACCGGATCGTGTCTGGCGGGGGGCGCATGGCCTTTGCTGAGGCCCGGAGTCCTGTCATTGAATCGGGATTGTCATTGAATCGGGAAGTGATATTT
>JALVMN010000055.1 GCA_027027005.1 Desulfobacterales bacterium | reverse complement strand
TTTTCAAAAGGCACCATCCCGGGAGTCGGTTTCCATGTGGAATGCGGAAAATCTGCAACCTCTGGCTCTGCATTGGTAAGGGCTTTTACGATTGAAGACTTCCCTGTATTGGGTGGCCCCACCAGAACTATCTGGGCCGCCCCTTCTCTTTCTATGGTGTAGGCGGTTTCCCGTTTTCCGACCCCCTTTTTCTGCTGGGCTTGATTCTTGAACTTGGATATCTTTCGCCTGAGATCGGCCCTGAGTTTGTCCGTGCCCTTGTGTTTGGGCATGATGGTCAGCATTTCCTCCAGGGCCTCCACCTTTTCCTGGGGCGTCTTTGCCTCCCTGAATCTCTTCTCAGCCTCAAAATACTGGGGTGGAAGGTTTGCTGGCATCCCGGCAAGCTCCCCCTATATCCTGTTGCCTCTCCTTTTCCTGCCCTCTCCCAGTGGCCTCAGATTATTCATCAAAAAGATAATCTTTCAGCTTTTCGGCCATGGAATCAGGCCACTCATCCTCGAACAAAAAGGCCTGGACCTCTTCCTTGGTAAGGCTCTGTACCACATGAGGCGGCAGGGCCCGGAGTGCTTGCAACCTTTCAGGTCGAGGCTGTCTCTGGTTTTTCTTGTCTCCACTCATTTTAGTCTCCTTCAAATATGATGTTTGTTTTTCGGTCAATTATTGACAATATGGTGCAGATAGGGCAGCACCTCGTTTTGGACAACTGTCTCAAGCACATATTCCCTCATCACCTTGCGGAACATCTTGTGCGTATTGGTCCGGGCCAGGTATTCCAGTATCCTGCCCGCTGTGACAAGCGGAGGGGCCTGGGGATCAAAAAAGCAGACCTCCTCACCGATCTCCTTGAACGGTGGTATATCAGAGCAAGCGATGGGCAGCTTGATCATGCCCGCCTCCAGCAATGGGAGGCCAAAACCCTCGTCCTTGCTGGTCATGAGGAGCAAGTCAGCCATTAAGTATAGGTCCCGTATAAAGATGCGATCCGGGACCAATCTGGTCTTGTCCTTGAACCTGTATTCGGCCAGGATGGCGATGTTTTTCCTGAGCCCCAGCTCGTTTATCCAATACCTAAGGCGCCTGTAGTATGACACGGCCTTTGATTCGTGGGGATCGTATGCCCCTGTGAGGATAAACAGGACATCGAGCCCCAGCAATTTTATACCCCTTACGATGTGGATGGAAAGCTCCAGGTTTTTTCTGGGTGTGATCCGAGAGGGTTGAACTATGACCAAGTCTCTTTGGAAAAGATTCAACTCCTGGGCCAACCTTACAGACCTTGGGTCCAGATAGAAAAAACTGACAGGATCAATCCCGTTGGGGATCACATTCCAGTCCACATCTGGGGCCCACTTCAAGAAAAGATCCCTCCTGGACCCTGATATGGTGACGTGATGTATCCTTGGATGCGGACTCTTCAGCACGGTCCAGGGATGCCGGTGGAGAAACTCGGGCACTGAGTCCTGAAAATAGGGCGAGTCATGGGCCCAGCTCACAACTCTTGGCTTGTTGGCAGTGGCTGCAAGCCTCCTCAAGGCCAGGGTGAGCGGGAGATTGAACGGCATGTGGAGCACATTGTGGGCCACCACCACGTCCAGACGCCTTGACCAGGACTTGAGGATCTCCAGTATCCGCTCGGTGAGCTTCCTGAGCAGCCGTCTGTCACCCTTTGATATCTCCTTGTGTGCCCTCAAGACCTGGGGGTGCTTGGAGGCAAGGAGTCCCTCTATCCTCACTGGATAATCTTTGGTGTAAACCTCTCCCATCCCGGCCAGGATGGAGACCTTTTGGCCGAGCCTACGCAATATCAGGGCATGATTGTTTACCACCTCTTCAACCCCTCCCACCACAGGTGGGCAGGAATAGTGAAGGATGCCTATGGACAAAGACTTTTGGCCTTCTGAGGTCTTCATTCTCTAAAAGAATCAATTATATGAAGCAGCTTTTTTTCCAATACCTTGTAAGAAAAGTGCCTCGTACCAAGCTGGTAGTTCTTGTCCAAAGCTTGTCTTAGGCGGGCCGGCTCCAGTAACCTCCTTAATTCTTCCACCACCTCCCGGGTTATAAAGGACTCAAAGGCCACCACCTCGAACCCCCGAGGCTCGATGTCCTCCACAAATATGGAATAGCGATTTACCACTATGGGGAGCTTGAAGTAGACGGCTTCCAGGAATGCATTACCGAAACCCTCGTAGCCCGAGGGATAGGTCACCACATCGGCCGCCTGGTATACATCATCCATGGTATAAGGGCGCTCGCTCTCTGTGCTGAAACACCTACACGGCCCGATCTTATCTCCGATGTAGAGCACCTCAACACCCAATCTTTCGGCATACTCCAGGATCCTCTGGGCATAAAGGTCTCCCTCGTCTCCAGCCTCGTGCGAGACCACCAAAACGGGTCTCTTCATGGCAAGGAGGCTCACCATCTCCACTGCCCTCTCAATCCACTTCCGGGGCACCACCCTTGTGGGTTGAAGCACGAACAGGTCATCATCACCAAAGCCCAGTTCCTCACGAAGCCTTATGCTCTTGGGATTTTCTCGGGGCGGGGGATTTTCGAATTCAAATACATTGGGAATAATGGTATTACTTATGCCCCGCCTGTAACTTAACTGCCGGGAAGCGGCCGAATTTATCACCACATGCCGAATGGAGGGCAGGCTGGGTGGAAATGCGTAGCACAAATAGTCCCTCACGGCATTTATGAGAAACCGCTTCCGTTCCCAACTAAAGTCATGATGATGGGCAATTACAGGGATGGAGGTCTCAGCTATCAGCTCTGTGAGTGCCACGCCCAAGGGAATGTTCATGGGGATGGCAAGCGCATTTTCAGGAATCAAGAGATCGATATGGAACTTCTCACAAAACTCGTATAAACTCTCCTTCAGCATCCTTGCCAGCCGATTAATTTGCTCGGTTAGTGCCTTTGGCCTCCTGTACACACCGAAAAGGGCCTGGTGCAGCTCCCAGATTTCAGGGTCTTCAAAGTGGGCCTTTGGTTCCAAGAGGGATCGGGCAGGGTCTGTGTCCAGCTCTCCAGCAAAAAAGAAACATTCAAAGCCGTTTCGCTCAAGGACCTGATACCACTTGAAGGTCTCAAGTGATACGCCGTCAGTGCCGGCTATGCGTGTGGAGACAAAACCGATTTTTTTCATGGGCCTTCTGACCTCCGCTCTCCTTCAGCCCCGGATCCATCCTTTTCCAGTGGGCTATTTAATACCGCCTCTAGATGCGGCAGGAACCGCAGGGATTTAGTGGAGTTATAGGTTAAGGAAAGAGAAAAAGCAACCCCACCTGAATCGGTATCCCATTTTTCAGGGGGGCTCCTTAGAGGGGAATCGGGAACAAGTTCTTAGCCGCACTTGGTGAAGCCACAGAAATGGCACGTCATGCAGCCCTCTTCAAAAGAGATGGTCTCTCCGCATTCGGGACAGGTCTCCCCCAGGAGGCTGTTTTCAAACCTTCCGGGTTTCTTGTGGTCTATGTCTTTCAAATACTTATTTTCAAGCACACGCGCGATGGCATCAGGGATGGATAGAATCAGCCCGTCCTTCTGAAACACCGGGTGCTCTCCACCTATGCCCTTGAGCTGGTCCACGATATCGGCCACCCCCACACCGGCCCTCAAGGCCAGTGAAACAAGCCTTCCAATGGCCTCTGTCTTGGCAGTGGTGGACTTCCCGGACTTTCCAATGGTGGCAAAGACCTCGAAGGGGCGGCCGTCCAGTTCTGTGACCGTCACATAGAGGTTACCATAACCTGTAACCACCTTGGTGGTGAATCCATAGAGGGTTTCAGGCCTCTCCTTCACTGCCCGCATAAACAGGCCCTTTCCCTCCTCTTTGGCAGGCACAGAGAGGACCTGGTTTTCCTTGCTTCCGTCCCTGTAAATGGTAACCCCCTTGCACCCTAACCTGAAAGCAAGGTCATATACCTTTCGAACATCCTCTTCAGTGGCATCCCGGGGAAGGTTGACCGTCTTGGACACGGCATTGTCAGTGTATTTCTGGAATGCTGCCTGCATCCTCACGTGCCACTCTGGGGTGATATCGTGGGCTGTTACAAATACCCTTCTTACATCTTCTGGGATCTCTTCCAGTTCCCTGATGGAGCCTTTTCTGGCAACCCTATCCATGAGCTCGGGGCTGTAGAATCCCCTCTCCCTCGCAATCCGTTCAAAGTGGGGGTTGACCTCCAGGAGCTTTTCGTTATCCATCACATTGCGAACAAAGCACAGGGCGAACAGGGGCTCGATACCGCTTGAACAACCTGCAATTATGCTAAGGGTGCCTGTGGGGGCAATGGTGGTTACAGTGGCATTCCTGTAACGGCACTCATCTCTTCCATAAAAGATGCTTTTTTCAAAATTAGGGAACACGCCTCTTTCCTCTGCCAGGGACTTGGAGGCCTCGTGGCTTTCCCTCTGGATAAAGCTCATCACCTCTTCTGCCACGCCCAGGGCCTCTTCGGAATTGTAAGGGATACCCAACTGGAACAGGAGATCTGCAAACCCCATGACTCCAAGGCCGATTTTTCGGTTGCCTCTCACCATCTTGTCTATCTCAGGAAGCGGATACTTGGACATGTCAATGGTATTGTCCAGGAAGCGCACCGCATACCAGACCGTCTCCCTCAAGGCCTCGTAGTCTATGGCGACCTCCCTGCCCTCGCCGGAGGTGAGGCCGGAATTTGACTTCACAAACTTTGAAAGATTGATGGAACCCAAGTTACATGCCTCAAGGGGCAATAGCGGCTGCTCACCGCAGGGGTTTGTGCTTTCAATCTCGCCGAGTTGAGGGGTGGGGTTGTCCTCATTGATCCTGTCTATGAATATGATGCCGGGATCCCCATTTGCCCACGCCTGGTGCACCAGGGCCTCATAGACCTCTCGGGCATTCAGCTCCCCGGCCTTCTTGCCGTCCCTTGGGTCAATGAGATCATAGTTTTCGCCTTTTTCCACCGCTTCCATGAACTTGTCGGTGACAGCCACCGAGATGTTGAAATTGTTAAGCTCTCGGTTGTCCCGCTTGCAATAAATGAATTCCATTATGTCAGGGTGATCCACGCGCAAGATGGCCATGTTGGCCCCCCTTCGGGTGCCCCCCTGTTTCACCTGCTCGGTGGCGGTATTGAATATCTTCATGAACGAGACCGGACCCGAGGCCACACCCCCAGTAGTGCCGACTCGGCTGTTCTTGGGCCTGAGCCTTGAAAATGAAAACCCGGTGCCTCCTCCGGACTTGTGGATCAGGGCCGCACCTTTCAGCGCATCAAATATCCCCTCCATGCTGTCTTCCACAGGGAGCACAAAGCAGGCGGCCAACTGCCCGAGACGGCGGCCGGCGTTCATAAGGGTGGGGGAATTGGGCAGGAACCTAAACTCGGTCATCATGGCATAGAAAATCTCCTCCATCTTTTTGACCTGGGCCTCATCCCCACCATATTTCTTCTCTGCCTTGGCGATATGTCGGGCCACCCGGCGGAACATCTCCTCTGGGGTCTCTATGACCCTGCCCTTTGAGTCCTTTTTAAGATACCTTTTTTCCAGCACACGCTTGGCGTTTTCAGATAGCTCAAGGCCCTTCTTGACAAAGATGGACTTATCGAGTCGGATGGGAGAGGCCTTGGTGAGCCCATACTCCAGGAGCTTTGCCTCAATCAGCTTTTCCACCACTTCCGTTGTTATTGTGCTGAGGCCCATCCTGGTTATCTCTTGTTGCACAAACCTGCTTATGTCCATGGCCTGCTCGCTGTCCAGCCCGTTTCCCTGTACCAACAGGGACGAAAGGCGCTTGTCATCCCAGGTGTAGTTTTCCAGGTCAAACACCCCTTCCTCAGTGAGTAATATCTTACGCTTTTCTGCCATGGAAATCCTCCCCCAACCGTTCTCTGCCTGGGCATTATCAGGAATGCTCCAGGCTGAAAGGATAACTTGACGCCCCATTGAGATGACGGGCCCTGGACAAGAACAAAAAAGAATAGGAAAATAGCTTGTTGACTTGTCTACCCCTTTGGGTTAAGCCTGCCTGGTCGACGCTTCTTGGGACCTGAACAGGGCTAGGCCTTATGGGCTAGATTTATATTTTCTTATACAATATCTTGTATGTCAACACAAAAAAACACAATATGTATGTTTAAGGGAAAATGGCTCAACTACCTCAAGCCCCTGCTCTGGGTGGCCTTAGCGCTGGTGATTCTTTCTCGTGCGCCCGCCTCCCGGGGCTCCACAGGGATCACCCGCGGCGTCACAAAAGAGCGGCTTGAAAATGGCCTCACCGTGGTGGTCAAAGAGGACCACTCTGCCCCTGTGGCCTCCATCCAGATATGGGTTAGGGCTGGAAGCTCCAACGAGACTGAAGAGGAGGCCGGTATCACCCATTTTATAGAACATATGATCTTCAAAGGCACCAAAAAAAGGGGGCCGGGTGAAATCGCAAGGGCCATAGAGGCTGCAGGTGGGAGCATAAATGCCTATACCAGCTATGACAGGACCGTGTATTACGTGGAGGTCCCCGCAGAGGCGACGCTTCTGGGGCTGGATGTGTTGCTGGATGCCGTGCAAAACGCCGTCTTTGATCCTGAAGAGATAGAACGCGAAAAGGAGGTGGTTCTGGAAGAACTCCGCCGCTCACTTGATTCACCTTGGAGGAGACTTTCAAGGGAGCAGATGTGGCTTTGCTACCAGGGGCATCCCTACGGGCGCCCCATAATCGGTTATGAGGCCACCATAAAGAGATTCAGCCGGTCCATGATCCAGGCCTACATGGACAAGTGGTACCTGCCGCAGAATATGGTCCTGGTAGCCGTGGGGGACCTGGATGCAAGTGAGTTCCTGGAGCAGGCCAGGAAGTTGTCCCTCAACTTCCCTGAGAGAAAAGGGGTAGAAGACGCCCAACGGATTCCTGCCTCCCAGTCCTTCACGAGAAGGCTTGTCTTGCCTGACAAAGTGGAACAGGTCTACATGGAGCTTGCCTGGCACATCCCTGCAGCAGGGCATCAAGACATTGCAGCCCTCGACATCCTGGAAGTGCTCCTGGGAGAGGGCAAGACATCGAGGCTTTACAAGAAACTGAAGATGGAGAGGAACCTGGTCCATACCTTTTCGGTTTCTTCCTCTGCCATGCTCCGCTCAGGGCTTTTTTCCATATCAGCCACACTTGCCCCAGCAAAGATTGAACCCACATTGGAGGCCATCTCCCAAGCTCTCGGCCAGCTTGTGGCCCAGGGACCCAAAGATGCAGAATTGAGAAAGGCCATCTCCCAGGTGGAGACATCTTTTCTCTGGGGCATGGAAAAGATGGAGGGCCAGGCCAGGGTTTTGGGCCACTTTGAGGTGGTGGAAGGCGATTTCAGGAGGTGTGACAGCTACATTGAACAGGTCAGAAGTGTAACTGGCCAAAGGATAAAGGAGGTGGCAGGCAAATATCTCACCCCAGGGAACTTGACGGCCGCCTTTATGGTGCCCTTGGAAACTGGGCCTCTACCCTCAAGAGATGAACTGGCATTCATCCTTTCTGGGGGGGAGAAGCGAGCCAAAAAACCTCCCCTGCCCCATGTGTCCAGGGCGGCACAGGAGAGCAGTAAGGCACGGATGGTTGTGCTTTCAAACGGGATACGGGTGATCATGATGGAGGATCGCAGGCTTCCCATCGTGGCTTTTACCATGGCCATTTTAGGGGGTACGCGATTGGAGGAGCCCGGCAAGTGGGGCATCTCAGAGTTCGTATCAAGGCTTCTCACAAGGGGGACCACCACCAGAAGTGCGTCTCAGATAGCCCTGGAGGTGGAATCCGTGGCAGGGGAGCTCAATGGTTTCTCGGGGAGAAACAGTTTTGGACTGAGCGGTGCCTTTCTGGCCAAAGACCTTGAACTGGCTCTCAAGCTCCTCTCTGATTGCCTGCTGAACCCCAGCTTTTCCCAAGACCAGGTGGAAAAGGTTAGAGATGACATCCTGAGCCAGATAAGGGCCAAGAAAGACAAGCCCATGGCACTTCTCTTTGACCTTTTCTATTCAACCCTTTACAGAAAGCATCCCTATGGAAGGCCGCTCTTGGGGACCCAGGAGACCATATCTGCCTTGAGGCGTGAGAACCTGGTAGCATGGTACAGGAATCGGGCAACCGGGCCCAACTGCGTATTGGCGCTGGTAGGAGATTTCGATTCCAAGGCCTTGGTCCCCAGGCTCAAGGACTTGTTTGAGAAACTCTCGGCCGGCGGTGAAGGACTTGAATACCTTGATCCAGAACCCCCCATCGAGGCCCCGCGCATCGTGCACCAAAAAAGGGCCGGGGCCCAGACCCACCTGGTGCTCGGCTATCTGGGCGAGAGGCTGTCCAGCCCTTATAACGCCTCCATGGCCCTTGTGGACGCAGCCCTCTCAGGCCAGGGTGGAAGGCTGTTTGTAAGACTCAGGGACCAGATGAGCCTGGCCTATTCGGTTTCCTCCTTCAGGAGGCCAGGGCTTGAGACAGGTGTGTTTGGGGTGTATCTGGGATGTGCCCCCAGGAAAGTGGCAAAGGCCAGAAAGGCCCTCCTCCAAGAGATGAAAAAACTGGCTCAACAGGGCCTTACCAAGAAGGAATTGAGCAGTGCAAAAAAATATCTCCTGGGAAACCTTGCCATAGGCTCGCAGGGGAGGGCCTCCAAGGCGCTTCAAATGGCCCTGGACGAGTTGTATGGCCTTGGGTTTGATTATTCAGAAAAGTACAAAAACAGGCTGAAGAGCGTATCTCTCCCAATGATTAAGAAGGCAATCGCTCGGGTGGTCCTCCCCGAAAGGTATGTTTTTGTCACCCTTGGGCCGTAGGTGGCTCCAAAGGTGACAAATCTATGTCAGATGAGCCTGTAGGGATAAGCCCTCTTGGTCCACTCGTTTCCAGGGAACTTGGCCTCCAGCTCCTCGTAGGCGGCCTTTAGAGGCTTTGGATCATTGGTGCTCTTGTACTGGCTTACTCCCCTCAAGAAGATGGCCTCAGGGGCTGAGGCGGTTTGAGGGAAGTCTTCCAGGACCCTTCCCAGGTATTTGAGGGCCTCTTCAAACCTGTCGGCGTCAAAGTGTGTCTTGGCGATTCCCAAAAGCAGTGAGGCCAACAGTTCATCTGCGCTCAGAAACCCCACTGTCCTGTGGTGCTCTTTTCCCTCCTGGTCCAGGATCACAAGGGTGGGAGTCCACTTGACATTAAACACTTGGGAGAGGGGTTTTTGGTCAAAGGCCACCCTAAGGGGTATCATCTCTGCTTCAAAAAGAGCCACTACCTTGTCTTCGGGATACGTAACTGCATCCATCTGCTGGCAGCCGATTCACCCGGGGTTGAAAAAATCCAGAAATATTGGTTTCCCTTCGGCCTTGGCCTTTTCTTTTGCCTCATCCATGGATGTGAGCCACTCGATCTTCCCTGCCATGACAGTGTCCTCCTTTTGTTTTTCAAGTTTTACCACGGCATCTCCACGCCGTCGTATCGGATAAAACGCCCGCTCATCTCAAGAGAAAATTCTTGAAGAAGCCCCCTCATACCCTTTACGCTTTCAGGGGGAAGGAGCGGGGCCTGGTCTCCCCCCATCCTGGTCCTCACCCACCCGGGGTGAAGCAACAGGATTCCTATGCCCTTGGGCCTTAATTCGTAAGAAAGGGCCTTTACGGTGGCATTCAAGGCAGCCTTGGTGGACCGGTAATAATAGGCGCCAGGGGCAGTGATATCGGCAATGCTGGCCATGTGGGTGCTGATCACGGCGATCAACTTTTTCTGACCTCGCATGAGGTGGGGCAGAAAGGCCTCAATCATCCTCATGGCCCCAAGGGTATTCACCCTGAATGTGTACTCCCAGGCATCATATCTTACACCCCCCAAGAATGCCTCTTCATATTTTTCAAGGTAAACACCGGCATTGTTTACCAGGATATCGATCGCCTGGTCCCTCAACTCCACGGCCAGGGCATTCACATGATCTGGTCTCGTCACATCCAGCCGGTGAATGCTCAAGTTAGGAAATTCTTCTGCCAGCCCCTGGAGTTCAAATGCCTCAGAAGGATACCGGCACGTGGCAAAGACCCTCCCACCTTCTTCAGCATATTGCCTTGCCCACTCAAGTCCCAGGCCCCTGTTGCATCCAGTAATAAGAACTTGCTCCATGACCCCTCATTAACCTCCTTGGTTGGAACTCAAGGTCCTCTTTTCACATAATCGCCCCTCAAGAACCAGAGGGGAAGTCCTCCAAATACCAGAAACACGGTGTTGAGTCCTGCATTGGCAATCACCCCGTGGTAGAGGGAGATCCCTGTGTCAAGCAGGTACCAGACCACCAGCATGCTGGTGAGGGCCCACCAGGACCACCGCTCTCCCCTCATGAGAGGAACCGCTGCCACAAAGGTTATCAGGATGCCCAATCCCATAAGAGTTGCACCCCAGGCGCCGTAAACCCATCTCTTGAACTCAAGGAAGGCTTGGGGAGGGTCTTCATGAGGCCAGAAAACCGAATCAATGACTCTGTCAAGGGGTTGGAACAGGCTGGTATGATTGAAAAAGGCCATGAGCCCCCCAAACACCACCACCAATCCTCCAATTCCTATGAGCCATGCCCGCCAAAATCCCTTTTTCATACCCTCTCCCCCCATCAGAGGATGACACATGGATAAGCTACAATGTAGTATCTCCACAAAATAGGCCACGGTCAAGCACTTCCTTCGGCCTCTGAGGTCTTTGAGCGTAAGGGAGCAGGAATTCCAATATGGAAAAAAAATATTTGATTTACGGCGCGCCGATTGAAGTAAAAGATTTCTCAAGGGATCGATTGAACTTATTTCAAATTCAATGTAAGGTTTGGCAGTTATCTTTCTAGTAAGGAGGGAAATATATGACTCCGGAGCAGATGCGTGAAATGGCAGTGGAGTTGTTTTTAAAGCACTTTCATTGAAGCCAGGCCATCGTGGCCGTGGGCCAGGAAAAGACGGGCAGGGTCAATGATGAGGTCATCAGGGCCATGGGGGCCTTTGGAGGGGGGATTGCCTCAACTGGAAGGGTGTGCGGCATACTCATAGGAGGCATTGCAACAGTTTCTGCCCTTTACAGCCGCAGCAAATTGGAAGAAAAGGAAGACAGGCGAATGTGGTCGGCCTCCTACAAGCTCACCAAGATCTTCGAAGACCTAACAAGTGAGTATGGGGGGATTGAGTGCCGTCACATTGCAAGGGTCGATTGGAAAGATCGGGAACAGGTAAGAAACTTCTATAAGGGCGAAAACAGCAGAAGGCAGATATGCACCGCCTTGGTGGGAGAGTTTGCATACCGTCTGGGCCAATTGCTGGAAAAGGAGATGGAAAAGGAAAAATAAGGCTCTTAGAAAAAATCTTCTACCAGTGTGGCTTGGAAAAATCTCGGCCAACAGAGCAGCATGTCCGCTGGTAGCCTATCTTGAGCCCGTATTGCCTGGCCCTTTCAATGGCAGCATCAGATGGAAGGGCCATGCGGTTGACCCCTGCATCAATGGCCAAGATTTCCAGGGCCTCATCTCCCCTTTTCCTTGCACATCCCAGGCTTATCTTCACATCCGGCATCATGAATCTTGCCTGGGCAATGATCTCTGCTATCTCGTGGGGAGCGGGGTGAGGTGCGCCTTGAAGCGGGGTGCCTCGAATGGCCATGAGCGAGACGATCACCACTTGCTCCACCTGAAAGCCTGATATGAGCTCCAGGGCCTGAATCTCAGAGTGGATCATTCCACTGTTTAGTCCACAGACCACATGGGGCGCCATGGAAAGTCCGGCCTTGTTTAGGGCCTCCATGGTGGAGGCGATTCTTTCCACACCAAATTCAACATGATATATCTTTTTGTATGTGTTATCGTCCCCTATCACATCGAGCAGGGCCTGGTCCACCCCCGCCCGCTTCAGCCCAAGGGCCGTTTCCTCATCCAGGAGCCCGCAGTGGATTGAGATATAGAGCTTGGTCCTTTTCTTTACCTCTGAAATGGCATCCAGGAATTTGTGCCAGGGGAGCCTCCCTTCCCTGTCGCACCCCCCGCTTATGAGAACCCCCAGGGATCCATTCTGTGCCAAGGCCATACACCTTTCCACCAAGAGGTCTGGGGCTTCCACAGACGGCATGGGCTCCAGGATCTTGGCCTGGCAGTGGTCGCACATGAGCTCGCAGCGAGCCCCTGTTATGGAAAGGGCAGGATATTTCCCCCTGATCCCCAGGTAGTGAAACATCCCCGGCACGTAAAAGGTAATTTGCTTGCCAAACCTCTCCCAAGAGCTTTCCCTAGCAGCTTTAAGTTTCTGGTCAAATCTGATGTCAGATACCATGCTGAAATCCCGTTTTTGATTAATTTGAATACCATAATACTTTCATGTTAGAAAATAGCGATTTTTACACTTATTCTGGTTACATCAAAACCGCCCAAATCGCCCTTCCAGTACCTTCTGTTTTTCAGCAAATACCTTTTTCGAGGAAAAATCTCCTTGCTACTTTTCTAATCAGGGCACTATATTAAAAAATTTGATGGAATGACGAGAGGGGGGCGCTTATTGACACAAATTTTGCTTCCATTAATCTCACTTAGTAGGAGGTAGACTTCATGATGATTCCTGATATAAAAAAGATCCTTTACTGCACTGATCTCTCCGAGCAGGCAAAATACTCTTTTGGATATGCAGCGAGCATTGCAAACCGATTTGGGGCCGGCATCACCATCCTCCACGTATTGGAAGATGTCTCTGAGTACAGGGACAGCCTGGTCATCAACATCCTGGGGCCGGAGAAGTGGGAGCAGCTTCGGAGACAGAACGAACAAGAAGTTGTTCAAAAGCTGCGCACCAGGATAGAAGAGTTCTGCAAAGAAATTAGCCAGGAGATGCCCGCATGCCCCTTTATCACTGACGACATAGTGGTAAAGATTGGAAATCCTGTGGACGAAATCCTGAAACAGGTCAAGGCCATGAATTGTGACCTGGTGGTTATGGGCGCCCGGGGCCATGGCGTCTTGGCAGACGCTGTGCTCGGCAGCGTGTCTCGCAGGGTGCTACGAAGGTGTGATAAACCTGTCTTGATAGTAAAAAGCCCCCGATAACAAGAAAGCCCGAATGGAGTCTATGTTTTTGAGGGTCAATCTCTGGGGTCGAGAAGAGCTAGCAAACTTTGTTCTAAAACAAAAAGACGAGCTGCATCCTGCTGGCCTTTAATGGTTTATTCATGGTCGGGACGCGGGGATTTGAACCCCGGACCCCCTGAACCCCATTCAGGTGCGCTTCCAGGCTGCGCTACGTCCCGCCACCATTGAATTCTATACCACTGGGGTCTCATGTCAAGTCCAAATGCATTATCCTGGCCGCACAGGTCTTGAAACAAGGAAAAAATCCAGATATCATGCAGATCCCTGTTTGCAGAGGCTACCCTCCGGGCTAACCACGAACAATACATAAAAGCATGAGCCGGCCTGATTGCATCAGCAACCGAAACATCAAGATAATAGCTGCCTACACCAAATCCAAGACCGGCTCCTTCGAGCCACTCTTTCAAGACCTCCCATATCCCACGGATCACTACGCTTCGGCAGAAGAGTTCTTCCTGAACGAGGATGAATGGACCAGCTTTGAAAATTTTGAAAAAATCTTTAGAAGGGCCAAGGATCTGGTGGGTGAACCCCACTTCTACTTCAATTGCGGGGCTTCCTCAGCAAGATTCGGCTCATGGGGGAGATTCCACTACTTTTTGAGAATATTCACCTCCCCTGATGACGGCTACAAGAGACTCCCCTTTTTCAACAAGAACTTTAATGACACAAAAGAGATAATAGTGGTTCAACCACCATACTACGACCCCAGGATAAGGAAAAAGAAGGTGGTCCTCCAGGTGATTTTTCACGATGACTTTGATCCCAACCGCGACTACCTGGGAGACCCTTATTTGAGAGGCATACTTTCCTCTATCCCCACCCTGTGGGGACTTCCCCCTGCCTGGATAAGACAACCCGTAAATCCCTATGACCCAGTGAGGCTCTTCAATGAAGACCCTGACCTTATCCCCTTAAGACTTGAGGCCCAGTGGGAAGGAGATATCCTGACGGTGCGGGATCCAGGCTCAGGGAAAAGGATTGATGTGGGAAAGAGGGTGCTGCTTTTGCCAGAGCAGATCAATGGCCAGTCCATTTTTCTGGGCAAGTACCAAGAACTTGGACCAGGAGCTAAGGCCCTGGGAAGAGATGGACACACCGGGGTGCTGATCACAAGGACGCTCACCCATGGCCCCAGAATCTTGGCCAAAAAGGGCGAGATCTTCATGGCACCTTATTCAGTGCTGGTGGTGACCTACGAGAGGTTTTCCCTTGCAAACAGGGCACGCCAGGCCCTTAGATTCAGACGCCCTGCCAGGGACCAGGAGCAGGAGCTCATGGACACCATAGAGCAGTTGAGAAAGAGCATAGCTGAGAAAAATCAGGCATATCGAATGCTCCAACTCGCACACCAAGAGCTCTCAAGGGCCAAGGCAGAGCTGGATCTCTATGCCCGGCACTTGGAAGAAAAGGTCCGAGAGCGCACTCAGGAGTTACAACAGGCCCAAAGAGAACTGATATTACTCAACCAGGAACTAAAGGGCCGCGTTGAGCGCCAGGTGGAGGAGCTGAGAAGGTTCGACGAATTGCGGAGGTATCTGTCGCCGAGGCTGGCAGAACAGATCCTGGAGCACGGCGGAAGCCTTGGCCGCCAGTTCAAGAGAAAGTTCATGACCGTGGTGTTCACTGATATCAGGGGCTTTTCCAATATTACTGATTCCCTGGAGGCAGAGGAGATATTTCATCTCCTGAATGGCTACCTTACCGAGATGGTGGAGATAATCCATCGTCACGAGGGCACCTTGAACAAGGTCATGGGAGATGGGTTGGTGATCTTTTTTGGAGATCCGGTGGAGATGGAGGATCATGCCTTGAGAGCAGTACGCATGGCCGTTGAAATGCAGAAAAAGGTCGCAGAGCTCCAGAAGGAGTGGGAGGGCTTTGGCCACAAGCTGGGAGTGGGGATAGGGATAAACACCGGCTACATGACTGTAGGCAGCTTGGGCTCAGATATCTTGAAGGATTACACGGTGATAGGGAATCAGGTGAACATTGCGGCCAGGGTGGAGGCCATGGCAGGCCCTGGCCAGATACTGATCACCCATAGGACATACAACCAGATAAAGGATGCAATAGAGGCAAAAGAGTTTGGAGAGGTGAGGGTAAAGGGCTTTCACTTGCCTGTGAAGGTCTATGAGGTGAGACATTGGTAAGTTGATTGACAATATTCAATCCAGCCCTTATTCTCTGGACCCTGGGCTTTTGTTTTTCATTTCTTTTGCCGATTACTACCCATATGAAGAGCGATATCACCTTTCATGTCATCGGCAATACCAGCCCCTTCTCACTCATGGGTGAGAGTAGCGGCTATCTTATCTCTGTCAACAACTCACAATACCTGCTGGAATGCGGAGCACCGGTATTTCCCTATCTCGGGTTTCAGGGGATTGAAAAGCTGAAAGGGATCTTTGCCAGCCACTCCCACGAAGACCACCGCAGGTGGTTTACTGACCTGGCCCTTTTCATGTACTACGACTCCAAACTGGGAAAAAGGATCAAGCTGATCTCCTCGGAGCTTATCCTGGAAGAATATCACAAGAATTCAAAGGGAGCATTAGAGAGGTCTTTATCAGACGACTCCAAGAGGATAATAGACATCCCTTACTACACCATGGTGGAAGAGACCATCATCGGGCCAAGGAGCAAGTATTATATCTCCTTGGAGATGACCAAAAACGGGAATTTTTCCTATGTGGTGAAAGACAGGGCAGGGAACATCATCGGTCCTGATAAGGCCAAGATCTTCATAAATCCCAAGGCCAATCGCCCCCGCCTCCTTTTCAAAGATGATGAAACTGGCGAATGGGTGGAACCAGAAAGCTATTACTCATTTGAATCCTCGGTCTTCTATGAAGAGGATCAGAACTATTTCGTGGACCCTGATGCAGAGCTCACCGTCCAGGCAGTGAAAGAGCCTGTGTGGCATGGGGTCCCCACCATTGCCTTCAGATTCATAACCCCCAAGAACACACTTTTTTTCAGCGCCGATACCGTCTATAGGCCCACGCTCTGGAAGGAGCTTTGTGAGACATACAGGCCCCAGAGATTCGAGACCATCAGCAGGGAAGAGTTTGAAAAAAGCAGTGTTATACTTGGTGATATCAATGACTTTATCGAGCGCACATGGAGCCGTGAGCGCTATGAAGCAGCGCTCACGGCATACCAAGGCGCGGTGGTGATTCATGATGTGGCTCGAAAGGGAAGCGTGGTCCACACCGATTACGAAGATATTGGAGATGCCGATATAAAAAATCTGATCTTCACCCATAGTCCTGACAACCTGACCGCCTGGAGGCCCATCCTGAGCTCAGGCAAGGTCTTGGTACTGCGGGATGGAGAGGTGTATGAGTCAGTAAAGGGAAAACTCTATCCCTTGGACGCAGACATATACGTAAAACATTTTGCTTGCAAACTTGTCGGATACAGGTCCAAAAGAGGAAAATACAAGGTGATCAAGAAAGGGGGCCTCCTGGGAGTGGTCACCCTTGATTGGCCTGGAGAGGAATTGATGCGTGTGGAGCTGTTTCAGGACCTGGAAGGTGAATACTATCCACTTCTTGAGGACAGCTCAAAGGAATACCGCAGAAGGCCTGACGGCAGGATTGAAGAGGTGAGCTTTTCAGGAGACGGCAGCAAGGGTCGGGTGGTGGAAAACATAAGGGGAAAATCAGAAGAACCCGAGCTCCTGGCCATGGGAAGGGTTTAGGGGTTTAGCTCTTTCCTTAGATTTATGAATTCACTCCTGTCAAACCCCAGTGTCTTAAAGAAAGACAAGAGATCAACGGAATCCCATTTCACAGAGGTGAAAAGGTGGGTGATGCCCTTTTCTTTGTGAGTTTCCACTATTTTTTGGGCAAGAAGCTTTCCAATGCCCTGGCCCATGAATCTTGGGTCCACCCCTAAGGTGGCTATCCATGCGCTCTTTTCGATCCCAAAGCCCCCGTAGATTATATAACTGACCATATAGCCCACCACCTTGCCCTCCACCTCGGCCACAAAACTCACGTGATCTGAGTCCTTTAGCCTCTTTTCTATAATGGGCTTGAAGTCGATCTTAGGGCTGGTCTTAGTAATTGAATGCTGGATTCTTGTGATGGCCTCTGCGTCATCAGGCCTGATTTCTCTTATCTTCAGCTTATCCAATACAGATTCCATACTAAAACTCAATTATTAGTCTATCCGTATTATCTTGACCCTACAACCCACCCAGTCTGGTGGCAAATACACCCTACCACTATTGCCACTCAGCTTTACCACCTTTTCCACCATCTCCTCGCCATAAACCTCAAATTTCACCTTTCGCTTCTCTTTGGAAGCGCTTGGGTCAAGGTGGTTGGCTGTCTTTTTATTGTCCGGCATCTTAATTTGGTCTCGTTGGACCCTCAAATTCTTGTGTGTTTGCCAGGAGCCCTTGCCTTGATATAATCACATTTTAGCTATAAAGTATTCATATGGAAATTCTGGCTCCCCTGTCAAGAAAAATTAGGCCCACCTGAAGGTGAGAAAGGGGCAAGGTATGGAAAAGGAGTATCTGGAGCCCACTGCCATCATAGACAGTGATCACCCCTTGGTAAAGGGATACGCCCATGATTTGACCAAAGACTGTGCCACTCCCATTGAAAAGGCCGTAAGACTCTATTATGCGGTTAGAGACAGGATATGGTACGACCCCTACACCCCGTTTCACCTGCCTGAGCACTATCGGGCGAGCAATACCCTTAAAAACAGGAGAGGCTACTGCGTCCCAAAGGCAGCCCTCCTGTGTGCCCTGGCAAGGGCCTGTGGAATTCCTGCAAGGGTGGGCTTTGTTACCGTGAAAAATCACCTGGCCACCAAACAACTGCTGGAATTCCTGGGCTCGGACCTCTTCGTCTATCACGGCTACACAGACCTCTTTCTTGATGGCAAGTGGGTAAAGGCCACCCCTGCCTTCAACAAAGAGCTCTGCCAAAGACACCGGGTTGAGCCGTTGGAGTTCGACGGCCGCAACGATTCACTATTTCAGCCCTATAATCTGGAGAAAAAGTTGTTCATGGAGTATGTTGATGACCACGGCGTATTTTCTGACATCCCGGTCGATGAAATAGTCAAGGCGTGGGAGAGGACCTATGGCAAGGAAAAGGTGAGGGCCTGGATAAAGACCCACGAGTCAGGAGGAAAAGTCCGCCCGGTCCGCTTTGAAGAGGAGGAGGTGTGGATGGACTAGAGGATCCTCTCGGGCCTGGTATAGATCTTCATGGAGGGGCGTTCTGCCACCCTCACAGTCATATCGGTATGAATCTTCATCCCGGCACTTCGTACAAACCCCACAAGGGTCATGTTAGCCTGTTTTGCCATTTCCACCCCCCTGTGGGTGACAGCCGTCTTGGTGGCCACCACCGGGATACCTGCCCGAAGTAACTTTGCAACCATCTCTG
>JALVMN010000054.1 GCA_027027005.1 Desulfobacterales bacterium | reverse complement strand
TTTTACATCTTCTATCTTTCCATCCCTGACCTTGATGTAAAAGGTCATCATGTCACCGCAAACAGGGTTCCCTACTTCACCTATACCGTCGGCATCCTCTATCACCCCGACATTTTTGGGATTAGAGAAATGCTCCATTACCTTTTCAGAATACATCTTTGATCCTCCCTCTTGCTTTCAGCCGATCCCCTCAGGAACACTTGGCCCTAGGGGGTGCTTCAAAATCGGCTGGCGTTGAGTCTTTTATGAGTTCTGCAAGGGTGATGGAATTTAGTCTTTCGTAGACCGCCTCTGTGGCCTCTTCCCATATCTTTCTGGTCTTGCAAACCTCCACCCTCTCACACCTCTCTGGTTCTCTTAAACACTTTGACAGTTCCACCCCGCCCTCCAGGACCTCCACTATCTCTCCAACAGTTATCCGGGCAGGGTCTTTGCTCAACATATAACCACCTTTAGGGCCTCTAACGCTCTTGATCAACTTGGCCTTTTTCAATGGTATTATCAATTGCTCCAGGTACTTTACGGATATGTCCTGGCGCCTGGATATTTCTCCTACTGGGATGGGGCCATGGTCGTAATGCATGGCCAGATCTAGCATCAACCTGGTACCGTACCTGCTCCTACTGGAAAGCTTCATCCTAATGCCCCTCCCTAGCTTCTAGTTATGCCTGTGCTCGCTCCTTCCAAAGCGGCGACATGGACCTCAACCTTGCCACCACCTGGGGCAGCTTGGAAAGCACATATTCCACATCCTCCGCAGTGTTTTGCCGGCCTAAAGTAAATACCACAGACCCTTGGGCTATCTCAGGGGGCACCCCGATTGCCACCAGCACCGGAGAGGTCTTCAAGGCCTTTGAAGCACAAGCAGAACCCGTATTGGCATATATGCCTTCACTACTCAACATGTATATGAGCGCCTCTCCCTCTATTGCCTCCACGCAGAAACTCGCATGCATGGGAAGCCTTTTCTCTGGATGACCGGTGAGCCTCACCCTTTCGATACGCTCAAGTACACCATAAATCAATTTATCCCTCAAGGCCTTTGCATCTCTACTCCATACGGCCACATCCTGTTTGGCAAGCTCAGCAGCCTTTCCCAGGCCCACGATTCCTGGAACATTCTCGGTGCCGGCTCGCCTGCCGCTCTCCTGTATCCCGCCATGGATGAGGGGCATTATTCGCGTGCCCTTATGAAAATAAAGGGCCCCTGTCCCCTTTGGGGCCCCGAGCGGGATCCCGGAAATAGTCAGGAGGTCCACGCCAAGCTCCTTTACATCCACAGGGATGTTGCCCACGGTGGCAACTGCATCGGTGTGGAAAAACACACCCTTTGACTTGCACACTCGGGCAATCTCGGCGATGGGCTGGATTGTGCCTATTTCATTGTTTGCGTGCATGATGGAAACCAGCACTGTCTCAGGCCTGATCAATTCCTCCACCCGGCCCGGGTCCACCAAGCCGAACTCGTCAACTGGGAGAAAGGTCACCTCATAGTCCAGCCTCTCGAAAAATCTGGCGGAATTGAGCACCGAGTGGTGCTCAATGGCCGATATGATGATATGGTTACCCTTTTTCCTGTGTGCGAAAGGAATCCCTTTTACTGCAAGATTGTTGGCCTCAGCCCCGGAAGAGGTAAATACGATCTCTTCAGGGCTTGCCCCAATTAGTTCTGCCACCTTGGCCCTCTGCTCGTCTAAGACGGCCTTGATCTCGAGACCGGGCCTGTACATGGTGGAAGGATTGGCATATAGCCTATCAAAGTAAGGCAGCATCGCCTCCAACACCTCTTTTCTCACGGGCGTGGCTGCGGCATTGTCCAAGTAAACCTCTCTGTCCATCCCCAACTCCTTATTTCCTCTTTCTTATGTAAAGCTTGTAGCAGTCTTCGTCCTCTTCTATGCCTATAAATTCCTGGCCACATTTCTCGCACCAGGACGGAATATCTTCCAGGGCGCCATCATAGTCTGTAAGTATCTCGAGCACCTGACCCTCTTTCAGGCATGCGAGTTTTTCCCCCGGCTCCAACAGGTGAAGAGGACACATCCTGCAAACCAGATCCAGCTTTTCATCTGCCTTTATCTTTTCTACGAACTTCATGGCATGCCTCCTTGATGATTATTCCCTTGCACCATTCTATATTAGTTTAGTAGACTATAATCACAAAAAGCAATTTGGTCAAGAAAAATCTCTAAAATTTCTTTGCTTGTGTGCCTAAATGGGCTAAAAGTTTACTTGTTATGAATGTAGGACGACAAATGAACGGAGCACCTCTTGGAGAAATCACGGTTATCTTATACGGCAGGCTGGGCCAGCGGAAAAATCACAAAATCTCGGTTAGGACGGCCAAGCCCCTCAACCTGGAGAGCCTATTGTCTCAACTGGGAATCCCGAGGGAGCAGGTCCAGGTGATCATGGTAAATCACAGGGCAGTACCACCCAGAAGCACGGTAAATTCTGGTGACCGGGTGGCCCTGTTCCCCAAGGAGTATCCCTTTTTCCCAGACTGGTCGGCACTCAGGGCCAGCACATCTGCTTAAATGGGTGGTGCTATTGTCACCAGCACCCTCATGTCTGTGTTGGCCCTCACCCCGTGAGGTTCACTTATCTCTGAAATGAGCACATCTCCAGGTCTGGCAGGCATGGTGCCATCCTTTGCCAGAAACTCTCCTTCTCCTTCAAATACCATAATGCTCACCTGGCCCTCTGCATGGTGGGAGTGTATGGGGAGCTCCTGGCCTGCCTTGAAATTGAAGTTCAGGATCTTGAAATAGGGAGAGTCGTGCACCAGGAATCTGCTCATGTGAAGATCATTAAAGTCATTTTCCTCGTACAAATTTACCTTTTTCATGGCACAACCCCTCTCATGCAGCAGCCCTGTGGAGCACCTCGCCCCTGGTGCTGATTACCACCTGTTCGATGGGGATGTCCACTCCTGCCTCTTCCATGGCCCTCTTCAAGATCATGGGAAGGGCAGAGCAACAAGGCACCTCCATTACCACCGAGGTCACACTCTTGATCCCTGCGACCTTGAATATATCCCTGAATTTCTTGATGTATTCAGCCACGTCGTCAAACTTGGGGCACCCTACCATCACCACCTTGCCCCTCAAAAAATCCTCATGGAAATTCGGGTAGGCCACCGGCACGCAATCAGCCACCACAAGGAGGTCTGCACCCTTGAGAAATGGTGCTGTGGGTGGGACTAGGTGGATCTGAACAGGCCAATGGGAAAGGGCAGAAGAAACAGCCTTTTGCTCCGAGGGCACATTTGCCGCCTCACATGGAGAAGCAGGGGCAAAGGTCTGGAGCCTGGCAGACGGACATCCAGGGGCCTGGGCGGCCTTCAAGACCTCCTGGGCCTTTTCCTTTTCTTTCAGGTATTTCTCCACTGCCTCCTCGTCAAAGTCCTCTGCCTCTCTTTCAATTATCTTTAAGGCCCCGGTGGGACACTCCCCCAGACAGGCCCCGAGGCCGTCACAATATTTTTCTGCCACGAGCCGGGCCTTTCCATCCACGATCTCGATGGCACCTTCGGCACAGGCCGGGACACACTGCCCGCAGCCGTCGCACAATTCTTCGTCTATCTCTATTATCTTTCTTTTCACCTTCATGGCTTCCTCCTCAGCAGCACCTCTGCGGCCAAAACCCGGCCGCTTTCGGTCAAGAAGACCTTTTGGATCACCTTTTCAAGGGCTGCGCCATCGCCCTTGTCCCCTTCCTTTTCCTGCTTTTCTTCAAGATTCACGATCATGTCGGCATCATAGACTGCCTTGAACTCTACACTCTCTTCATCTCCAGGATGATGATGGTGGGCGATGATGTCGCATACCTCGTCTATCAATGCGGCGTTGGCCCCCAGCTTGTTCAGGATCTCCCTTGCAACAGGGGGGCCTTCCTCCTCCTGGTATCTGGCATCAGTGCTCTGGTGTTTGCGTTCAGCCTCCTTTATTCCAATGTCGTGGAGGTAGGCTGCAGGAAGTACCACTGCCAGGTTTGCGCCTTCTTCCCTGCCGATCCTCTCTGCATATCTGGCCACCTTGGTGGCATGCCCTATCCGCTTGAAGTCGCGCCCGAAATAGCGCTTCATCTCAATGGCCACCCTGTCCTTGAGGAGGTCCTCCTTTTGAGCCAGCAATTCCGGCGGCAGATTCCCTATGCACTGCTCGGCATACTGGCAATACGAGGCGCACCCAAAATCCAGGGAAGGATTCAGGAACCTGTGCCCGCAGGCAGGACATTTCCTGGTGGGGTCATCTTTGAAGAACTCCACCTCCTTCCCGCACTTGGGGCACTTCACCTCGAAAATCGCCCCCGGCTTCCAATATTGCATGTCTTGGCCCGGACACTTCATCTTCGCGCCTCCTAAACTTCCTTAACCCCGTAATGGGGCAATGGCATTGCCCCACCACGAGTTCGGGTTTTAATTTCCGGCCATAATGGCCTGGACATCTTCCTCCACTGTGGAGATGGGTTTTATATCAAACTTGTCCACAAGGACCTTGGCAACATTTGGAGACAGGAAGGCAGGTAGTGTAGGCCCAAGCCTGATACCCTTGACGCCCAGGGCCAAGAGGGCCAGAAGCACTGCAACTGCCTTCTGTTCATACCAACCAATATCAAAGGATATGGGGAGCTGGTTGATATCATCCAGGCCAAAGACCTCTTTGAGCTTGAGCGCAATCACTGCAAGGGAATAGGAATCATTGCACTGCCCTGCATCCAGTACCCTCGGGATTCCACCTATGTCGCCCAGGTCCAGCTTGTTGTAACGATATTTTGCGCATCCCGCGGTCAGGATAACTGCATCCTTTGGAAGGGCCTTTGCCAGTTCCGTAAAATATTGCCTGCTCTTGTGACGTCCGTCACACCCTGCCATAACCACAAAACGCTTAATTGCCCCGGATTTGACCGCATCCACCACCTTGTCGGCCAGTGCCAGGACCTGGTTATGGGCAAAACCGCCCACGATCTTTCCGCTCTCTATCTCCCGGGGAGGATCGCACTTCTTTGCAAGCTCTATTACCTCAGAAAAGTCCTTTGTGCCCCCCTCGGGCCTGTCAGGGATGTGCTTGGCCCCTGGGTAGTTCACCAATCCAGTGGTAAAGAGTCTTTCCAGGTAGGTATTGTCCTTCCTTAGGGGCACCAAGCAGTTGGTGGTAAGGATTATGGGCCCGTTGAAGGACTCGAATTCCTTGTTTTGCATCCACCAGGAATTTCCATAGTTACCCACAAAGTGGTCATATTTTTTGAACGCAGGGTAGTAATTGGCAGGCAACATCTCGCCATGGGTGTAAACATCCACGCCCGTGCCCTTGGTCTGCTCAAGCAACTCTTCCATGTCTTTTAAATCATGGCCGCTAATAAGGATCCCCGGGTTATTCCTTACTCCTATATTGACCTCGGTTATCTCCGGGTGCCCATATGTGGATGTGTTTGCCTCATCCAGTAGTGCCATGGTGGTGACAGCCATGTCGCCGGCCTTGAGCACCAGTGCTATCATTTCATCAACCGAGAGGTCCTTGGTAGTGGAGGCAAGGGCCTCCATTAAAAAGTCATAGATTTCATCCTTTTCAAAACCCAGGATTGCGGCGTGATCCGCATATGCAGCAATCCCCTTGCACCCGATTATAAGCAACTCTCGCAAGGAGCGGACGTCTTCGTCTTTGGTGGCAGTGATCCTGAGTTCATCGGACTTTGCCTTATCCAGTATCTCTTGATTGTCCGTGGAATACCATGTGGCACATTCAGGGAGTGACTCGGTTAAGTCCTTGCCGTATTTCTCTCTGAGCTCCTCTCTGATGTTGAGGGCCTTCTTTATCATCTCCGTGATTTTATCGTCGTCCCAGGCCACATTGGTGATGGTGGTAAAAAGCCCCTCGCAAACAAAACGGCCCACGGCCCTGTCAACCTCTCCCTGTTCCTTGGCCTTCTGCCCGTAAATGGAAATGCCTTTCAGCACCCAAATGAGGAGGTCCTGAAGATCAGAGGTTTCCTCCGGCTTTCCGCACATCCCCTTTACAGTACATCCTTGATTTTTTGCAGTCTCCTGACATTGAAAACAAAACATCGCTAATAATCCCTCCTTTTCAAAAAATTTTTCTCTTGTTTTTGAACCATGCTCATAGTTTTAACGTCATATTAACCAACAAGAACCCAAAATCAATTGACCTAAGTCAAGTGTATTTATTTTTTTCCTATTTCTTTCAAAAATTCTTCCATGTCCCTTTTCTCCAGCAATGTCCCCAGCCTTTCACCTCCTTCTGAGTGCGCCATATAATAGGAAACGATTTTTTCAATTAGTTCTAAGACTGTGTGGGGCGGAAAGATCCCTGGAAGCTCCTGGCCCAGCCTGGGATGCCTCCCAAGCTTTCCTCCCACCAAAATCCGGTATCCGGCCTCTTTTTCCTTCAGGGTACCTGTGGGGCAGGCGGAGATACAGGCGCCACAGTAAAGGCATGACTTGGGGAGTATCACAGGGTGGCCGCCTTCCAGCTTTACGGCCCCTTCCTTGCACGCCTCCACACAGGCCTCGCACTGGGTGCACTCCTCATCGGTTACCTCTGGGACACTTGCCCCTATCAGCCCCACG
>JALVMN010000053.1 GCA_027027005.1 Desulfobacterales bacterium | reverse complement strand
TTCTTGGCGAGACTCACAGGCCCTGGCCTCCTCTATCTCCAGAGTCTTCCCTTCTCCAGACTGGCAGACAGGATTTTTGCCGCATCAGGGGGAAGCAAGGGCGAGCAGAGGGGAGGAGGGCTCTTGGGAACCCTTTTGGGCGACAGGGAATGAGGATCCTATTCTCACACATAGGGGAAGGACATGGACATTGCAGGCAGGCCTTATGTGGAGGTGGGGGCGGCTGCAGCCAGTGGTGAAGACCCCCGGATGGTCGCAAGGGAGGCTGCCCAATCCGCTCTGTCAAAGATCAAAAAACACTCGCCCAGTCTTGCTCTCGTCTTTTTCTCTGTAAAATTTGATCCCACTATCGTCTCAAAAACCGTAAAGGAGGCCTTTGGAGCCACGCCCGTCATCGGCACATCAACCGCAGGGGAGATACTGGACTCCCCCCTGTCCCAGACTGTGGTGGTGGTAGCACTTGCATCCCCTCATCTCAAGGCAACGGTGGGGGTGGGTGAAGGTGTATGCAGGGACTGGAAGGATGCCGTGGACCAGGCAGTCTCAGGGGACCTGGCTCCTTATTTTGACCACGAACAGGGCTCAATCTGGTCAAGGCTGAACAGGGAGGGGATAGGACTATTTGCCATGCTGTTTTCCCCTGGCAACACCAAGAAGGCCGACTCTCGTAGCTGGGAGATCCATTCCGAACTTATCCGACTGGCCAATGGCCGCATTCCGATATTTGGCGGGGCCTCAGCCGATGACTGGCATATGGACCAAAACTATGTGATTGTGGATGACAAGGCATTTGCCGACTCCATGGCCCTGGCAGTGGTGGAGACCCGGCTCAGGTTCGGAACGGCCCTTGCCCACGGGTTTGAGCCCTCTGGCAAGATGGCCACGGTTACAAAAGTGGAAGATCACGAAGTCCTGGAGCTTGACAAAAGAAAGGCAGCAGAGGTCTATGCCGAGATGCTGGGTCTCAGGCACCAGGAATTGCAAGGCAAGCACATCACCCTTGAAACAGGGCGTCCTACCGGCATTGCCGAGCGTATGGCCCAATACAACATAGCGGTTGCCAGCTATTTTACGCCTAGGGGAGGGGTGAGATTCTCCCAGCCCATCCCCGAAGGCACAGGGCTCCATGTGATGAACGCCGATCCTCAGCAAATGATCAATGCGGCTGGCGAGGCCTTTAGGAAGGCACTGTTGAGAGGGAATATTTTGAATCCTGCACTGGCCCTCATGTTTTCCTGTGCGCTTAGAAAGCGCATCCTTAAAGAGCGAAGCCAAGAAGAAATAGCCAGGGTCAGGGAATTGGCCCCGGATGTGACGGTTGCAGGATTTTATTCCTTCGGAGAGCAGGGCCAGGACGATACCGGAACCAACGTGCACGGCAATGAAATGATAACCACCCTGGTCCTCGGCGATGAACTCACCGAGGCAGCCTCCACGGCCCTTGAAAATGTTCGACTGAGGCAGGAGCTTGAACATCACCTCCAGGATTTGAACGCGGCATATAAAAACATAGGCCGGCTCAATTCCATCCTCCAGGTCCTGAGGGCGGTGAACCAGATGCTTATGAAGGAAAAGGATCCTGAGGCCATTTGTCTCAATGTGTGCAAGGAACTTCTTGCCGTAAAGGGATACAATGGGGCCTGGATTGCCTTGACAGATGAAAAGGGACTCCCTTTCCATTCAGTGAGTGCCGGGCTGGAAGAGCTTTTTGATGAGATCAAGGAGAGATTGGATAAAGGCGAGGCGTTTCCATGCATGAACCTAGCCATTTCCAAGCCAGGGCTACATAAACTGAATACCAACTCTGAATGCCCGGAGTGTGTGGCTGCAAGGCACAAGCTCTGCCTCCTTGCGTTATGTATTAGGATAGAGGAGGAGGGCAGGACTTACGGCAGCATGACCGTATGTTGCTCTGAGATGGAAATCGGCCCCGAGGAGGAGAAACTGATTATAGAGCTGGCAGGCGACCTTGCATTTGCGTTGAGGAAGCTGGAGCTTGAAGAAGAACTCAGAAAGAGCGAGGAGCGGTTTTATAAGACATTTGAGGCCAGTCCTGACTCCATAACCATCAGCACCTTGGCCGACGGAAGGTATGTGGATGTAAACCAGGCCTTTTGCAAAGTTACCGGGTGGGACAGGGAACAGGTAATCGGCAGGACTTCCAGGGAAATCGGCCTCTGGAAAAATCTCCAGGACCGCGAGAGGGCAGTCCGGATCCTGGAGGAGAGAGGAAATTTGAAGGATTTTGAAGTGATCTTCAAGGACAGGGAAGGCAAAGAGATAAATGCCCTCTGGTCTGCCGAGATCATCGAAATCGGAGGGGTAAGGCACATAATTTCTGTTGTAAAGGACATAACGGACAGAAAAAAGCTGGAGGCCCAGTTGGTCCATGCCCAGAAGATGGAGGCCATCGGTACCCTTGCCGGAGGAATTGCCCACGATTTCAACAACTTGCTCCAGGCCATAATCGGTTATGCCCAGATCCTGAAGATGGATCTCCAGGAAGGGCAAAGGGGTTTTAGAGAGATAGATTCCATAGAAAAGACGGCCTTGAGGGCCCGGGATCTCACGGCAAGGATTCTGGCCTTCAGCAGGGATGTGGAACCGGAACTCAAGCCCCTTGATCTCAACAGACAGATAAAGGAAGCCCAGAAGCTGCTGGCGAGGACCCTGCCGAAATCAATCCAGTTGGAACTCCACCTCTCACCCGGGCTCAAGCTGATCCAGGCAGATCCCTCCCAGCTGGAACAAATACTGCTGAACCTTGCAGTAAATGCCCGAGACGCCATGCCTGAGGGGGGGCGACTGGTTTTTGAGACCCGCAATATCCGACTGGACAGGGAATTGTGGGACCACTCCCAGAGGCTCACTCCAAAGGACTATGTGCTGCTGACTGTTACCGATACAGGGGAAGGCATGGACAAGGGCACTATGGAGCGCATCTTCGATCCATTCTTCACCACCAAGGAGCCGGGCAAGGGCACTGGTCTTGGCCTTGCCATGGTTTACGGGATAGTGAAAAACCATGGCGGCCATATCAACTGTTACAGCGAAAAGGGCAAAGGCACTACATTCAAGATCTACTTTCCGGCACTTGACTTGGATGTGGCCGACGCAAGGCCTAGGACGTCAGAGGAGGAACTCCCACACGGCAGGGGGGAACTGATCCTCTTTGTGGACGATGAGGAATATTTGCGAAACCTTGGCAAAGAGATCTTAGAAAGATTCGGCTACAGGGTCATGTTGGCAGAGAACGGGAAGCAGGCCCTGGAGATCTACAAGGAAAGGGGTGAGGAAATATCCCTCGTGGTATTAGACCTCATAATGCCTGAAATGGATGGAGGCCAGTGTCTGGCCGAACTCCTGAACCTAGCCCCTGACCTCAAGGTTTTGATAGCCACCGGCTATTCTCCCAACGGACCGTTGGAAGACCTGATCGCCAAAGGGGCAAAAGGCTTTATTTCAAAGCCCTACGAGCTTAACGAGATGTTGCGCAGCGTCAGAGATGTTCTGGATGAATAACCATCCTTTTCAATGTGGCGGTCCATAAGTTGCTTGTCCTTTTTTCCTTGTCAGTAAGCATGTTGTTCTCCTCGTCCTTGGATCACTTCCTGTTGGAATGGTTACTTTTCCCATGTGATGCAATCGCCCGGGCAGAGGGCCATGGCCTCTTCTACCTTATCGTGAGGATACTCTTCCAAGTCAAGCACTTCCAGCAAACCTGTTTGAGGATTGATTGAAAAGACCTCTGGGCATATCTCTATGCAGGCTTCACAGAGGTTGCAGCAGGCAAGGTCCACATAAGGCGTGTTTGGCATTTTGATAGCAATCCTTTGATCGAACAAGGCGTCGCCACAGTCATTGACAAGGGGATGCCCCCATGTAGTAATGTAACGAGGCGATTCGAATCTGCCGGAGAATAATGTCAGGACAGGGTGATGTCAAGTTACGTGAAAAGCGAGGGTTTGGAATGAAGATATTCATGACAGGGGGAACCGGCTTTGTGGGACGCCATCTTTGCAAACATCTCCTCCAGGAAGGCCATGAGATAGTCGTCCTCACCCGCTCCATCAAGGCCCATGGCGAATCAGTGGGAGGGGTTCGATTCCTGGAAGGTGATCCCACATCCGTTGGGCCTTGGCAGGAGGTGGTCGGGGATTGCGAGGTATCCATAAATCTGGCAGGGGAGTCCATCTTTTCCAGGTGGAGCAAAGAAAAGAAGGAGCGAATAGTTCAGAGCCGAATACTGACCACCAGGAACCTGGTCCGCGCCCTTGAGCACCGAAAAGGAGAAGATGCAATTCTTATCAGCACATCTGCGGTGGGCTACTATGGCCCCAGGGGAGACGAAGAGGTGGATGAGGAGTGTGGCAAGGGCACAGATTTCCTTGCAGATGTAGCAGCCCAATGGGAAGCTGAGGCCTTGAGGGCAGAGGACCTGGGAGCCAGGGTCGTGATAGCCAGATTTGGCGTGGTGCTGGGGAGGGACGGAGGGGCACTGGCAAAGATGCTCCCTGCCTTCAGGTGGTATGTGGGGAGCCCTCTTGGCAGTGGAAATCAGTGGTTCCCCTGGATACATGTGAAAGACCTGGCAAGGATTTATTCCTTTTTTATCTCCAATGGCAAGATAAGGGGTCCGTTTAACTGCACTGCTCCAGGACCTGTCACCAATCGGCAATTTTGTCTTACATTGGCCCAGGCCCTGGGTAGGTCCGTGCTGCTACCTTCTGTGCCGGGTTTTATAATAAAAATGATCCTCGGCGAATTTGGCTCAGTACTTCTAACCGGGCAAAAAGCCATTCCCCGCAGGCTTCAGGTCCTCGGGTTCAAGTTCCTTTTTCCCGGCCTCAAGGAGGCCCTGGAAGACCTCGTCACTTGAAGTACGGAGAGGTTATTCGGGTTACTTGTGCTGGTGATTGAGGTGGTGGGCAGCAGCCCTGTCCAGAAGCCATATCAATTGACCATTTCGTGGGGCTATCCTTGCTGCCACAAAGTTACTCTGGGGATTGGTGATTACATCTTTTGCCGTCAAGGCTTTATCAGCTCCCGCCACCATGAAGACCACCATGGAGGCATTATTAATGAGAGTGGGTGTAATTGTCACCCTGGGGAGGTTTGGATTTGTGCCGAGGGTGTCCACGGCCAGTCTGTGAGCGTCCCAAAGCGCTCCCTGAGCACGGAAAAGGGATGCAGTGTGGCCATCTGTCCCCATCCCTAGGAATATGAGGTCAAACCTCGGTACTGCTCCTTTTGGTAAACCGAAGAATCTGAGTATCTCATCCTCGTAAATGAGTGCCGCCTCTCCTGGGGCTCTGTCAACCAGTATGGGATGGAGGTTTTCTGGAGGTATCGGGGCCTTGCCAAGGAAGTCTTGGAGGGCCGCTCCGTAATTGCTGTGTTCACTGTCGTAGGGAACCATCCTTTCGTCTGCCCAGAAAATGTGAATCTGATCCCAAGGGATGTCCTCAACAAACCCGGGGGTGACCAGCAGCCTGTGCATAGGCCTTGGAGTATTGCCGCCACTGATGGCAACTACAAAGTAGTCCTTCTCCAAGACAGCCCGGTTGGCTTGAGCAACAAAGATCTCGGCACCTTTAACGGCCAGCTCTTCTTGGGATTCCAGGACTACTATTTTTCTATTCCTTGGCCCTGGCCAATTCATCCTCTTTCCTGATTTTTTTGACTATCCTAGGTATGAAAAAGGAAAATATAAACAGTGCAACAGAAAAGAAAACCTTGAGAGAAAACAGGCTCCACCAATTGCCAGAAGCTATTATTTCCTTCAGCGTTCCAATAAAGTATGTGAATATGAATGTGCCGACCAAGATCCCAAGGGCAGTGCCTGCAAAGTAGTCCCAAAACTTGACCTTGGTGAGCCCCATCCCGAAGTTAAGGGGTGTGAAAGGGAAGTAGACCAGGCGAAGATAGAGGACCGTTGCAAATCCGTTTCTCTCTATGGCATCGTCATATTTCTTTAGCCTGTCTCCTATGAGGGAGGCAGCAAATTCTCTACCCAAGGTTCGGCCTATGAAGAAGGCCATGCTGGCCCCTAGCATTGCCCCTATCCACACGAACACGAACCCCTTGTACGGCCCGAAGATGATGGCGCCAACCCCTGTAAGGAGCGTGCCGGGCAGGAAAAGACAGACCCCAACCGCATAGACCACCACATAGACCAGCGGCGCCCATATCCCTGCATTTTCAAGAAGGTTTCCCAGGGATTGGGTTGTAATGTAAGATCTTGCAGGCGTAAAGCGCACAACATAGACAGCCGACAAGACAAAGACCAACAGCCCTACCGCCTTAAGAACTGATGTTTTGCTAACCTTCCTTTTTTCCATAAACTTGCCTAGGTTGTCTTTGTGCGCCTCTCGTGATGTTAGAGTGGGTCGTATTCTTGGTTTCTCTATGAAAAAGAGTATCTTTTAAATAAATATAACATGATTTTGATATGGAGAAATTCAAAAACTCACTTGTTTAGCCCTTATGATCGGGAACATGAACCTGAGGAATTAATTCAAGCTGGTGTGTAGCAACGGTGTGATGGGCTTCAGGGCATGGATGGTGAGGGTAAGGGCTCCGCGATCCTCTTC
>JALVMN010000052.1 GCA_027027005.1 Desulfobacterales bacterium | reverse complement strand
GGAGAAGTTGCCCGGCGAGGTGGACCAGTGGGCAGGAGGCACCAGGATCGGCTTTTCGCTGCAGCAATTCAATCAAAGGTATGGGCCCTCACTTCTCACCGGGCGGACCTTGGTGGTGATTCTGAGCGACGGCTGGGATCTGGGGGCAAAGGAGTTGCTTAGAAGGGCAATGGAGGCCATAAGCTCAAAGGCCTCGAGCGTTATATGGCTGAATCCCTTGTTCGGTGACCCTGGCTTAAGTGCCATGAGTGGGGGCATGACGGTAGCAGTTCCCTATGTGGATTATCTTTTGCCTGCAATGAGCCTTGGTGACCTAAAGAGGGCAGGGAGAATCATCTCCAGGATGATGGTGGCCTGAGAGCTATTCTTGCCGGATTAATTTTACACCTTCTGGCACCGTGAACTGAAACAAAGAGGGTTTCAGCCCGGATGCTTCTTTTACCTCCTTGAACTCAAAGATGGTCCTCGTGCCCAAAGGGCTTACCATTTCAAGGCCCGTGATGCCTCTGGATTTGCTGATTCTCACCAACAAGCGGTCAAGTTCCTGCCAGGGAGGATCGGGCCTCAGTTCCACCACCCACTTGGTCTTTGGCGCTTCTTCCACCACCTTGGCCTTGAATTTTTCACCCAGCTCTCCTTGCTGAGAGAGCACCTGCCCTATCAGCCTTATCTGCTTGCCGAAGCGGTCGCCAGGATAAATATATGCCTTTTTCTCTTCAGGGATATACCACCAGAGGTTATTGCCATCGGTTATGATCAACTCCTCCCTGGGGGTTTGCTGCTCCAACCGCATGAAGTGGGGCTGCATCACTATGATCCTGCCTGTGGCAAGATCACCCCTTGCCTCTCCCCCCAGCATGGACATGGATCTGGTCTTGACCTCCCTGGAGTATCTTATGAAAAGCCCCTGGGCCTTCACATATCTCTGGGTTGCCTGCCCCAGGAGCTGGAAGGCATCCTCTTGCGTTGCCCGTGCAAGCGAGCCCGCCCAGAGTGCCATCATGATTACGATTACTCCCACCAAAGCAAATCTAGCCATCTCTCCTCCCATAGACCTCCCTTGGCCTCACGCCGTCTGAAGGCCCCACGATTCCTTCCCTTTCCATTGCTTCAATCATCCTGGCAGCCCTGTTGTAGCCCACCCTCAGCTTTCTCTGGAGCATGCTGATGGAGGCCTGGCCGGTCTTTAAGACCACCTCCACTGCCTCTTGGTACTTTTCATCGCGCTCCATATCAAGCTCATCATCGGTCTCCTCTTCTGAGACCTTGCTGAGGATGCTTGAGTCATAACTGGGCCTTTGCTGTTGGCGGAGGAACTTGGCTACCCGCTCAATCTCCTCTTCAGTGACGAACGCACCGTGGATCCTCACAATGCGACCCACCCCAGGAGGGAGAAAGAGCATGTCGCCCTCGCCGAGCAGGTTTTCGGCACCGGTGCTGTCCAAGATGGTGCGGGAATCCACCTTGGAGGTCACCTGGAATGAAATCCGGGCAGGAAAGTTTGCCTTTATGATACCCGTTATCACATCCACCGAAGGCCTCTGGGTGGCAATTATCAGGTGGATGCCGGCGGCGCGGGCCATCTGGGCAAGGCGCGTTACGGCCTCTTCCACCTCGCGCGACGATGACATCATCAGGTCTGCCAGCTCATCTATCACCACGATGACATATGGGAGAAAACTATCGGCCCCTTCCCCCTCTCCCCTTAGGGAGCCGCCCTTCTTGATTACGGCCTTGTTGTAGGTATCAATGTTACGGAATCCCCGGTCCGAGAGGAGCATGTAGCGGCGTTCCATCTCTTCCACGGCCCAGCGCAGGGCCCTCGTGGCCTCTTTGGGTTGGGTCACCACGGGGTGGAGCAGGTGCGGGATGTCGTGATAGACCGAGAGCTCGATCCGCTTCGGGTCTATCATGAGGAACCTTACCTTGTCAGGCGTGGCCTTGAATAGGATGCTGTTGATCATGGTATTGAGAGATACGCTTTTTCCTGCTCCAGTGGCCCCTGCCACGAGCAGGTGGGGCATTTTGCTCAGGTCCGTTACAACCGGTGTGCCCGTGATATCCTTGCCCAGGGCTATAGGGAGCTTGTGGGCGCTCTTCTGATAGGCCGGGCTGGAGAGCACCTCTTTTAGGTAAACCACCTGGCGCTTGTTGTTGGGTATTTCTATGCCAATGGCGGCCTTCCCAGGGATAGGTGCAACAATCCGTATGCTGGGGGCTCTGAGGGCCAGGGCAAGGTCGTCGGCAAGCCCTGCCACCTTGCTGATCTTTACGCCCGGGGCGGGCTTGAACTCGTACATGGTGATTACAGGGCCCGGCATGATTTCCGAGACCTCTCCTTCCACACCAAAATCGGCCAGCTTTTTTTCCAGGCGCCGGGCATTCATCTCCAGGCTTTCCCGCTGTATCTCCATGGGCTCTCTGTCTGGAGGGTCGTCCAGGAGATCCAGATGGGGGAGCGTGAAGTCGGCAGAAGACTTCATGAATGGGAAGCTTATCTGTTCAGGCTCCTTGGGGGGCTCGGGCGGCGGTTGAATCACCTTGACCTTGGGCCTTGTCTTGATCTTCTTAATCTTCTCCGATGTCTTTTGAGAGCGCTCTTTTCGTGCTTTTCGTTTCTCCATGACGGTGGCCACTGCCCTGTACAAGGCCCTGAACCACGACCACACGTGGGAGAGGAGCCAGGAGAAGGAAAGGTGGGTGAGGAGCATCAAAGAGATGATAAATACGGCACCAAGCAGCACATATGAGCCGAATTGGTTCAGGAGCCTTTCAGAGAGGTGGGCTATGTATAGCCCTGAGAGCCCACCTGCCATGAACTTTGCCCCCTTGAAGACTATGGGGGCAGGAAATCTCATGGCCAGCAGTGCAGATGAAGAAAGCAGCACCAGGGCCGCGGTAAGACTCACCTTCAGGGGGGAGTGGAGCGAGCGGCCTCTGAAAGATAAAAGGGCCATTCCCAGGGCAAACACCACCAGCCAGAAAGAAGAAAATCCCAAAAATAGAAAGATTCCGCCCGAGATGTGGGCTCCTATGGTGCCGAAAAGATTCTTGGCATCGCCCAAGGGGCCTGAGACATTCCAGATGAGCTTGTCGGATGGATGATACGAGACAAGACTCCCACCCAATATTGAGGCGCACACAAGGTAGGCGATACCCTTGATCTCCCTCAGGACCGGAGGGCCTTGGTGGGATTTTTGCTCGGAATTGCCCTTTCTCTTCTTGCTCACCTTTATGCCCCTTCAGCCCCCCTTTTTTCCTAAACCGGCAATATTACCGGAAGCACCAGAGGGCCTCGGTTTACGATCTTGTAGAAAAAGCGCCTGAGCCTCCGCTCGATCTCTGATTCAAGCTGTGTGGGCTCTATGGTGCCCAGGTGCAACATATCGTCAAACACCTCCAACACCACACACTTTGCGTCTTCCAGGATGTATTCGATCTCTGATTCGAATGCAAACCCCCTGGAGATGATATCAGGCCCATATACTATTTCTCCGGTGGTTTCATCAACTGCAATGAGCACAATGACCATGCCGTGCTCGCTCAAGCGGCGCCGATCCCTCAAGATCACATCGCCCATCTCACCCAGGCCCTTTCCATCCACAAGAACCTTCCCTGTCTTCACTGTGCCGCATACCTTGGCCTCTTGGTCCTGGAAGCAGAGCACTTGGCCGTTTCGGATCAGGAGGATGTTGTCTCGAGAAAGCCCCATGTCAAGGGCAAGCTGCATGTGTTTTACCAGGTGGCGGTATTCTCCGTGAATGGGCACAAGATACTTGGGCCTTACAAGATTTAACATGAGCTTGAGCTCCTCGCGTTTGGCATGCCCAGAGGTGTGGATGTCAGAGACCTTCTCGTAAATCACATCGGCCCCTGCCTCGTAAAGGGAATTTATAATGCTGGTAATAGCCCTCTCATTGCCCGGGATGAAGCGGGACGAGAGAATCACGGTATCCCCCTCCCTCACCTGTATATACTTGTGCCTGCCCTGAACCATCCTGGTGAGCCCGCTCATGGGCTCGCCCTGGCTCCCTGTGGTGATTATGAGGAGTTCGTGATCATCGTATTGATGGACCCTGCCCTCAGGGACCTCCACTTCATCGGGATAATCCATAAAACCGGCATCCCTCGCCAGCCCCACGTTTGTAAGCATGCTCTTTCCGCTGAAGACCACCTTCCTGTGGAACTCCCTGGCAAGGTTGACCAACTGCTGGATCCTGGTTATGTTGGAGGCAAAAACCGCCACAATGATGCGACCGTGTGCTGCCTGAAACAGATCCCTCAGGGTTCGTGTCACCTCGTTTTCACTAAGCGTGAATCCCTCCTTTTCCGCATTGGTGGAGTCAGACAAGAGGACGAGCACCCCCTTTTCACCGTAATGGGCGAATCGTCCAAGGTCAGTGAGTTGCCCTCCCACCGGGGTGGAGTCTATCTTGAAGTCGCCCGAGTGGACCAGCAGGCCCTCTGGAGTTTGGATCGCAAGGCCCACTCCATCCACGATGCTGTGGTTTACCCGGATGTATTCCACTTGAAAGGGGCCGTGTTTGGTGCGCCCGCCAGGGGCCACTTCATGGAAGGGGGGTGTCTCAAGGAGCCTGTGTTCGCTGAGCTTCTCGCCCAGGAGGGCCAGGGTAAATCCGGTTGCAAACACAGGGAGGTTAAATTCCTTTAACAGGAACGGCATGGCCCCAATGTGATCCTCGTGGCCGTGGGTGAGTATTATGCCAAGGAGTTTGTCTTTATTCTCCCTGAGGTAGTGAAAATCAGGGATTACGATATCCACACCGGGCATGTAATCATCAGGGAACATGAGGCCAGCGTCCACCACAAGGATCTGGCCCTCACACTCAAACAGCATCATGTTGAGGCCTATTTCCCCAAGGCCTCCCAGCGGTATGATCTTTAGCATTTAGCCCCGTTCAAAAAAACTATGAAGTGGAGATCTGGGTCAATTGTGGATCTCACGTATCTCCCTAATATTTACAATACGTTACTCTGTTCCAGGCAAAGAGTCAATCCATTGCCCTTATTCGTGGCGGGGAGCTTGATTTGCACTGTTCCCATGTGCTAAAAGAGCATTGGCCTGGAGCCTTTGGCCAATCCGCAAACAGGGGGAATGAGATGGCCAGCGTAAACAAGGTGATCCTCATAGGGAACCTGGGTGCAGATCCTGAATTGAGATATACCCCAAACGGCACGGCCGTTGCCACATTCAGGCTTGCCACCAAGGAGCAGTGGACCAACAAGGACGGTGAAAAAGAGGAGCGCACAGAGTGGCACAGGGTGGTTGCATGGGGGAGGCTGGGGGAGATCTGCGGCAAATACCTTTACAAAGGAAAACAGGTGTATGTGGAAGGAAGGCTCCAGACCAGGTCCTGGGAAGACAGAGAGGGAATCAGGCGTTACACCACAGAGGTGGTGGCGTTAAACATGCAGATGCTGGGGCCGGCAGAAAGACCTGGTAGAGGTGAAGTGGAAGAATTCCCGGTGGAGGAGCCAACTGATATTCCTGACGATGACATCCCTTTCTAGGGCTTGGGGGATGTCAACTGCTGGTTTCTTCCCTACCCTTTTCTTCATCCTTGGGGGCTGATATCTCATCCTGGGCTTCCTGGGTCGCCTTCTTGAAATTTCTTATACCCTTCCCGATACCGCTTCCGATCTCGGGCAACTTACCTGCACCGAAGATTATCAATATGATGACCAGGATAATGATTAGTTCAGGCATTCCAATTCCGAACATGACTAACCTCCATCCCTAAGCCCCCCAACCGAATCTCACTGCCCAGGCCCTGGCAGGCCGTATGCTGATTATGCTTCCTTGTGTTCCAATAGTTCCTGAAATTCGGGGGAGTTTTTAAAGCTTTTCAACGCCTCCTGGTAGTCAACCCATGCCGACCACAACCTCAACCAGGCCTCCTTGTGCCAGAACATCCGCTGGGTTTTGCGGTTCGTGGTGATTTTAATGAAATCCTCGAATTCTGACCTGCAACTGGCACAGAGGTGGTAATCACCAAAGACCGAGGCCTGCTCCCCTTCATCTTCACTGAACTGCCTGCCACACATATTGCATTTGAACTCACATGTGGCACACTGAACCGCGCGCTGAATGGCCCTGAGCTTTTCCCGGTAGCGTCTGGCTTCTTCTCTCCTTTTTTGAAGCTCTAAACGCTCCGTAATATTGAGGACCTTTTCCATATCCAGGGTACTTCTCCCTGCCGCAGGCAAATGGTTGAGAAAGGCGTGGGCTGCTCCCTTCAACGCCATGGTAACACCCATGCCCACGCAAGGTCAAGCGAATGAGGTCCTGGTCAGTCACCCTTGAGGATCCTTCGGACCGTAGCCCCCAGCTCCGGAAGATTGAGGACTACGGTTATCCCTGCATCTTCCAGCGCCCTTATCTTGTCTTCGGCCTTGCCTTGTCCCCCTGAGATGATGGCCCCTGCATGGCCCATGCGCCTTCCCGGTGGGGCGGTTCGTCCTGCAATAAATGAAAGTATAGGTTTTGGATACTTGGTATCCACCACATAGCGGGCTGCATCTTCTTCCGCGCTGCCGCCTATTTCTCCTATGAGGACCACGCATTCAGTGTCAGGGTCATCTTGGAAGCGCTCCAGATGATCCACAAAAGTGGTCCCCACAATGGGATCTCCACCTATGCCAATACAGGTGGACTGGCCCAAACCCGCCTTGGTAAGTTGGTCAACCACCTCATAGGTCAGGGTGCCGGAGCGCGAGATCACCCCCACGCTGCCCTCTCTGTGGATGGGACCTGGCATTATGCCCACCTTGGTCTTTCCAGGAGAGATTATTCCAGGACAATTGGGCCCTATGAGCACGCAATGGCGATCCTTCAAGAAATGGGCCACCTTTACCATGTCAAGGACAGGAATCCCTTCAGTAATGCATACCACAACCTCGATGCCCGCTGCTGCAGCCTCCATAACGGCATCTGCTGCAAACGGGGCAGGGACAAAGATACACGACACATCGGCCCCTTCCTCTGCCACCGCCTGTTTCACCGTGTTGAAAACCGGCACACCCTCCACGCTTTGCCCACCCTTTCCAGGGGTGACACCGGCCACCACATTGGTTCCATAGGCCAGCATCTGCTTGGTGTGAAAGGTGCCCTCTCTGCCAGTGATTCCCTGAACCACTACCCTGCTTTTTTCGTCTACCAGTATGCTCATTTTTCTTCCCCTATGCTTGGACCTGTTTGGCCACCATTTGAGCCGCCTCTCCCAGGTCTTTAGCCACCAGGAAATCCAGATCTGAATTTTTCAGTATGGCTCGGCCCTCCTCCACATTGGTCCCTTCCAGACGGACGATCAGGGGGACGTGGATCTTGGTCTTTTTGGCGGCCTCAAGCACGCCCCTTGCAAGCACGTCGCACCTCAAGATCCCTCCGAATATATTGATGAGTATGGCCTGAACCCTTTCGTCTTTCAGGATAATTTCCAGCCCCTTGGTGATCATCTCCTGGCTGGCCCCTCCTCCCACATCCAGGAAATTGGCGGGCTCAGCCCCTGCCAACTTGATCACGTCCATGGTGGCCATGGCAAGCCCGGCACCATTTACCATGGCGCCTATGTTTCCGTTGAGACGGATGTAGTTGAGCCGGTATTTTTCGGCCTCCACTTCCAGGGGATCCTTTTCCCTGGGGTCCTCCATCTGTGCCAGTTCTTTTTGCCTGTAAAGCGCATTGTCATCAATGGTCACCTTGGCATCCAGGGCCACCACCTGGCCGGATTTGGTGATCACCAGGGGGTTGATCTCTGCAAGGGAGCAGTCGTTTTGAATAAAAAAAGTGTAGAGCCGGGCCATCAGGCCTGTTAAGGCCTTAATGGTCTCGGGCCCAGGAAGTGGGTCCAAACTGTAAACAAGATTTCGGCCTTGGTGCGGCATCCAGCCGGAGGCAGGGTTTACGAATTCCTTGAAGATCAATTCAGGACTCTGTCTTGCTACCTCCTCTATCTCCATTCCGCCTGCAGGGCTGAATATCATGGCCGGCATGGCAACAGAGCGCTCCACCACCATGGCCAGGTAATATTCTTTGTCGATATCAACCCCTTGTTCCACCAAGACCTGATTAACCTGCACTCCTTCAGGCCCTGTCTGGGGGGTCACCAGCGTTGACCCGAGCATTTCCCGGGCTGATTTGGCGGCTTCTTTACGGGAGCCTGTGACCTTGATCCCCCCTCCCTTGCCCCGGCCTCCTGCATGGACCTGGGCCTTTATGACCCAAGGGGGCCCGGGAATGGAATCAAGTGCAGCTTCTATTTCCCCTTCAGATCTGACCAAGTGTCCCTGGGGAGTTGGGATCCCGAACTTTCTGAAGAGCTCTTTAGCTTGGTATTCGTGAAGTTTCATGTCCTTTTCCTTTCAAATGGATGTGTTAAGCCCTGTGTCTCGCTTAGGAACCCAAAAGATGGAGGCTATTTATTGCAGTTCACCCCAATTGTCAAGGTAGTGTGTGACTTTGCAGTAACTTGGCATTGTAATTGACCAATCCATGAAATTTTCCTAGGATGCAAGACCATTATTCCTCAATACTTGCACCTGCCAGCGAGTCTTCAGGGTCCGAGACCAAAGGGGGGAGGGGCATGTTCAAGAAGATCCTGGTGGCAAACAGGGGCGAGATCGCCATTCGTGTCATGCGGGCATGCAGAGAGCTGGGGATCCGCACGGTTGGGGTATTTTCAGAGGCCGATAGAGGCATTCAGGGAAAACGGGGGCTAAAGCTGGGGACAGGCCTTATCAATCCCGTTTGCTGGCAGCCCTTTTCAGGTGTTTTCTGATGAATAGATAGGAGACCACCACCAGGACTAATCCCATCAGGAATAGGGGATTGTTCTCCCTCCACATCCCGATCCCCACCAAGGCCACTCCAGCCACTGCCATTATTGTAATAAAGAGCCTTTCCACGATTTGCTCCTTGTGCTGATACTCTTTTACAGCTATAAAATAATCAAGAAAAATTGATTCTAGTGGAAATAGTATGATCTTTGTGAGAAAGCGCATTGGAGTGGCCCTCGGAGGAGGAGGGGCCAGGGGTATTGCCCACATAGGGGTCCTCAGGGTATTCGAGCAGGAGCGGATCCCCGTGGATCTTATTGTGGGGACCAGTATCGGCGCCCTGGTTGGAGGGGCCTTTGCATGTGGAATGGATACCCACCAGATGGAAGAACTGATCCACTCCTTCCTTGAAAGCCCTACATTCAAGAACTCTGCCATCAAATCCATCAAGGATATACATTCGTCCAAGAAGCTTTCAGTGGCCCAACGTGTGCAGGCCTTTTTCAAGAACCGCTACATCCTGGCCCAGGCCCTGTTCAGGGTGGGCATGCTGCAGCACGAGGACTTCCAGGCCATGATTGATTATTTCCTGCCTGACATTGACATCCAGGACTGCCAGATAAAGTTCAGGGCCGTAGCCACGGACCTGCTGAGCGGCGAGGCCGTGGTCTTGGACCACGGCCCCATCAGACGGGCCGTGATGGCAAGCTGTGCCGTGCCGGGGGCGGTTCCCCCGGTGGAATTAAATGGAAAAATCCTCTCAGACGGGGGTATCGTTTATCTGGTGCCAACCACCCCGGCAAAGGAGGAAGGGGCAGGGTTTGTAGTGGGGGTGAGTGTGAACACGGACTTGGCATCAGGTGACGAATTCCGCTCTGCTATGGACATATATGTGCGAAGCACTGAGATCATGGGCTACCACCTTGAGCGATGCAGGCTCAAGGAGGCGGATGTGGTGATCAGGCCGGATGTGGGCCGCCTCCACTGGACAGAGTTTGATCTGGCAGATGATCTCATCTCCGAGGGTATGAGGGCCACCAAGGAGAAGCTCCATCTCATAAGAAAGGCACTGCCTTTTTATAAGAGGTGGGGGAGGGGAAAAGTGGTTGACACGCAAGGGCCTGCTTAAATATATTTTCAAGACTCCAAACCCTAGAAAAAAGATAGCGTAATAACATGATGTTTGATGAACCCTTAAACCAAGGAGGTGGGCGCATGTCCAAGAAGTTGTGCTTTATGGTGGTGGGATTCTTGTTTGTGGCGGCCCTGGCGGTCATGGGAGCAAGGCCCCAGGCCATTGCATCCAGCAAACCTATTATTATCGGTGTCCCCACTTCCCTGTACACTCCATTCGGCCGAGACGGCCTCAAGGCCGTCCGCCTGGCCGTTGAGCAGATCAATGGGGCAGGAGGGGTAAAGGTGGGAGGTGAGATGCGCCCGTTTAAGGTGGTGGTGGCCGATACCAGGGGAGGAGAGCCCGGCACCCCGGTCCATGACGCCCTCATGGCCTATGAGAAGTTGATCACCGAGAAAAAGCCGCATGCCATCGTGATAGGTGCTTTTCGTTCCGAGGTGCTCATTGCCAGCATGGATCTTGTTGCAAAATACAAGGTGCCCCACCTTGGAACCATAGCCCAGACGCCCAGATTCCAGGCCAAGGTCAAGTCTGCCCCAGAGAAATACAAGTATCTTTTCAGGGTCACAACGGATGCCTTTGTCCTGGGGAACTATCTCAATGAGGCCATGAACGTCTTGAAAGACCAATTCGGGCTCAAGAGGGTGTATTTTCTTTACCAGGACACCCTGTGGGCCAAGGCCCTCACAGGGCTGCTTGCAAAGCTGTGCAAGAAGAGCGGCTGGGTTCAAGTGGGTTTTGAAGGGTATGCACCCGGGGCCACCGACTTTTCTCCGGCGCTTACCACTGCCAAAGAGGCAAAGGCCCAGGTGATCGGCATGGTATGGGACGTACCCATGGGGGCCGGGATCTTTTCAAAGCAGTATGTGGCCATGAAGGTGCCCTCCCTCTTGATCGGGTTCGTTCCACCCATGGCCTCGTTCAGGGCACTTCAGACCGTAGGACCTGAAGTAGAGTATTCCATCCACATTGAATTCCCAGTGGGTGCCTCGTTGCCCATAAAGAAGCTGCCCAAGACCGTGGAGTTCCTGGAGGCGTTCAAGAAGAAATACGGCTCATTGCCCGAGGCAGCGGCGGTGAACTCTTCGGCCTATGATGCGGTCTTTATCCTGAAGGCTGCCATTGAGAGGGCAGGTTCCCTGGATCCCGATGCAATTGTGTCAGCTCTGGAGAAGACTGACTACATGGGCGTTTCCGGGAGGATCAGGTTTAATGAACAGCACGTGGCGGTCTTTGGCACCGAAGATGCCCACAAGACCGGGGTGTGCGTCATATTCCAGTGGCAAAAAGACAATAGCGGTAAGCTCAGGAGGGTCCCGGTTTATCCCGGTTTCCTGGCAGAGGGAAAGATCCAACTCCCACCGCACATGAAAAAGTAGTGTGAACAAATTTGGCCGAGACTACGGGCAGGGCCGTGGCGGCCCTGCCCGATTTTTCATCCGAAAAAACCCCCATGAGAGCCAGAGTCCATGTTGTCACTGCTCATATACGGTCTCATTAAGAGTGTGATCCTGGCCCTTTACGCTGTTGGCTTCAGCCTCACTTACGGCATTAGCGGACTTGCCAACTTTGCCCATGGGGCCCTTTACATCCTGAGCGGCTTTGCTGCCTGGTCCTTCATAAATACCTTGGGGCTTCCCTTCTGGGTATCAGGGCCCCTGGCAGTGATGGTAACCGCCCTGGTAGGGTTTCTGTTTTACTGGGTGCTGCTCCTGCGGCTGCGAGGAATCGCTCTCGCAGAGCTCATAGTGACGTTTGCAGCAGGGGTGGCCATCCTGGAACTCCTCACCTGGAGGGGTTTCTATGGAATCCGTTACAGCCTACCCCTCTTCATGCGAGGAAGCTTGGAAATAGGGAGTGTGGCCGTGGACTACCAGCGTCTCTTCGTGGTGGTTACGGGCATGGTGCTGGTGGGGCTGTTATGGCTTTTTGTGCATCACACAAAGATTGGACTGGCATTCAGGGCAATGGCCCAGAATGAAAGGACCGCCCTTTCTGTGGGCATAGAATCAGACTGGATAGGTTCCCTTGCCCTGGCCTTCGGCTCGGCTTTGGCGGCCATTGCCGCCATGGTGGTGCTTCCTTTGGGCGTTATGGAATCCACCATTGGATACGAGGTCCTGATTTACGCCCTGGCCGTTGCCATAGTGGGGGGGTTGGAGAGCACCTTGGGCATGGTTGTTGGCAGTTTTATAATAGGATACGGCCAGATAATTGCCGCCAAATACATAGGTGCCAAGTGGATGATAATCGTGCCGCTGGCTGCCATAGTGCTGGTGCTGGCGGTGCGGCCCTCGGGGCTGTTTGGTAAGTTCAAAGAGTTGGAAGAAAGGGTATAAGATTTGTCCGCCCAGGAGAGAAAGCTCAGGAAAAAGAGGCTGGACAGGGGGATCAAGGCCCGTGCAGACACCATCTTTGCCGTTGCCTCCACTAAAGAGATCCTGTATCTGATGCTGCCCCGCGCTGTGCCCGTTGTGGTCCTCCTCTCGCTACCCCTTTTTCTGGAGGGCTACTGGGGAAAGGTGCTGGTCTATGCCTGTATGTACGGATTGCTGGCCCTCAGCTGGGATTTCCTTGCCTCTTGTGGACTGTTCTCCCTGGGGCAGTCCCTGTTTTTTGGGGTGGGCGCCTATCTTGCAGGAGGGCTTAACCACTATCTCCACCTCCCACCCCTTGTAACTATTCCCTTGGCCACCATTGGTGGAGGGCTCATATGTTCAGCCCTTCTCTCCCCTGTGATGAGGCTAAGAGGGGTCTACTTTGCCATGATCACCTTGATGCTCCCCATCCTCTTTATGAAGGGTATTGAGGCAACCGGCACTCTAGGGGGCACACACGGTCTTTCAGCCCTATCCCCGCTGGTCCATGACAGGGTGGCTGCCTACCTGGCGGTGTTCGGATTCTTGGTATGTCTTTTTGGGTTTCGCAGGGTGATGAGCTCTGACTATGGCCTGGTCTTGATGGCCATCCGAGACGATGACCGTGCTGTCATGAGCGGGGCCATCAACATCTACTGGAGAAAGAGCCAGGCCCTTTTCATTGCAGGATCAGTGGGGGCCTTTGCAGGCGCGCTTATGACCCACCACTACCAGTTCGTGGGGATGTCGGTTTTTGCCCTGGACTACTCCATACTCCCGGTGGCCGCAGTGGCCTTGGGGGGGCAGGGCAGCTTTGCAGGTGCTGCACTGGGTGCCATGATCCTGGTACCCCTATCAGAGTTCCTCAGGGCCCTGGGGGGCCTCAGGATTGCCATTTACTGCGGCGTTCTCATTCTCAGCATACTGGCCCTCCCGGAGGGGATCTTTCACTTCATGGAACGAAAATATCACCAGTTTGAGACAAAGGTGGAGGTCAGCTAGTGGCCGATACAGAGGCGGTCCTCACCGTTGAAGGATTGTGTAAGGACTTTGGGGGAGTGAGGGCGGTCCACGATGTGAGTTTTACCCTGAAGCGAGGGGAATTCTTGGGAGTCATCGGCCCAAATGGGTCGGGCAAGACCACCCTGGTAAACCTCATCACCGGCTTTGTCAGGCCCACGCGTGGGAAGGTGTTTTTCAATGGCAGAGACATCACCGGCAAGATGCCGTATAAGATCGCGGGCTTGGGCATTTCTCGGACCTTCCAGATGGTAAGGCTTTTTTACAATCTTCCTGCATACAAGAACATCATCATCCCTCTTTGTTCGCCCAGGGTGCGGAGGCTGAGGGGCGGCAGGTACGGTGAAAAGGACGATGCAGCCATTGACATCCTGGATGACATGGGCTTTGAGAGGGATTCCTTTGTGCCTTACAAGCCTGCAGGAAGCCTTCCCCACGGCTATCTCAAGAGACTGGACCTGGCCCGTGCCCTGGCATTGAGGCCTGAACTCCTGATCCTTGACGAGCTTTTCTCAGGGATGTCCATGTCAGAGGTGGCCAGCACCCTTCCCATAATAGAGAGGCTCCACCAGGAAGGCCTCTCCATTGTGATGATCGAACACAGGCTAAAGGAACTCTTCAGGGTGGTGGACAGGGTGATGGTGCTTAACTTCGGCATGAAGATCGCAGAAGGGGCGCCAAAGGAAGTGATGGAAAGCCCAGAGGTAAAGTCAGCCTACCTGGGCATTGAGGTGGATGTCCAGGGAAAGGGTTTGTGAGGGAGGCAGTGGACACTTTACTAGAGGCAAAAAACCTGATGGTCTTCTTTGAAAACGCACTTGCCCTCAATGACTTGTCCGTGGAGGTCAAGACCGGAGAGATCGTGGCGGTGCTGGGATCCAACAGTGCGGGCAAGACCACCCTCATGAATACGCTCTCCGGCCTCATCGTTGACATGAAAAGGAAGGAAGACCGCAGAGGCGGGGTAAGGATTACCATAATGGGCAGTCTCACCTTCAAGGGTGAAGAGGTGCTTTTCCTCAAACCCAGTGAGAGGGTCAAGCGGGGTATTGTTCTGAGCCAGGAGCGCCACCCCATATTCAGGGACAGCGATGTCTTGGAAAACCTCAAGATTGCTGGTTACCTGAGGCCCCGCTCTGAGACCAGGCAGAGGATAGAGATGGTCTTCACCCTGTTCCCAGTCCTCCACAACCTGAGAAAGAGGCGGGCAGGGCTTCTAAGCGGTGGCGAACAGCAGATGCTGGCAATTGGTATAGCACTGGTGGCCCGCCCTGAACTCTTGCTGATGGACGAGCCCCTCCTGGGCTTAAGCCCCATGCTACAGGCAGACCTTGCCAGGGCCATCAAAAAGATAAGGGATGAGGACATTACCATCCTGGTAACAGAGCAGTTTGCCAGACCCATAATGCCAATAATTGACAGGGGATATGTGGTGGAAAACGGTATGCTTGTATTTCAGGGCACAAGGTCCGAACTCCTGGAAAACCCGGAGGTCAAGGCAGCCTACCTGGGAGTGTAAAGACCAAGGAGGAGGGAAAAGAGAGAGAGGACATGATAGAACTCAAGGCCGCATCCCTTTACGAGTGCTTTAATAGGACCGCCACCTCATTCCCTCAGAAGACGGCCCTGGTGTACCTGGGCGAGAGGTTTTCCTTCGAGACCCTGAGGGAAATGGTCTTGAGGCTGGCCTCCTCCCTTGCCCACATCGGGGTTGGGCCCAAGGACAGGGTGCTGATCTATCTTCACAATATCCCTCAGTCGGTGATCTCCCTGTTGGCCCTTCAGAGGCTTGGGGCCCTCCCGGTGCCGGTGGCACCGGTCTATGGTTCCTATGACCTCAAATACCTGGCAAATGACAGTGGCGCCGAGACAGTAGTCTGTATGGACACCAACTTCAACTATGTCAGCGAGATAATGCCCGAGACCTCCATAAAACGGGTTGTGGTAACCAACATGGTGGATCTGATTCCTCTTTGGAAGCGGCTCATTGCCCGCGGGTTTGACCGGGTGCCCAAAGGGAAGTTTCCCTCCGGAAAGGATATATATGGCTTCAATGAACTGATAAAGGGTGGGTCAACCTCTAAGATGCCGCCCTGGAAGGAACCAGATCCCCTGGAGCCATGCCTGCTCCTTTATACGGGCGGGACCACTGGATTCCCAAAAGGGGTGCCGCTCCCGGGCGGGCTTTTTCTTTACAATTCCCTGGAGTGGAGGAGGGCCAGCGAGGCGCTGGTCCCGGTAGGCCAGGCAGTAACGGCCCTGGCCGCGCCCCTATATCATATCATTGGCCAGATGGATGCCATGACTCCCTTGATTGTCTCGGGTGAGACCCTTCTCATGTTGCCGAGGGTGGTGCTGGATGCCTTGATGGACCACATAGGCAGATACAAGGCCACCAATATGTTTGCAGTGCCCACACTTTACAGGATGATCCTGGAACATGACAGGGTTGAGTTCTATGACATGAGCTCACTCAAGTACTGTGGTGTAGGTGGAGACGTGCTCCCGACTGAGGTGGCACGGAGGTGGTTTGAAAAGTTCGGTATCCCCCTGTATCAGGGCTATGGGACCACAGAGTTCTGCGGGGCCATCTCGCTTTCTTATGCCAGGGATGGGATACCGCCTGAAGGGGCTGCAGGCAAGGTGGTGCCAGAGGCCAAAGTAAAGCTGGTGGACCCTGACACCCTCGAGCCGGTGGCCCAGGGGGAGCCGGGTGAGCTGCTGGGGACCTCAAGGTATGCGGTCAGAGGCTATTGGAGGAAACCAGAGGAAACCAAGGAATGCTTCCTGGAGATGGATGGTGAGATCTGGTATCGCACCAAAGACATCGTGCGCATCGACAAGGATGGCTGGCTCTACTTCATGGATAGATCCGTTGATATGATAAAACACAAGGGATACCGCATAGCCGCTGCCGAGATAGAAAGGGTGCTCCAGGAACACAGGGCCGTGGTGGCTGCCTGCGTGGTGGGGGTGCCCGATGAAAAGGTGGGCGAGAGGATAAAGGCGTTTGTGGTCCTGAAGGAAGACATAAGGGGCATAAGCAGCTACGAGCTTACAAAGTGGTGCAGGGAGAGGCTTGCCCCTTACAAGGTGCCCCACTACATAGAGTTCAGGGACATGTTGCCCAAGAGCAAGGTGGGCAAGATGCTCCGCCGTGAGGTCAGGGCAGAGGAGCAACGAAAACTGGCAGAATCCTAATAAAATCAATTGGTTACAATTTTTTCATCCCTTTTTTCCGGTACACCTCAAATCTCTTGACAAAACCCCTTTTTGTTGGTCCTTTGAATCACTTGAATACCGCCTTTTTTCTCATGGCAAGGAGATTGCATTAGATTTTCAGGTTCAGTGTCTTCGTACCCTTTGAGAAGGGACGAAAGCCAAAAAACTATATTATCAGGCCCATTAGCCCATGCCCATATTCAGGTGCAAAATCGCCACACCCAGTGGTCGTATCCTTGAAAAGAGGATGATCGGCCAGAGCAAGGCCTCCGTCAAAGCGGAGCTGGAGAGGGAAGGAAATTTCGTGCTCCAGATCAAGAGGGCAGAGGGGCTGTTGGGTGGATTCGGCATTGGGAGAGGCCTCACAAAGATACGGCTCAAAGACCTAATTGTATTCAACCAGGAATTTTCAGTCCTGATAAAGGCCGGGTTACCTATCCCCGCTGCCCTGGATGCAATAATTGAGAAAGGAAAAGAGGGGGAGTTGATCGATATCCTTAAGGATGTGAGGAGAGAGGTGGCAGGAGGTGCCCCCCTTTCTTCTGCGTTTTCCAAATACGAGGACATATTTTCCAGCCTTTACATTGCCGCTCTTCAGGCAGGGGAGAAGACCGGCAGCTTGGTAGTGGCACTTAACAGGCATGTGCAGTACCTAAAAAAGATTGACCAGATACGTAGAAGGATTATTTCAGCCTCTGTCTATCCCATGATCCTGACCTTGGTTTCCATCGCCGCCCTCCTCTTTTTGCTCCTCTATGTGGTGCCCACCTTCACCAGGACCTATTTTGAGGCTGGCACTGAGTTGCCGGCGCTCACCCGTATCCTACTTAGTGTTACCACGGCCCTGAGAGCCAATCTGATATTCGTTGGTCTCCTGATTTTATTGGGGCTGTTTTTTTACCTTTATGTGAGAAATACCCCTGGAGGTAGACGATTGATTGACAGGTGGAAGATTTCACTCCCAGTGATGGGATCGGTTTATCTGCATTATTCCATCTCAAAGCTGTCCAGGACCATGGCAACCATCTTGGGGGCCGGAATGCCGCTGTTAGAGGCCGTAAAGATATCGGCAGGGGTGCTTAAAAACACGTTTATCAGGGAGAGATTGGACGAAATCACCACCCGGGTGGAGCATGGAACCGGATTTGCAGAGGCCCTGGCCTCATCAGGGATCTTTCCACCCCTGTGCGTGAGGATGATCAGCGCAGGGGAGAATAGCGGCTCTCTGGATCAAGTATTGAATGATTTGGCCGAATTCTATGAAGAGGATGTGGACACTAGGCTTTCGGTGCTGACATCTGCCATAGAGCCCGCATTGATGATCGTCATGGGCGTTTTGATAGGCTTGGTGGTGCTGGCCATGTATTTGCCCATTTTTCAATTGGCTAGTGTTGCAATCTAGATAAAAGGAGGGCTGGCCTTGGCTGAGACAGTCCACAATCAAAAGAGGCTCAAGTTTGGAGACTGGGCGGTTCGACTGGGCTTCATGACCCCGGAAGAGCTGGAACACGTAATCTCCAAGATGAACATTACAAAACAACGGGTGGGCCAGATTTGCATCCAGGAGGGTTTTCTCAACGAGGAAGAACTGGCCCGCATCATCGCTGCCCAGTACTCATACGATTATGTGCTGCTCGACAGGGTAAAGGACGAGACCTTGTTGGATCTCGTCCCCCTTGAGGTGATGACTCGATATCAGCTCGTCCCCTACGAACGCAGAGGTGAGACCCTGGTGGTGGCCATGGCCGAGCCTCGCAACTTTCTCAAGGCCGTGGATGAGCTGGAAATATTGCTGGATACAAACATATCCATTGTGGTTGCCAGTGAAAAGAGGATCAAAGAGCTCCTAAAAAAGATAGAGTCCTCCAAGAGTGTGCTGGACAGCATCTCAGATGACATGAGACTGCCCATTGTGAGGGAGACCGAAAAGGGCGAGGACATCCTCAGCATAGAGAAGGTATCGCTGGAAGAGAGCCCTATCGTAAAACTGGTGGACTCCACGATCCTGGATGCCATCAACAAGAGGGCCAGTGACATTCATTTTGAGACCTCGGATGATGGCGTAATCATCAGGTACAGGATAGA
>JALVMN010000051.1 GCA_027027005.1 Desulfobacterales bacterium | reverse complement strand
CATAGTCTGCGGCTAATTGGTCAGCAGTGGGCATCTTGAAGGCCTCTCCATAGTTCACCCTGAGCTTCAAAAACTCTGTTGCCAGGAATGAGAGGCCTACCCTGGGCGATAGCTTCGTGTCGTCTTCATCCCGGCCTTGGCCGCCTTTCACCTCCACCTCGTATAAGTCGTATCTGAGGCCACCAGACAAGATCAGCCTCTTGTCCAAGAGCCTTAACTTTGCCAACAGAAAATATGCCGGATTGTCATATTCAGACTCTTGGGGATCCCAGGATGTCTCTATTTCATAATTAACCCAATCGTAGCCTCCTGTAATGGTCCCAATACCCCTTTCAAAGGACAGTTGTGCTTGAACCCCTTCTTGGGTTGTGGTTCGCTTTGATGGGATCCCGTTGTCCCGACCAGAGGGGTCGCTTCCAGTGGGATCGACCCACTTATCAACATCCTTGCCTCTGAAGTGGCGGAGCTTCCAAGAAAGTCCCAGCTCATGAAGGACACCGTCATAGCTGAAATCAAGCGATCTATTCTTCTCATTGGTATAATCGTCCAGGTCGTTGGCGCTCAGGTAGCCAGGACTTCCCACTTCATCCCCATAAAAATTTCGATATATCAGGCCCAATCGATGGCTTTTTAAGAATTCTACTCCAAGATTCAGACTGGCGTTTTTTTTGCCGTTATACCCGGTATTGTGATACTCTTCACCATCAGCCGTGTCATAGTCATCCATCTTTTCTCTAGTGAATGATCCTGAAAAATCCAGGGATTGGTATTTTCCTTGGAAGCCTACTGTCCCTTGCTCAAAGCCATAAGAGCCGAGCAAGCCCTCCACGAACACAGATGGCTTACCTTTTCCCCTCTTTGTGATGATGTTTATAACTCCTCCCACGGCAGCAGAGCCATATTGGACAGAAGCAGGGCCACGGATTATCTCGATCCTTTCGATATTCTTGGTGAGGATCTTTGCAACATTTCCAGTGCCTGCCCTGCGACCATCTACAAGCACCAATACATACCCCTGTAGGTCGTTACCGTGCGTCTCTGTTCTGAAGCCCCTTATACCAACGGAGGTCAAGGAGCCAGGATATTTATGAATATGCCCTATCCCCTTTTCTGCCATCAGTTCCCCTAGATCCTTTGCTGAAGAATTCTTGATTTCCTCCTCGTCAATAACAGTTACATTCACGGTCAGTTCTTTCTCTTTCTCTTCAATGCGGCTCGCGGTCACCACCACCTCTTCCATAACAGATACCGGACTTGATTTTACGGCAATGACAGGGCAAGGGTTGATCAGCAAACATCCAAGAACAACGAGTAATCCAATAAGACTTGACATGACATAACCTCCTTTCTTTTCTGCTGAGCGCTTCATTAACAACGTAATTTCGGTCCAAGTGCGTCTGAAAGTTCACCCATTAGATAGGTGGAATCGGCACAACTCTTGTGTATTGCCTTAGGAGTTCAGGGAATGCCTCTATGGAAGAGAGCTTTATCAGGTCCATGTAACTAGGGAACGGGTTTGTGGATTCGAGATACTCTATCTTGCCTATGGTGATAATGGGGATCCCTGCTTGTTTGCCCATGGTCTCCTTGATGAGATTGATCTTGGGTTCAACCGGGATGCCCAGGTCCACTATCAGCATCCTGAAGCGATCTGCCCTTATGGCTAGATGAGCCGCCATTATGTTGGGATACCAGATGGGGTAAAGACCACAAACTCTTATGTGGTGCTCAAGGTAGTGTTTCCTGTGGGGGTTGTCGCAAATCACCAGGACTCTATCTTCACTCATTGGCCTCCTCCTTTATTTTGATGGCCAAAAAAAAACCCGGACCGATATGGAATCGATCCGGGGATTTCCCGTTTTTATCCTGCCAGATCCCTAAGGCACTACCCCAATCCGCGAGGGACCATGCCTACACACACCCCCAGGCAGGTCTTCTGACTCGTGGATCAACCTACTCACCGCACCTTCCCAGGACGGATACCCTCCAATCCCAGTGGCTTAGCTCAGGAGTCGTTAACCACCAACACCACCGATAACTCATCCCAAAGCTTGCGGCTTTCGTCCCCACTCACAGCCGCGGGCCGGTCCCGGACTCTCACCGGGTTCCCTTTTAA
>JALVMN010000050.1 GCA_027027005.1 Desulfobacterales bacterium | reverse complement strand
AGACAGCGCCGGAGGCCCATCCCCCTTTCCACTATGAAACAACTCATGGATTCGTGAGGATGGGCCTCCGGCGCTGTCTTGGCATAGACCAGAAACCAGTCGCTGTCCTGGGCCCCCACCACAAAGCGTTTTTCGCCGTTTAGGACAAAATAATCTCCATCCCTCCTTGCCGTGGTGGTGGCCCCAAAGAAGTCAGACCCGCCCCTTGGCTCTGTGAGGGCCTCTGCGCTGTAAAGTTTCCCTCGGTTAGTGGGGTGCAGGTATCTTTCCTTTTGCTCCACTGTTCCGAATAAATTCAGGGCCTCGCCCACAATGCTGGGCATGACATAGGCGCAAGAGACGGAGTTACCCAAGACCCCCACTTCTTCCACCGCAGCAACCTCTGCCACCCAATTGAGCTCCCTTCCGCCGTATCGCTTGGGAAAGCGCGGGCCAAGCAGGTTCTTGGCCCCGGCCTTTTCCACAATGGGGCGGCCCGTCTCGATCTTCCCTTCATCCATGTCCCGGATCAACTGGCTCGGGATATCCTTTTTCACAAAATCCCTCACCTCCAGCCAAAAGGCCTTTTCCGTCTCGTTCAGAAGAAAGTCGTACATGGACTTTTACCTCTACTTGATCAAGGCTAAAGTGGGAGTAATCATATTCGATGTTTTCTTGCTTTTTTTTGGTGTGTTGTTCTCGGGATTGAGCTTACATGAAAAATGCCTGCCCTTTCATCAAGACCCAGAAGGTAATCTTGGTTTTTCCAAAGGATCAGGCACTGACTTGTTTTATATCTGCTCAAAACACAAAATCTAGTACTCTGGAGGCAGCTCCTTGAGCTGGGCAAGGGAGAAGACTGGGCCGTCCTTGCACACGAACTTGTCGCCGATGTTGCAGCGGCCGCACATGCCTATGGCACACTTCATCCTGTTTTCAAGCGACAAGATGATCCTTTCTGGCGGAAACCCCAGCTTTTCAAGCACCGGCTGGGTGAACTTGATCATGATGGGGGGGCCGCACACTATTGCAATGGCGTTTTCAGAGCTGGTGATCTTTTGCTCTGTGATGGTGGGCACAAAACCTACGTTGTATTTCCAGTCGGGATCATCTGTGGCATCCACCGTGATATGCATCTCTATGTCGTCTCGCTGCTCCCACTGGGCCAACTCCTCCTTGTAAAGCAGCATGCCAGGGCTCCTTGCCCCATAAACCACGATGATATCCTTGAACTTGGGGCGGTTGTCGGGATGCAGCATATAGACGATGCTGGAACGAAGTGTGGTAAAGGCAAAACCTCCCCCAATGATCACCACATTCTTTCCTTCCATCTCCTCCCAGGGATACCAGTTGCCCAATGGGCCCCGGATCCCCATGATGTCGCCCTCTTTCATGTTGTGGAGGTGGGTGGTCACCAGGCCCACCTTGTTCACCGTGAAAGTCACATAGCCCCTTTCAGTGGGAGAAGAGGCAATGCCTATGGGGATCTCTCCCTTGCCAGGCACAGAGAGCTCAGCGAACTGCCCAGGGGTATAGGCAAACTTCTCTTCATCTTCAGGATTCAGGAAGACAAACTTAAAGGTCTTGAGATTTTTGTCCTCTGTCTCGGTGATGATCTCTTGGATTCTGACCGGATATGGTAGATAAGGATTTTCCAATGGAACACCCTCCTCTATATTCTGGGCTTTCATTTCTCAATCAACCTTGGGCAAAATCTTTCATCAGTTCCAGGACCTGCCTGATGTCAATATTCACAGGGCAGAACTGGACGCACCTTCCGCAACCAGAGCACTGGATGCCGTCTCCGTATTTATCAACATAGTATTTCAGTTTGTGCATGAAGCGCTGCCGCACCCGCTGGAACTTGTGCTCCCTTGGATTGTGGCCTGAGCCGTGCAGGGTGAATAGGGGGAACATGCAGGAGTCCCAATTCCTGATGCGGTCACCCTCTTTCTTGTAAACCTCGTCCTGTATGTCAAAGCACCAGCAGGTGGGACACAAAAAGGTGCAGGTGCCGCAGTTGATGCAGGCAAATGCCACCTCCTCTTGCCAGAATGGGGCATTGAAGAGATCAAGGAGGCCCTTTTTCCTCAGGACCTCTACGTCCAGGGGTGGGGTCATCTTATTCAAAGCTTTCTGGCTCAACTCCTCCCCGGCCCTCTTGTCTTGGTCTCCGGCATCCTTTCCGCCCTTTATCTTGGAGAGGAATTCCTGGCCCTTTTCAGTGAGTGCCTCCACCAAAAAATCCTCTCCCAGGTCGTAGAGCAGGACATCCAGGACATCCTTGTTAAAGGGGCCGCCTCCTGCCATCCTGCAAAAACAGGTGGAGCAGGGCTCATTGCACCCCAGTCCCACCAGCACCGTGGCGTTGTAACGCCTCACCCACCACGGGTCCTTGTATTCAGGGGTGTCGAAGTTCACATTCACCAGCCTGAGCGCATGGGCATCACAAGACCTGATGCCCACCACTGCCTGGGGAGGAAACTCCTTGGGAGCCTCTTTCATGATAAAGGCATCAGGGGCCTGAGCGTCCACCGAGTATATGAACATCCTCTCCGATTGGGGATAGACCACACCTTTGGCCGAAAGCCTGGTGTTCTGGTAGTCAAAATCAGGCTCTTTACCCTGGTCCAGCGGCATAAAGGAGTGATACTCACCATCTTGGGCAGGCACGAATATCTTGTAGTCCTCTGCGAGTCCCTTTATCCCTTCAATCCATTCCTGCTTGCTGAAGATCTTGGTAATCATGTGCACACCTTACTTGATAAAGTCGTTGTAGTCGTCAGGCCTGTAAACATCAAGTGGCGGCCTTTGATCCAGGTCAAGGCCTGCTTCCCAGCCGAAGAGCTCCTTGGCGTCCTTGTTGAGCTTCTTGGTGAACTGTCTCATGCGGATACCCATGGGGCACACCCTCTCGCAGGCCCCGCAGTCCGTACACCTGCCGGCACAGTGATAGGCCCTCAGGAAATGAAAGGTCATGGTGTCGATGGGATCAGAGCTCTTCCCCACCCACTGGGGCCTTGACTCGTCCACAAAGCAGGTGGGGCAATAGCACAGCGGGCAGGCGTTCCTGCAGGCATAACACCTTATGCAATGCGAGATGAGGCGCTGGAAGAAATTCCATTTCTGTTCTGGATCCATCTTCTCGATCCCTTCCACGTCCTTGAATTCTTCCACCCCTTCAGGTTCATCCACAGGATCGCCCAGCATCTCGTCATAGATCACTGGATTGTGGTGTGTGCATGTCTGGCAATTTGCCTGGAGGAATTGGGCCTTGTCAAAGGTCTCTTCAAAGCCGTGGCCCTTTACTGTAAAAGAGGTTCCGTCTTCTTTTACCTCCAGGATTTCTTTTCCCTTTACCGCCCGCTTGGTGGCCCTGTGATCGATCATTCCCTCGCATGGGATCCCCAGGATGTAAAGTTGGTCCCGATTTATCTGGTTTTCGATTATGTGGGTCACGATGTTACGGGAGTTGCATCCGTTGGCCACAATGCCGATCTTTTCAGTGCGCCGGGTGAGATAGTTACATAGGTTCAGTGCACAAAAACTATCCCAATGTAGCTGGTCAACCTTTCCCGGATCCCTGACTACCACCGGCTCATTCATCATGGGCACAGTGCCTTTTCTGTAACCGATAAATAAATCCACCTTTCCTGATTCGAGCAATTCTCTGGCCTTCGCCCTTATCTTTTCAGCATATCCAAGCATTACGCCACCTCAGCCCTTTTCTTGATCAGGTATTTGGCAGGCCCTAGAGCTCTCACTTCTTCCCAGACGGTCTTGGCCACTTCCACGAACTTGGTGGCCTCTGCCGACGAGATCCATGAGAAGTGAAGCCTGCCGGGCTCGATGCCTATGTGTTCAAGGAGGTTCTTGAGAAGCACGAACTTTCTTCTGGCATAGTAATTACCTTCCAGGTAATGGCAATCACCCGGGTGTCACCCCGACACCCACACGCCGTCTGCCCCGTGGCGGAGCGCTGCCAGGATGAACTTAGGGCTCACCCTGCCCGAGCAAGGCACCCGTATCACCCTGAAGTCAGGCGGGTATTGGAGGCGGCTGACCCCGGCCAGGTCTGCAGCCCCATAACTGCACCAGTGGCACAAGAATGTTGTTATCTTCGGTCGCCAATTATCCATCTTCGTCTCCTTGTTTCAATCGATCCTCAGAGCAGGTTGGCAACAGCTCGTAAACCAATTCACATTTCATCTATCATGGCCATGATTTGCCCTTCCTCAAAGCCCTTGAGGTTCAGGGCACCTGAACGGCAAGAAGCAACGCACAAACCGCAACCTTTACAAAGCACAGGATTTATTTCCGCCTTTCCTGCAAAAGGACCTTCCTTTACAAAAGAGGGGGCAGAGTATGGACAGATTTCCACGCAAACACCGCAACTGCTGCAATATGCTGGATTGACATAGGCAACAGTACCGCTCACATGAACAGTCTTTCTTGCAAGCAGTGTGACGGCCCGCGATGCTGCAGCCTGGGCTTGCGCTACAGACTCATCGATGGGTTTTGGATAGTGAGCCATCCCACAAAGGAATATGCCGTCAGTTGCAAACTCAGAGGGCCCCAATTTTGCGTGGGCTTCAATAAAGAATCCATCTTCGTTCGTTGGCACTTTGAAGAACTGGGCCAGTCTTTCGTCTTCATTGGGAACAATGGCGGAAGCCAAGGTCAAAAGTTCCACTCTTATCTTTAGCGGCATCTGAAGCACATAGTCTGTGATCTCTATTTCCAGAGCTTCTCCTCTGGCCTGGACCTTTGGCTTGTCATCCACAGAATAACGAATGAATGTCACGCCTGCCTCTCTGGCTTTTCGATATAAGGTCTCCCGTTCACCATAAGTGCGGATGTCCCTGTAAAGCACATAAATGTCCATGTCCGGATTGAGTTCCTTCAAATGGAGAGCGGCTTCCATGGTATGAGTGCAGCAAACTCTGGAACAATAGGGTCTGTCCGGTTCTCTCGAACCCACACACTGGATAAAAGCCGCAGTCTTTATCCCCCTCAAAGAGGCATCATCATTTATGAACTTCTCATCAAGTTCAAGGTGAGTTAGAACCCGTGGATCCTTCCCATATAGATATTCATCCGGTTTGTACTCCGAGGCTCCTGTAGCCAGAATCACTATTCCGTGCTCCACCACCTCTTCTTTTCCACCGGATCGCAAGGTCGTCTTGAAATTCCCCACAAATCCTTCCACATTGGCAAGATCTGTAGCCAGCCGGACCTCAATATTAGGATCTCCTTCAACGGTCTTGATCAAGTCGGTGAGCTTCTCCTGTACATCCTCTCCCTTCCAAGTCTTGTAAAGCTTGCGGGCTTGGCCCCCCAAGGAAGCCTCTCGTTCCACCAGGCAGACCTGGTAACCCTGCTCCGATAGACTCTTGGCTGAAATCATACCAGAAATTCCACCCCCCACCACCAAGGCCTTCTGATTGATATCAAGCTCGGTATCTTTGAGGGGCTCCATCAGGGCCACCTTGGCAACAGCCATGCGGACCAGGTCCTTGGCCTTCTCCGTGGCCTCATCCGGATCATCCTTATGTACCCAGGAATCCTGGTTTCGAATATTGGTCATTTCAAAAAGATATTTGTTCAGTCCTGCATTGACCAGGGTTTCCTGGAACAAGGGCTCATGGGTTTTAGGGGTGCAGGCCGCAACCACCACACGGTTCAAGTTGTTGGCCTCAATCACCTTGGTGATGGTTTCCTGGGTATCCTGAGAACAGGAATATAGATTGTCTGCCACGTACTCCACATATGGGAGCGTGGCTGCATACTCTTTTACTGCCTTGACATCAACCACACCGGCGATATTTATGCCACAATGACAAACAAAAACCCCAATGCGCGGTCTTTCTCCAACTACATTCCTCTCATGGGGAAGCTCTTTAGTCTTAGTGAGGGTGTTACGGGCAGGAGACAATAGCTCCCCTGCAACAGCGGCGGCAGAGCTGGCTTCAATAACCGACTGGGGGATATCTTTGGGGCCCTGGAAGGCGCCGCACACATATATTCCTTCCCGCGATGTGGCCACAGGATTGAAGGAATTGGTCTGACAAAAATTACTCTCTGTAAGCTCAATCCCAAGCTTCCCGGCCAACTCAACCACCTCTGCAGAAGTCTCAAGACCCACAGAAAGTACCACCAAGTCAAAGACCTCCTCCACCGGACCCCCTTGCTCAGTGGCATATTTGATTACAAGATCATGGCCCCCTTCGGCAGGAAAAACAGAATGAACCCTGGAACGTATGAAGCGTACTCCGTGTTTGTTCTTGGCATCTTCATAGTAACGCTCAAAGTCCTTACCATGAGTCCTCATGTCCATGAAAAAGATGGCACAATCCAGATCTCCACCGGCATGCTCCTTGGCAATCACCGCCTCCTTTATGGCATACATGCAGCACACCGCAGAACAGTACGGATTATCACACCGATTGATGTCCCTGGAACCAACACACTGCAACCACGCAATCTTCTTGGGCTCCTTGTGATCCGACATCCGCACCAAATGCCCCATAGTGGGACCCGAAGCCGACAGAATTCGCTCAAACTCCATTGAGCTCAACACATTGGGATGGTTGGCATAGTTATAAGTGTCAAACCCAGAGGGATCAAAAGGCTGAAATCCAGGCGCCAATAT
>JALVMN010000049.1 GCA_027027005.1 Desulfobacterales bacterium | reverse complement strand
CCTTAAATATATTCAGTCCGGCATCCAACAGCCTTGCCTTTACCTCCTGCCACTGGCTTCTGAGCAGGCCTGAAAGAATCACCCACGCTCTTTGGAGAAAACCTTCCATCTCCAACAAAGACCTTATGACCTCGTAATGCAGGTTTGCCATCACCAAAGAGGCCTCTTCTGCGGCATAATCCAGGGCGTCGCCCTCCCTCACATCCACCAAAGGGGCTACAGAGTTAAGCCTTACATTTTCCTTGGCGGTTCTGACACACAGGGGATTGAGGTCAACAGCAAGGACCCTTCCGGCCCCAGCCAGGGCCGCTGCCACTGCCAGAATTCCTGTCCCTGTGCCCAGATCCAGCACACCCCTTAGGTCCGCACGCTCCAGTATCCAGCCCAAGGCCCTGAGACAATCCCTGGTTGTGGGATGAAGGCCGCTGCCGAACACCACACCCGGGTCCAGATAGATAACTATCTTCTGGCTTTCAAGCCCTCCTCCATGCCAGGAGGGCACCACAAGAAAAGGCCCAGCTTCAAAGGGCTCGAGCCCCCCTCCGTGCCACGCCTCGTATGTGAACTCATGGGTATCTACAAGGTTGAGAGAGCTTTCTCTTTCCAAGAGTGTGGTTATGGCGTCCATGGCCGGTCTAGAAAAAAACAAAAAAGAGCAGTTGTCCTCCACCCAGTTACCAAGGAAAAAAGGCCCCAGCCCCTGTTCCAAGCCAGGACTCACCACGCCTTCAACCTGATATACATAAAGTCTTTCATACGGCTTTTGGCACATCTCTAGTTTTCCAGGTGCCTTGAGTTGACGCAACATTAGGATATTTCCTCTCCTTTGGCAACCCACCATTCAACCAGGGCTCACTCTAGAAAACCTACCTCTTGTCCCCCATTATAACTATACAAAAACACTATGGTTTCTTCCAGCCGGATACTATTGGATCCAAAACTATTTGTCTTGACCCCCTTGAGCTTTTGTGATAGGCAGGGCCTGTCAATTCCCTGGATAGGTATAGAGGTCAATCTAAGGCTCAAAATTGCCCGATTCGGGCCAAATTCTAATGGAAAAGGAGGTATTAAGAATGCCCTACGATGCGGTGAAGATGAAAGACTGGCAGATCTCTGAGGCCGCAGAGCAAAACATGCCCACTTATGAGGAGTGGATGGATAAGCTCGGTCTCCAAAAGGACGAGGTAATCCCCTATGGGAGGCTCTGCAAACTGGATTTCATGAAGATTATTGAAAGGCTCAAGGATAGGCCCGACGGCAAATACATCGATGTAACAGCCATCACTCCGACTCCACTGGGCGAAGGAAAGAGCACCACTTCTGTCGGGCTCATGGAAGGCATGGGAAAACTTGGCCTGAATGTGGGCGGGGCCTTGAGGCAGCCCTCGGGTGGTCCCACCATGAACATCAAAGGGACTGCTGCTGGAGGTGGAAATGCCCTCCTGATCCCCATGACTGAATTCTCCATGGGGCTTACCGGCGACATCAACGACATTATGAATGCCCATAATTTGGCCATGGTGGCACTCACCGCCAGGATGCAGCACGAGCGCAATTACACCGACGAGCAACTCCAGCGCCTCACTGGCATGCGCCGCCTTGATATAGACCCCACGAGGGTGGAATTTGGATGGATCATTGATTTTTGCGCCCAGGCATTGCGGAATATCATCATCGGCATCGGCGGGCGCTATGATGGTTACACCATGCAGTCCAAGTTCGGAATTGCCGTCTCCTCGGAGCTGATGGCGATCCTCTCCATCGTTACCGACCTGCCCGACCTGAGGAAGAGGCTGGGAGAGATCACCCTGGCCTTTGACAAGACCGGCAAGCCTGTTTACACCAAGGACCTTGAAGTTGACGGGGCCATGACCGCCTGGATGCGCAACACCATCAACCCCACCCTCATGTGCACTGTGGAATACCAGCCTTGCATGGTGCATGCCGGCCCCTTTGCAAACATCGCGGTTGGACAGTCCTCAATCATCGCGGATCGGATCGGGCTCAAGCTCTTTGACTACCATGTTACCGAGAGCGGCTTCGGTGCTGACATCGGATTCGAGAAGTTCTGGAATGTGAAGTGCCGCTACAGCGGGCTCAAACCTCATGTGGCGGTCCTCACCAC
>JALVMN010000048.1 GCA_027027005.1 Desulfobacterales bacterium | reverse complement strand
AAGGGCTTGCATTCTTTGGAGGCGGAAGTTCTGATGACGAAGAGGGTGGAGGCGTATTCGGGCTTGTTGGACTCCTGATCATGGCCATTGTGGCACCCATTGCAGCCATGCTTATCCAGATGGCCATTTCACGCTCCCGTGAATATCAGGCAGATGCAAGTGGAGCCAGATTCGCGGGTAATCCCGAGTGGCTTGCCAGTGCCCTGGAAAAACTGGGAGTATATTCGGCTAGGCTCCCCATGCAGCAGGCCAGAGCTGAAACCGCACACATGTTCATAGTCAATCCATTGTCAGGTGGGAGCTTTGTGAACCTCTTTTCCACTCATCCTCCCCTGGAAGAAAGGATTGCTCGACTGCGCGGGATGACGGGAAGGATCACGCAGAGGGAAGTCTCCAGAACTCCACTGGAAGAGGCAAAGGCCTTTTGGGAAAAACTCTAAGGTTAGTTCAAGGTTGAAGCGATAAGAGGAGAGGTTATTTTGAGGTAAATAGCATCCAGATGCCAAGGATGATGAAAAGGCAAGCCGCGCCCCTCCTTACATAGGCTTCAGGTATCCATCTGTCCAACAAGGTTCCGAATATTACCGCAAGCATTGATGTGAGGATTAGTGCCCCTGCTGCCCCCACAAAGACCGAAATCCTGGACTTGCTTCCTGCTGCAAAACTAAGGGTGGCCAGTTGTGTCTTATCACCCAGCTCTGCAAGAAAGATCATGGCAAATGTGCTCAGCATTACTTTCCACTCCATTACCTGCACTCCTTCAGACAGACATCTTGAGCATCAACATATAGGAGAGAGCAAGCGAGTGTAAATAAAAAAAGCGGGCCGTTACGCCCGCTTTGCCCTCCTAGCCGGCTTGTCACTTGCCGGCCATTAGGCCGCTGCTTTTACAGGGATCTTCTTGACAGCCTCTTCTTTGGTCTTGGGTAGGATGATCTCCAAAACCCCATTCTTGTAATTGGCCTTTACCTTGTCCTCGTCCACCTCGCCGGGGAGCTGGATGGCCCTGGTAAAGCTACCGTAGGCCCTTTCGATTCGGTGGAAATCTTCGTCCTTGGTCTCTTTCTCATGTTTTCGCTCCCCTTTTATGGTGAGGACATTGTTATTGAGGGATATGTCAAAGTCGTTCGGGTCGACGCCTGGTATCTCGGCCCTCACGATATATTCCTTGTTGGTCTCAGAGAGATCAATGGAGGGTATCCACTGACCGTCCCCCTTCAGGGTCTCAAAGGGCGAACCTTCAAAGAATCTGTCGAAGAGGCTGTCAATCTCACGCCTGAATATGTCGAGGTCCCTTCTCTCACGCCAAGGAATCAGGCTCAACATACGGCATCACCTCCTTCGACATGATGTTTTGGAATTTTTTCTATTAAAAAAATAATCGGGTCTTCTGGTTTGTCAAGAGGTGGATCTTAGTAAGCAACACATCGAAATCCTAAGATATTTGAGCGATAACTGGCATCAACGGGAGCCCGGCTCCAAAGTGGTGTGCCCTTCTTTGCAAGCCATCCTCCCCCCTTTACCACGTAGGTTGAGTCTCCCAGGGTGGTTTGAGTCCATTCCATTACATTGCCCAGGGAATCTGTTATGCCGAGCTCATTGGCAAAGTCTTTGTATTTTTCAACTGGAGTGGTGTCAGCTATGAGGGAACTCTCCACATTGCAGGCCTCGTCCAACCACTTCTGTCCCCAGGGGAAAGGATAGCCCTTCCTGGTCCTGGATGCCCCCTCCCACTCGGCCTCGGTGGGCAGGCGTTTCCCTGTCCAGGCAGCAAATGCCATGGCATCTTCGAGGCTCACTTGAACCACTGGATGGTTTCTCTTTCCATGCAGGTTACTTCCCGGCCCACTGGGTTGATACCAGCAGGCCCCTTCTACCTTCCTCCGTCTGATGCCAGAATGCCATATGAATCTCTTCCTTCCGGTCTTTGGGTCCACCTTTTGCCTGTATCGCCCCTCGTAAACAATTCCATATCCTTGTTTTTCAGCGGTTGTGACATAACCGGTCTTTTCCACGAATATCTCAAAAAGGGCGTTGGTCACTGGAAATTTGGCCATGTAAAAGGGGGAAAGGCTTACGAGCTGCTCTTGGTGATAGGGATCAGAGGGGTCACCTATCAGATACTCACCACCTGGAATCA